>SXMG01000051.1 GCA_005778835.1 Actinomycetota bacterium
CGGTGATGCGCAGGAAGCCGCCATCATCGATCTCGCCGAGGTCGCCAGTCCGGAGCCAGCCGTCGGGCGTGAGCGTGACCGCCGTCTCCTCGGGCAAGTTGTGGGAGGCTCAAGCAGATTCAGCGCGAGGTCGGCATCACCTTCATCTTCGTGACCCACGATCAAGAAGAAGCCCTGACACTCAGCGACCGCATCGCCGTCTTCAACAACGGCCGCGTCGAGCAGGTCGGCACGCCCCGCGAGGTCTACGAGTACCCGCAGACGGCCTTCGTCGCCGGCTTCTTGGGGCTGTCGAATCTCATCGACGCCGCCCACGCCGAACGGCTCACGGGCGTGCCGAAGGCGATGAGCGTGCGGCCCGAGCGCGTTCGCCTCGTGGATGCTCGCACCGAGCCCGCCGCCCACGAGACCTGCGTCGACGGCACGATCGTCGAGACCGTCTACACCGGCCCGACCACCCGGTACATCGTCGACACCGTCGACGGGCTGCGCGTCGTGGCCGAGCGCCACAACGATCACGCGCCCGATGACACGGCGCCCTACCACCGCGGCGACATCGTGCGAGCGGTCTGGGTGACCGAGCACGCAGCCGTCGTTCCCTGACCCGCACCACCTCCCCGCACCATCACTCCCGCATCACCACACAGCACCACCCCCTACGCAAGGAGAAACCATGAAAACCAAGTTGATGGCCGTCTCGGCCATGACCGCGGCGGCAGCACTGCTGCTCGCTGGTTGCGCTACTCCCGCCGACCCCGGCGCGGGCGGCATCGTCTTCGATGTGCCCGATGTGCCCATGCTCGAGGCGCTCGGCGACGCCGAGGGCTCGGTCGACATCGTCGCCTGGTCGGGCTTCGTCGAGCCGGCCTGGGCCGACACCTTCACCGAAGAAACCGGCTGTGTCGTGAACCGACGCGTGGCGGGTACCAGTGACGAGATGGTGCAGCTCATGCGCACCGGTGACTACGACCTCGTGTCGGCCTCGGGTGACGCCAGCCTGCGCCTGATCGTCGGCGGCGACGTCGCTCCGATCAACCGCGACCTCCTCCCGAACTTCGGCGACGAGATCGTTCCGGGCATGCAGGGCCAGCTGTATGACACGATCAACGGCAAGGTCTACGGCGTTCCGATCGGCCGCGGTGCCAACATCCTGCAGTACAACACCGAGGTCGTCACGGAGACGCCCACGAGCTGGGATGTCGTGTGGGAGGCAGACAGCCCCTACGCCGGCCAGATCACCGCGTACGACGCACCGATCTACATCGCCGACGCGGCCGTCTACCTGATGTACCACCAGCCTGAGCTGGGCATCACGAACCCGTACGCGCTCGACGAGACGCAGCTCGCTGCGGCGGTCGACCTGCTCAAGCAGCAGAACGAGATCGTCGCCGAGTACTGGGCCGACCCGGTCGCTCAGATCACCTCGTTCGTCGGCGGCACGACCGTCGCGGGCACCTCGTGGGAGATCCTGCGCAAGCTGGCTGCCGACGACCGCATGGCGGGCACGCTGCCGCAGGAGGGTTCGACCGGCTGGTCTGACGCGTGGATGATCTCGAGCGAGTCCGACTCGCCGAACTGCGCCTACCTCTGGATGGACTACACCAGCCAGGCCGAGGTCAACGGTGCCATCGCCATGAACTTCGGCATGGCCCCCGCCAACGGCGCGTTCTGCGAGCTCAACGACGAGGCCGCTGCTCACTGCGAGGAGTTCAACGCCCTCAACGAGGAGTACTTCGAGAACGTCTGGTACTGGACGACGCCGATCGAGCAGTGCATCGACGGCCGCACCGAGGTGCAGTGCACCTCGTTCCAGGACTGGACCAACGCCTGGGCGACCGTCAAGGGCTAAGCCCTGACTGCGGTGGGGCGAGGTTCATCGCCTCGCCCCACCGCACCACCACTTCTCCACCCACCAGCCTCGAAGGAACCCCGTGACCGCGACCTCGACCCCGGCGCCACCGTTACCGGCGCCGCGACCTGTTCGGGCGAGCAAGCCCGTGTCGACGATGCTGTACCGGCACCGCTGGATGCGGCTGGTCGGCTTGCTGAGCCTGCCGCTGACCTGGCTCGTCGGGCTCTACATCGTGTCGCTCGCGCTGCTGCTCGTCACGGCGTTCTGGTACATCGATTCGTTCACCTCGAAGGTGATTCCGGGCTTCACGCTCGACAACTTCATTCTCGTGTTCAGTGAGCCCGCCTACATCAACACCTCTCTGCGCACCCTCGGCATCGCGCTCGCCGTCACGCTGCTGAGCGCCCTGTTCGCCGTGCCGCTGGGCATCTTCATGGCCAAGCTCGCGTCGCCCTGGGTGCGCGCAGTGCTCGCCGTCGCCATCACTCTGCCGCTGTGGGCCGGCTACCTCGTCAAGATTCTCGCGATGCGCATCACCTTCACGGAGGAGGGGCTCTTCAACTGGCTCATGACGCCGTTCGGCATCAGCGGGCCCGGCTTCAGCATCCCGACCGTCGTTCTCACTCTCACCTACCTCTGGTTCCCGTACATGGCGCTGCCGGTCTACACGGCCATCCGTCAGATTCCGGTGAACCTGTTCGACGCCTCCGCCGATCTCGGCGCGCGAGGCTTCACCACGATCCGCACCGTCGTGCTGCCGCTGCTCTGGCCCGCTCTCATCGCGGGCAGTGTCTTCACCTTCTCGCTCAGCCTCGGCGACTACATCGTCGCCCGGTTCGTCGGCGGAGCGAACGCGCAGATGATCGGCAGCATCATCGCCTCGAACATCAATCTCAACCCGCCCGTGGCGGCCGCGTTCTCGGTGATCCCGATCGCCTTCGTCGTCATCTACCTGCTGGTCACGCGGCGAACCGGCGCCCTCGAGAGAATGTGACGCGCTCATGCTGAGACTCACCCGGCCCGCGAAGGTCGCCTTCGGCGTCATCGTCGCGATCGTTCTCGTGTTCATGTACACGCCGCTCTTCCTCGTCATCATCAACTCGTTCAACGTGGCACCGATCGCGAACTGGCCCATCAGCGGCTTCACGCTCGACTGGTGGGTGCGCGCCTTTCAGAACGAAGCGCTCTGGGCCGCCGTGCGCAACTCGGTGATCGTCGCCGCGGGCGCCATGGTCATCGCCCTCGTGCTCGGTACCCTGGCCGCCTTCGCCCTGCAGCGCTACGACTTCTTCGGCAAGAGCACGGTCAACCTGCTCATCGTGCTGCCGATCGCTCTACCGGGCGTCGTCACCGGTGTGGCCTTCAGCAACTCGTTCAACAACGTGCTCGAGCCCATCGGCATTCAGGTGGGCTACTTCGGCATGATCATCGCCCACGCCACGTTCTGCATCGTCATGGTGTTCAACAATGTGTTCGCGCGGTTGCGGCGCATGAACCCGAGCATGCAGGAGGCCTCGATGGATCTCGGTGCGAGCCTGTGGCAGACGTTCCGATTGGTCACCTTCCCGCAGTTCCGCACGGCCTTCGTCGCCGGCGGCCTGCTCGCCTTCGCTCTGAGCTTCGACGAGATCGTCGTGACGATCTTCACGGCTCCGGCAGGCGTCGACACGCTGCCGCTCTGGATGTTCAACCAGATGGCGCGCCCTAACGAGGCGACGCAGGTCAACGTGATCGCGACCGTGCTCATTCTGCTGTCGTTCATTCCGGTGTACGTCTCCCAGCGCCTGTCGCGCGCGGAGGAAGACGAGCGCTAGCTCGGCGGCTGCGCCGGCAGTGCGTCAGGGGCGGGCGCCTCGATGTCGTTACGTATGATGTAACCGAGCGCGCTCGTCGAGGGGGCGTCCGCCCGAGCGTGAGGAGCCGGTCATGGCCGCGACACGGTCCTCCCTGCTCGCGGAACCCTCGGCCCGCCTTCTCGCCGAGCTGCGGTCGGCCCGGCTCGAGCCCGCGGTTCGCGCGACCGATCGCCTGGCCGCAGCGCACGATGCCTCGCACTATCAACTGACCCCGCAGGCCGTCGTCGCCCCGCGCGACGCGACCGAGGTGGGTGCGGCGCTCGCCGCAGCCAGCGCAGCAGGCGTGCCGGTGACCTTCCGCTCGGGCGGCACGAGCCTCAGCGGCCAGGCCGGCAGCGACGGCCTGCTGCTCGACACCCGCCGGCACTTCCGCGACATCACGGTGCTCGACGACGGAGCCCGCGTGCGCACCGGCCCCGGCGCCACTGTGCGCGCGGTCAACACCCGTCTCGCGCGGCACGGCCGCAAACTCGGCCCCGACCCGGCGAGCGAGATCGCCTGCACGATCGGCGGCGTCATCGCCAACAACTCGAGCGGCATGGCGTGCGGTATCACCGCCAACACCTACCGCACGCTCGAGTCGGCGGTGCTGGTTCTCGCCGATGGCACGGTCGTCGACACGGCGGCGCCCGACGCGCTGGCGCGGTTGACGGATGCCCGCCCCGAGCTCGTCGCCGGCCTCGAGGCCCTGCGCGATCGAGTGCGAGCCGACCCGGCCTCGGTCGCGACGCTGACGCGACTGCACGCGATCAAGAACACGATGGGATACGGCCTCAACGCGTTCCTCGATCACGACGACCCGGTCGAGCTGCTGCTGCGCCTCGTGATCGGCAGCGAGGGCACTCTCGCCTTCGTCGCTGACGCGATCTTCCGCACCGTGCCGGTCGGCGCGCACGTGGCCACGGGCTTTCTCGTCTTCGACGACCTGGGTGCGGCGACGGCCGCGCTGCCAGCGCTCGTCGCCCTGGGTTTCACGGCGATTGAACTGCTCGATGCGACGAGCCTGCGGGTCGCGCAACGCGACCCCGAAGCGCCGCTCGAGCTGCGCACCCTGCAGGTCGAGGGTCACGCGGCGCTGCTCGTCGAGTTTCAGCGCGAGTCGGCTGAGGCGCTGAGCGCGAGCGTCGCGGCGGCAGAACCGGTGCTCGCTCAGCTCGCGGGGATGCGGGCGCTCGGCGCAGCATCCGTCGACCCAGACCAGACCACAAGCGCGCTCAGCAGCGACGCCCGCACGCGCGCCCAGCTCTGGCACCTGCGCAAGGGCCTGTTCACGGCCGTCGCGGGCAGTCGGCCCTCGGGCACGACGGCGCTGCTCGAAGACGTCGCGGTGCCGGTCGAACGGCTCAAAGCCACGTGCGAGGGCCTCATCGCGCTGTTCGAGCGCGAGGGCTACGAGCACGCCGTGATCTTCGGGCACGCGAAAGACGGCAACATCCACTTCTTGCTCAACGAGCGCTTCGACACCGCCGAGGGGCTCGCGCGCTACGAACGCTTCACGGCCGACATGGTCGACCTCGTGCTCGGGCAGGGCGGCTCATTGAAGGCCGAGCACGGCACGGGGCGCATCATGGCGCCGTTCGTGCGCCGACAGTACGGCGACGAGCTCTACGACGTCATGCGCGAGGTCAAGCGACTGATCGACCCCACGGGCCTGCTCAACCCCGGGGTGCTGCTCAACGACGACCCCGACGCGCACGTGCACCACCTCAAGCCCGTCTTCCCGGTTGAGGCCGAGGTCGACCGTTGCGTCGAATGCGGGTACTGCGAGCCGGTGTGCCCGAGCCGTGACCTCACCCTCACCCCGCGCGAGCGCATTGTGCTGCGCCGCGAGATGCAACGCGCTGAGGCCGCGGGCGACTCAGCTCTCGTGCGCATCCTGCAGCGCGAATACGACTACGACGGCGTGCAGACATGTGCCGTTGACGGCATGTGTCAGACGGCCTGCCCCGTGCTCATCAACACCGGCGACCTCGTGCGGCGCCTCCGCGGCGAGAACGCGGGCACGATCGCGCAGAAGGGCTGGAAGACGGCCGCGAAGCAGTGGGATGCCGTCACGCGCGGTGCCTCGATCGGCCTGACGATGGCCGACGCGATGCCCGCGGCGCTGCCCGGGGCCGCGACGGTGGTCGGCCGCGCGCTGCTCGGAGCCGACGTCATGCCCCGCTACAGCGATGAACTGCCTGCGGGCGGCAAGCGCCGTCGCGAGATCGTCGACGAGCCCGACGGCCCGTTCGCCACTCAGGCTGTGTGGTTCTCGAGCTGCACGAACACCATGTTCGGGCCTGTTCAGCCTGAGTTGGGAACAGACGCCGGGCTCGGCGCCGCCGAGTCGTTCGCCGCGCTGTGCGAGCGCGCGGGCATCCGGCTTGCGACGCCGCCGGATCTGCCGAGCCTCTGCTGCGGCACCCCGTGGAAGTCGAAGGGCCTCAGCGAGGGCTACGCCGTCATGCGCGACCGGGTCGCGGCGTCGCTGCGCACGGCGACGCGTGACGGCACTCTGCCGATCGTCGTCGACGCGAGCTCGTGCACCGAGGGCCTCGAGGTGCTGCTGGAAGCCGCGGGCGCCGAAGGCTTACGCGTCATCGACGCGGTCGCGTTCGTCGACGAGCACCTGCTGCCCCGACTGCCTGACGTCGGCACCCGCATCGGCCGCCTCGCCCTGCACCCCACGTGCTCGTCGACCCGGCTCGGCATCGACGGCGCGCTGCGTCGCGTCGCGGCAGCCGTCGCCGACGAGGTGCTCGTGCCCGACGAGTGGACCTGCTGCGCCTTCGCGGGTGATCGCGGCATGCTGCACCCCGAGCTCACGGCCTCGGCGACGGCGGCCGAAGCGGCAGAGGTGCGCGCCGCGGGAGCGGATGCTCACGCCTCGGTGAACCGCACGTGCGAGCTCGGCATGACGCGGGCGACGGGGCAGCCCTACGAGCACGTGCTCGAACTGCTCGAGCGCGCGACGCGCCCCTAGCTGCGGCGCAGCAGCGCGCCGAGCCCTGCGAGCGGGCGGCGGTTCGCGAAGGCGACCACCGCATCCACCGTCTTCCAGGTCACTTTCCCCTGCGACATCTGGGCGAGCCCGCGCAGGGGAAGCTCGCTGATGGTTCGGTCGATGAGCGCGCGGGAGGTGGGGTCGTTCTTGTCCTCTTCGCTCAGCGGCATCATGCGCGCGATGGCCGACTTCAGGGCGCGGCCAGTGAGGGTGTGCGCGATGTCGCCGACGGTCGACTCCCGCGTGAACGGCCGCGCGGGTGCCGGCGCGGGTGTCTCGCGGCCGAGCCGCTGAGCCCACAGCGCATCGGTCGAGGCGATGGTCGGGGTGCTCGGAGGCTCGGCCGAGACGGTCGTGGTGCCCTCGACGCGGACGCGGACCACCGCGTCGACCTGCGTGCTCGAGCGGGCGACCTCGAGGTCGACGTCGCCCACCGGCAGAGCCCAGTCGTGCGAGCGCACATCCCAGAAGCGCAAGGCGTCGGCGGCGATCTCGATATCGACCGTGCGGGTCTCGCCGGGTTCGAGCGACGTGCGCGCGAAGCCGACGAGCTCGCGCCGGGGCCGCAGCACGACGCCAGACAGGTCGTGCGCGTAGACCTGCACGAGCTCGTCGCGCACGCGGTCGCCCGTGTTGGTCACGTCGACCGAGACGGTCACGCTGCCGCCCGCGGCGACGGATGCTGAGCTCGCGCGCGCCGCTCCCCACTCGCTCGAGCCATAGCCGA
This sequence comes from Actinomycetota bacterium, assembly GCA_005778835.1. Taxonomy (GTDB): domain Bacteria; phylum Actinomycetota; class Actinomycetes; order Actinomycetales; family Microbacteriaceae; genus Microcella. The sequence goes on from SXMG01000051.1 coordinate 7,422, forward strand.
GGCCGTGCCCGAACGCGAACGCAGGGGCGATACCCGCGGTAGTCGCATGCCGGTACCCGACGAAGAGCCCCTCGCGGTAGTGCACCTGCGCGAGGTCGCCCGGAAAGTGCAGGTCGGCTGCCACATCGCCCTGCGCCGCGGGCCAGGTCTCGGCGAGGCGCCCGGCCGGCTCGACGACGCCGAGCAGCGCATCAGCGAGGGCTCCGCCACTGGCTTGCCCGCCGAGGTAGCTCAGCAGAATCGCGGCGACGTCGTCGCGCCACGGCAGCAGCACGGGGGCGCCGACGCTCAGCGCGACGACCGTGCGCGGATTCGCCGCGGCGACGGCCTCGACGAGGGCATCGTGCTGGGCGGGCAACGCGAGCGTCTCGCGGTCGAAGCCTTCGCTCTCGGCGATGCCCGGCAGCCCGACCATGACGATGGCCACGTCGGCATCGCGCGCGATTTCGACCGCTGCATCGACGAGCGCGAGGTCGGGTGCCGACCGCACGGGCTCGTAGCCGGGGGAGTAGGTCACCTCGAGCCCCGCTGCCTCGAGCGCCTCACGCGCGGTCGTCAACCGTGTCGGCGTGACGAGCGAGCTGCCGCTGCCCTGGTAGCGCGGCGCCTCGGCGAACGCGCCGATGAGCGCGACGCGGGTGCCGGGCCGCAAAGGAAGAATCCCGTCATTCGTGAGCACGACCGAGCTCGCGGCGGCCGCGCGGCGGGCGAGCGCGTCATGCGGCTCGAGCAACTCGGCCATCGTCGGTGTGGGCCCGGCAGCAGCATCCTGAGCCTGCACTGCCAGATCGATGACCCGCTGCGCTGACAGCGCGACGTGCGCGGGGTCGAGGGTGCCGTCGGCGAGCGCGGCGCGCAACGCGGGTTCGGTGCCGGCGCCGCCGGGCATCTCGAGATCCATGCCCGCCGTGACGGCCGTGGGCCGGTCGGCCGTGGCGCCCCAGTCGCTCACGACCACCCCGTCGAAGCCCCACTGCTCGCGCAGAATTTCGGTGAGCAGCCAGCGTGCTTCGGTCGCGTGGTCGCCGTTGATGCGGTTGTAGGCGGCCATGACCATGCGCGGCGCGCTGTGCCGCACGGCGTGCTCGAAGCCGCGCAGGTAGAGCTCGCGCAGCGTGCGCTCGTCGACGATCGCGTCGATCACGAAGCGCCGGTGCTCCTGGTTGTTGACGGCGAAGTGTTTGAGGCACGCCCCGACGCCCGTGCTCTGGATGCCCACCACGGCACTCGCCGCCAACCGGCCGCTCAGCAGCGGGTCTTCGCTGTAGTACTCGAAGTTGCGGCCGCACAGGGGATGCCGCTTGATGTTGAGGCCGGGGCCGAGCACGACGTCGACACCGAGCGCGCAGGCCTCGCGGCCGACGGCCTCGCCGACCTCGCGCACGAGCTGCTCGTTCCAGCTGCTCGCGAGCGTCGCCGCCGGCGGAAAGCACGTCGAGGCCACACTGCTCGCGAGCCCCAGGTGGTCGGTCGCCTCGAGCTGGGCGCGAAGCCCGTGAGGTCCATCGGCGAGCATGGCGTTCGGGATGCTGTGCTCAGGCAGCGCGCGCGTGCGCCAGAAATCGGCACCCGAGAGCAGCGAGAGCTGCTCGTCGGCGGTGAGGTCAGCGGCATCGACGGCACGACGGTCAGTCACGGCTTCGAGACTATTTCATGCTCGAGGGCGTGCCGTCGTACGCTGTGCTCGGCACACCAGCCACTCGCGCAACGGAGCGCCGGGGCGCCGGATGCCGCGAGAGGATTAGGCGATGTCGACGACGTCATCCGAGCCCAGCGTGGTCGAGTCGATCCCGACCGAGCGGGTGCGCATCCAGGGCCCGTTGCGCAGCCTGCTGCTGTGGTTCATGCCCGGCACGCTCGGCATCTTCATCTTGTGGGGCGCGATTCCGACCGTGCTGCTGCCGTTGCAAGTCGAGCAGCTCGACCCCGTCAACAAGGTCGCCAACCTGGCGATCGTCACGACGATCGGCGCGCTCGCCGCGATGATCATGCAGCCCATCGCCGGCACCATCAGCGATCGCACGCGCAGCCGCTTCGGCAGCCGAGCGCCCTACATCGTGGGCGGGGCCCTGTTCGGCGGGCTCGCGCTCGTCGCTCTCGGGCTCTCGAGCAGCATTCTCATGGTCGCCCTGTGCTGGACCCTCGTGCAGCTCTCGTTCAACGTCGTGCAGGGCCCGTTCTCGGCGATGCTGCCCGACCGGGTGCCCGAATCGGTGCGCGGCACCTTCGCCGCGATGATCGGCGCGATGACGATGGTGGGCTCGCTCGGCGGCGTGATTCTCGCCTCCGTGCTCTCAGGCAGCATCCCTGGGGCCTACCTCACCCTCGCCGGCCTCTCGGTCGTGCTGCTGACGCTGTTCGCGGTGTTCACCGGCCCGCGTGACAACCGCGGTGAGCCACGGCCGCCCTTCCGACTGCGCGACTTCGCGATGACCTTCTGGGTCAACCCGATCGCGCACCCCGACTTCTTCTGGGCGTTCACCGGCCGACTGCTTCTCTACACGGGCTACTTCTTGATCGTCGCCTACCAGCTGTACCTCCTGCAGGACTACATCGGGCTCGGCGACGAGGCCGTGACTCTGCTGCCGCTCGTCTCGGCAGCCGCGCTGCCGACGCTCGTGCTCGCGATCGCCATCTCGGGCCCGTGGTCAGACCGAGTCGGGCGCCGCAAGCCCTTCGTCGTGGCCTCGGCCCTGATCGTCGGGCTCGCGCAGGTGGTGCCGTGGATCTGGCCGACTTTCGAGGGCATGATCGTCTTCGCCCTTATCTCGGGCTTCGGCTTCGGGGCCTTTCAAGCCGTCGACACGGCACTCGTCTCGCAAGTGCTGCCCGACTCGCACGCGCACGCGAAAGACCTCGGCGTCGTCAACATCGCCGCCACCCTGCCGCAGACCGTCGCGCCCGCGCTCGCGGGCGCGGTCGTGCTGACCTTCGGCTTCGCGGGGCTGTTTCCGGCCGCGATCGTGCTGAGCGTGCTCGGCGCGCTCGCGGTGCTGCCGATCCGCTCAGTGCGCTGAGGTCGAGCCGGGCGACGTCAGTAGTCGAGCTCGAGAGTCGAGAGCCACGGACCATCGCTGGCGTGGTCATCCGTCGCCGAATGCTGGTAGCGGATGAGGGCCTGCGTCGCCGGCGTCACGACGATGTCGTACTCGACTCCGTCTCGGGCCACGACGTGGACCACGGCGCCGCTGGAGCGCACCGCCTGCACCACCTCGCCGATCAGCGCGGTCGTGTCGACGGAGTCGGGCAGCGGGATGCGCACCTGGTTGACGACGAGCGTGGCGGTCGTCGCGAGATCAGAACACTGCGGGCTACGGATGCGAGCCACCGGGGTCAGACGACCCGGGCTGGATGCTCACGTGATGATGCGGAACGTGCTGGTGGTCGAGCATGTGTGCTCCCTCGCTGCGTGGTCTAGGCGCGATGGCGTCGATGCATCTCTGTGCCGCGGAATCTTCCGACGACAGGCTCTAGGGTCGCACGCCTGGCTGTGCGCGCCAATCATGGGGCCGCCCCTTGACTTCGTGCCACCATCGTGGGTCGGTCGGCGAGACCGCTGCGCGCACGGGGCGGAGCGCCCTGCTCACATATCGAGATCGATGGCCGAGGTCCACGGGCCGCTGGGGTTGCCCGATTCGAACGAGATCGTCTTGTAGCGCACCATGACCTGCGTCGCCGGTGTCACGAGCACGTCGTACTCATCGCCGTGGCGGCCATCGATGTGCACGAAACCGCCGCCGTCGAGCACGGCCGTCATGACGTTCGTGATCAGTGCACTCATGTCGGCGCCCTCGTCGAGCGGTATGCGCTGATCGTTGATCAGCAGAACTGCAGCATCCATGTCGGTTCTTCTCCCCATCGCCTGCCACGGTATGCCCTGGTGGCGGAACCGTCACAGGCCTTGCGGTTCGCGCCGCATGCGGATAGGGAGACGGGATGCTCGTCGTCAGTCGTTCGACACGACGGGCGGCTCGTCGTCGAGATGGACGCTGCCCGTTGCCGACGAGAGGATCAATGACTCGATCCACTCGCGATTGATCTGCGGAGCACGCGAGCCCGCGAAGGTGATGTGCAACGGCACTCCGTTGTCGATCCACAACGCATGCCGGCCACTACCGGCGCCAGCCGGCACCGGCCACGTGAGAAAGAAGTTCTCGGCACGGCGCAGTTTCGTGCTCACCACGATCTGCAGGTGTGCGAGCAAGCGGTCGTCGAACTCGAACTCTTCATCGTGATAGCGAAGAACGCCCACCGTGATTCCCCCCGGATTGCTGGTGCTCGCCCCACCGGCGGCGAAGGTGAGTATAGCGCGGCGTGTCCCCCGTTCGGGGGGTAGCGGGCGCGCCTAGCACGCTGCCGGTCGCTGAACAAGGGGTGTGCCCGCATCTACGGCTTGTGCTTGGGTAGCCCGGGCCTTGAAGTGCGGGGCCCGCAGCATCTACTCGACTGGGAGGTCGACATGGGCATCATTGGATGGATCATTCTGGGACTGATTGCCGGAGCTATCGCGAAGGCGATTCTGCCGGGCAACCAGGGCGGCGGCTGGGTCATCACCCTCGTGCTCGGCGTCGTCGGCGCGCTGCTCGGCGGCTTCATCGGCAGCCAGCTCTTCGGCGTGGGCCTCGAAGGCTTCTTCGACATCACGACGTGGCTGCTCGCGATCGGCGGCGCGATCATCGTGCTGCTGATCTACGGCCTCGTCACGCGGGGCTCGCGCACCGCGCGATAGTCACGCGAACCGCAGAAAGGGCCGATGCCACAACGGGCATCGGCCCTTTCAACGTCTGTACCGCCGGCTCTGTACCGCCGAGCGGGCGCTGACTACTCGGTGCCCGCGACGTGCTCGGGGTCGCTCGTGTCGATGAGCCCGATGGCGACGCCGGGGTGGATGAGCAGGTCGGCAGTCTTGAGCTGCCCGCGCCCGTGATTGACCCGCAACCATCCTGCGGCGCCCGTCGAGAGGATCGCCTCGATCTCGACCTTCAGATCGCTCGAATGACGCGGCACGATGTACTCTTCGCCGTCGTACAGGATGGTGGTGCGCATCACGAATCCTCTCCGTTAGCCTCTGCGGTCGGCTCGGGCACGATGTGCAGGCCACCGGGAGTGTTGGCGAGCAGCATGAGCTCGTCGATCCACGCACGGTTGAGCGACGGCGGACGGCTGCCGAAGAACTTGAACGAGATCGGAATCGTCGGGTGCATCCAGACGACGCTGCGACCATTGCCGATCGACGCATCGTCTTTCCAGCTGAAGTAGAACGCCTCGTTGCGTCGCAACTTCGCGCCGACGACCATCTGCAGGTGTGCCAGTGTGCGGTCGTCGAAATCGGCTGACAAGGTCGAGTCGTAGGTGAGTGTGCCCATCGTGCCCCCTGAAGTCGCATCTGGCGGAGTAGGCCAGGCAAGCAAGTATGACAGCGAAACCCCGCCGCGGTCGGTGTCGCCGGTTCGCCCCGGGTCTGCCGCGCCAGGGGGACACGTCGCTAGGCTCCCTGCATGACCTGGCGCATGCCCGCAGAGACCGCCCCGCACGACCGCATCTGGATGGCTTTCCCTCGTGAGGGCGAAGTCATGGGAGACAGTTCGGCAGCTCGAGAGGCGACCTACGCGGCGTGGACATCCGTCGCCCACGCGATCGTGCCGTTCGAGCCGGTGACGATGGTCGTCGACCCGAGCGAGCGCGAGCGTGCCCGTCGCATGCTCAGCGCCGAGATCGACATCGTCGAGGCGCCGCTCGACGACTTCTGGATGCGCGACATCGGCCCCACCTTCGTCATCGACGACGAGACCGGCGAGCTCGGTGGCATCGACTGGGTGTTCAACGCCTGGGGCGACCAGGGCGGCGCATTCGCCCGCGACGCTCTCATCGCCGAGTTCGTGCTCGGGCAGGCCGGGGTGACGCGGGTGCCGAGTCTGCTCGTGAACGAGGGCGGCGCCATTCACGTCGACGGCGAGGGCACCGTCATGGTCACCGAGACAGTGCAGCTCGACCCCGGACGCAACCGCTACGCCACGAAAGAGCGCGTCGAGGCTGAGCTGGCGCGCACACTCGGCACGACCCGCACGATCTGGCTGCCGCGCGGCCTCACGCGCGACTACGAGCCGCTCGGCACCCGGGGGCACGTCGACATGATCGCCACCTTCGCGTCGCCTGGGGTCGTGCTCGTGCACGAGCAGCCCTCCGAGTCGCACCCCGACCACGCCGTCATGCGCGAGGTTCGCGCGGTGCTCGAGCAGTCGACGGATGCCGCGGGCCGCAGCCTGCAGCTCATCGACCTTCCGGCGCCCGCGCAGCTGACCGACGACGAGGGCTTCGTCGACTGGAACTACGTCAACCACGTCACCGTCAACGGCGGCGTCATCGCGTGCGGTTACGACGACCCGGTGGCGGATGCTCGTGCGCGCGACCTGCTGGGCGCCGCCTACCCCGGCCGCGAGGTCGTGACGGTCGACGCCCGCGAGATTCTCGCGCGCGGCGGAGGCATCCACTGCATTACGCAGCAGCAACCCTCGGTGCGCGCGCGATGAGTCGCGTGCCGTTGGTCGAGACTGACATCGTCACCCTCGCCGCGGCGCTCGCCGCCGGCGAGACGACGGCCGTCGAGCTCGTGCAGGGCTACCTCGAGCGCATCGCGGCCTACGACCGCGAGCCGGCGAACGACGGCACGCGACCCGCGCTCAACGCCGTGATCGTCGACAACCCCGCGGCGCTCGACGAGGCACGGGCGAGCGACGCGCGGCGGGCATCCGGAGCCGCGCTCGGCCCGCTCGACGGCATTCCGTACATCACGAAAGACAGCTACATGGTGCGCGGGCTCACGGTCGCAAGTGGGTCGCCCGCGTTCGCCGACCTGATCGCGCAGCACGACGCCTTCACGGTCGAGCGACTGCGTGCGGCGGGCGCGATCTGCCTCGGCCTCACGAACATGCCCCCGATGGCCAACGGCGGCATGCAGCGCGGGCTCTACGGCCGCGCCGAGAGCCCCTACAACCCTGCGTACCTGGCGGCTCCCTTCGGCTCGGGATCGTCGAACGGCTCGGGCGCCGGTCTCGCGGCCTCGCTCGCGACGTTCGCGCTCGCCGAAGAGACCTGGTCGAGCGGGCGTGGCCCCGCGTCGAACAATGGCCTCTGCAGCTACACCCCGAGCTGGGGCGTCATCTCAGTGCGCGGCAACTGGCCGCTCGTGCCGACGATGGACGTCGTGGTGCCCTACACGCGCACGATGGCCGAGCTGCTGCTCGTGCTCGACGCAGTCGTCGCCGATGACACCACCACCCGGGGAGACTTCTGGCGCGCTCAGCCGTGGCTGAGCATCCCGCCCTCGTCGACTCTGCGACCCGATTCGTACCCCGCCCTCGCCGACCCGGCCGCCTTGCGCGGTGCGCGACTCGGCGTGCCGAAGGTGTATCTCGGCGCCGAGCATGGCGGCGACGACCCGATCGAGACACGGCCGTCGGTCATCGCCCAGTGGCAGAAGGCGCGCGCCGACCTCGAAGCGGCCGGTGCGACGGTGGTCGAGGTCGACCTGCCGGTCGTGACGAACTACGAATCGCGCGGGCGGGCGGATGACCGCTCGATGGTCGCGCGCGGCCTCGTTCCGCCGCACTTCGCCGACCACGAGCTCTACGAGCTCAGCATGTGGGGGTGGCAGACCTTTTTGCAGGCAAACGGCGACCCCGCACTGCACGAGCTCGCCGACGTGGATCCCGACCTGATCTTTCCGACCCCTCCCGGCTCGCTGCCCGGTCGCTACGACGACCACCTCAGCCGCTTCGCGCCCGAGGATGTGCCGCTCGAGGACTACGTGCACCGTGCGCGGGCCACCGGGGTGCCCGAGCTCGAGAGCATCCCCGACATCGCGGAAGGCGTGCGCGGGCTCGACGCGACCCGGCGCCTCGACTGGGACGACTGGCTCGCTGCCGAGGGGCTCGACGCGATCGTCTTCCCCGCCGTGGCCGACATCGGGCCCGCCGATGCCGACGTCAACCCCGCGAGCGCCGAGCTGGCCTGGCGCAACGGAACGTGGGTGGCGAACGGCAACCTCGTGTGGCGGCACCTCGGCATTCCGACCGTGCAGGTGCCGATGGGCATGCTCGACGACATCGCGATGCCGATCGGGCTGACCTTCGCGGGTCGGGGCTGGGACGACTCGCGGCTGCTCGCGCTCGGCGCGGCCTTCGAGGCCTCGGCGAACCGGTCGGGTTCGGCGCTCGGCCGCACGCGCGTGCCGCCGCCGCTCACGCCGGAACTACCGCTGCCGAGCTAGCTTCTTCCGCGCCCCGGCGGCGTCGCTCGCCGCGATCGTCGCCACCTTGTCGAGCCAGGCGTCGCGCTGAGCGGGGCTCGAGCCGCGCACGGGCCCGAAGCGGGTTGCCGTCACGGGCGAGAACCCGCTGAAGCGCAGCACCCGGCCGCGCACGTGGCGCACGGTCGTGTCGCCGACCAGCTGCAGGTACCACAGCGGCGAGTCGGTCGTGACGATGACGCGAGCGGAACGGCCGGCGAGCAGGCCGGTCACGAGGCCGCCCTGTCGATACCGGAACGCCCAGCCTGGCAAGAAGGTGCGGTCGATGAAACCCTTGAGGATGGCCGGGATCGAGCCCCACCAGACGGGCGCCGCGATGACCACATGATCGGCCGCCTCGATGAGCGCGTGGGCACGCGCGATGTCGGGTTCGGGGTGCTGCTCGCCCTGATAGCCCAGACGCAGGTTCGGGTCGAACTCCAGATCACGCACGGCGAGCACCGTGGCGTCTCCGTACGCCTCCGCGTACCGCTGTGCGAGCGCAGCGGTGAGCGAGTCGGGGTTGGGGTGGCCGTCGATGACGAGCGCGGTCATGGTGGTTCTCCTCTGAGATCAAGCAATCTAGACAGTGTCCACATTCTGGACAGTGTCAATATCGCGTACAATCTTGCGCATGTCAAGATCAGCGGCGCCGTACCATCACGGCAACCTCGCCGAGGCTCTCGAGACTGCTGCTCGAGAGCTGCTGGAGAGGCACAGCGCCGCCGAGCTGAGCCTGCGCGAGGTCGCCCGGCAGGCGGGCGTCAGCCACAACGCGCCCTACCACCACTACGGCGACCGGGCGAGTCTGTTGAAGTCGCTCGCCGCCCGCTCGATGGCCGAGCTCGTCGAGGCGCAGCAGCGGGCCGCCGACGCCGGCGGCGATACCCGGGGTCGGCTGCTTGCGGTCGGCCTCGCCTACGTCGAGTACGCGGTCGAGCACACGCACGCCTTCGCGCTCATCTACGACCCCGAGGTCTGCGTGCCCGGTGACCCGAGCTCGTCGATGGCCGAGCTCATCGACGCGAATCACGCGCTGCTCGCCGAACTCGTCGCCGAGCTCTGGCCGCAGGCTGACGAGGCGGGGCAGGCCGCCCACGCCGCGGCCCTGTGGTCGACCGTGCACGGTCTCGCCCAGCTGGTCACGGCGGGCCACCTTCCGCGTGAAGCGGTGGCTCCCGCGCTCGCCACGCTGAGTGCCTCTGCACCGGCATGACTAGGCTCGCGACATGACAGCCGAGGGGTCGACCCCCGAGAACACCCGCGCGATCGATGAGGGAGTCGTCACCGATTTCTCGACCCGCATGAGCTACGGCTCGTACCTCGCGCTCGACGAGCTGCTCGAGCTGCAGCGTCCGATCAGCGAGCCCGAGCACCACGACGAGATGCTGTTCATCATCCAGCATCAGACGAGCGAGCTCTGGATGAAGCTGCTGCTGCACGAGGCCCGCGCGGCCCGCCAGTGCCTCATCGACGACGACCTCGGCGGGGCCCTCAAGCGCATCGCCCGCATCAAGCACATTCAAGAGGCGCTCATCCAGCAGTGGAGCGTGCTCGCGACGCTCACGCCGACCGAGTACGCCGAGTTCCGCGGCTTTCTCGCCAACTCCTCCGGCTTCCAGTCGCACCAGTACCGGGCGATCGAGTTCATTCTCGGCAACAAGCACGCCGGCATGCTGGCGGTCTTCGAGAGCGACCCGGCAGCGCACGCCGTGCTCGACGCTCTGCTGCACGAGCCGAGCCTGTATGACGAGTTCTTGCGGCACCTGGCGCGGCAGGGCATCCCGATTCCGGCGAGTGTGCTCGAGCGCGACGTCACGAAGGCGCACGTCTTCACCCCCGAGCTTGTTCCGGTCTTCGTCGAGATCTACGAGGGCGCGCACGGCGCCGACGAGTCGAACTGGCGCGTCTACGAGGCCTGCGAAGAGCTCGTCGACCTGGAAGACAACTTCCAGCTCTGGCGCTTCCGGCACCTGCGAACGGTGCGCCGCACGATCGGCTTCAAGCGCGGCACGGGCGGCTCGGCGGGCGTCGACTTCTTGCAGCGCGCGCTCGACCTCACGTTCTTTCCCGAGCTCTACGCGGTGCGCACCGAGATCGGCCAGCCGTGACCCCGAAAGCGATGGACGCTCCTGCCGCCGTCTTCCGCGTCGCCGACGCCTGGCGTGGCGAGTGGATGGGTCCGAGCCTCTTCCGCCGCGGCGGCTCGACGTTGCACTACGTCGGGCCGGCAGGCCCTGACGCAGCGGGCATTCCGCTGCCGGGCGTGCTGCTGCCCGGGTTCTGCGACCATCATGTTCACCTGCAGCTGCACCCCGCGGATGTGCTCGAGCCGCTCGCCACGGGCGGCCTCTCGCGCGTGATCGACCTCGGCGGCAACCCCGACTGGCTAGCCACGATGGCCGAACCCAGTCCGTTCGACGCCCTCATCGACTTCGCAGGCGCTTTCCTCACCGCACCCGGCGGCTACCCGAGCGATCGCGCCTGGGCGCCCGCTGGCTCGGTGCGCGAGATCGCCTCGGCCGACGACGCCGAGCTCGCGGTGGCCGAGCAGCTGGCGGCAGGGGCATCCCGCATCAAGATCGCTCTGCACGCCGACGCGGGCCCCGTGTGGAGCGACGAGCTGCTCGCCGACGTCATTGCCGAAGCGCGCGCGGCCGGGTTGCCCGTCGTCGCGCACGTGGAGGGCGCGGGGCAGGCGGCACGCGCGATCGCGGCGGGAGTCGAGATGCTCGCGCACACGCCGTTCAGCGAGGTGCTCGAAGAGTCGCTCATCACGCAGGCCGCGGCGCAGGGGCAGCGGTGGGTGTCGACGCTCGCCATTCACGAGCCGACCGAGCGGGCGAATGCCCTCGCGAACGTGCGCGCCTTCCGCGCCGCGGGCGGCGAGCTGCTCTACGGCACCGATCTCGGCAACGGCGACCAGCCGCTCGGCGTGAACCTGGCCGAGCTCGCGGCGCTCGCCGAGGCGGGTCTCGACGAGACGGGTGTGCTGCGCGCGCTCGTCGGCGGCTTCGGTCGTGGCCGCTGGAAGAAGCGCCTGACCTGGATGCCCGCACGCCCGACCGGCCTGCCCGACCTCGTCGGCGCTGTGTCAGTCAGTGTGAGCGACCTCGAGTCGGTCGGCGCCTAGCTCTGCACGACCGGGGCGCCCCAGCCGTCGTAGTCGCCGCGGTGCGCCGTCACGACGCCGAAGACCTCTTCGACCATGCGGTCGGCCGTCTCGACGTCGACTGTCGCCATCTTCGTCGCGCGCAGCGTGGCGCGGAAGATCATGCGCCGGGTCACCTCGACCCCGTAGCCGAGTTCCTCGAGGGCGGCACCGGCGGTGCGAGCATCCTTGATCGCCGAAAAATTCGCGAAGTGCTCGACCTCGCGGGGAGCGTCGACGTCGTCGCGCATCTTGATGCGCTGCGAGTACTGCTCAACGTTGCAGGTCAGGTGCGTCTGCATATCAGCCACTCGCGCGATGGTAGACCAGTATGGAGCCAACCGCACATCCCGCGGCACGCATGCACCGCCACAAGCAGTGCCTCTTGGAGGATCCTCATGTCGAACCCCGCCCCTCTGCCCGACTTCACGCACGAGCGCGTCACGACCGTCACGGGCTCTCGCTCGGGTCTGCGCATCACCGCCGCCCTGCACTCGAGCGCCCTCGGCCCGGCCCTCGGCGGCTGCCGCCTCTGGACGTACGACCACTGGCTCGACGGCGTTGCCGACGCCCTGCGGCTCGCGCAGGCCATGACGATGAAGAACGCGCTCGCCGACATCGGCGCGGGCGGTGGCAAGGCCGTCATCGCACTGAGCCCGGGCGATGTTCTCGACGCGGATCGGCGCCGGGATGCCCTGCTCGACCTCGGCGACCTCGTCGAGTCGTTCGGCGGCGCGTACGTCACGACAGAAGACGTCGGAGTCACCGAGCACGACATGGCCGTGGTGCACGAGCAGACTCGGCACGTCGTCGGCCTGCCCGCCGAGGACGGCGGCGCCGGTGAGCCGGCCGCGGGTACGGCGCTCGGTGTGTTCGTCTCGATCGAGCAGGTGCTGCTCTCGCTCTTCGGCTCGGCCGACATCGCCGGGCGGTCGTTCGTGATCTCGGGGCTCGGGCAGGTGGGCTCGCGGCTCGCGCGCCGGCTCGCCGACGCGGGCGCGGTGCTCACGGTGACAGACATCAACCCGAGCGCGCTCGCGATCGCCGACCAGCTCGGGGCGACCTGGATCGACGCCGACGCCGCAGTGTCGACGCCCGCCGACGTCTTCGTGCCGGCCGGTCTCGGCGGAATTCTGACTGCATCCGTCATCGAGCAGCTGCCCGTGCGCGCCGTGTGCGGGCCGGCGAACAACCCTTTGGCCGAGCGCAGTGGGGCCGACGCTCTCGCCGCGAAGGGCATCCTGTACGCCCCCGACTACGTCGTCAACGCCGGGGGAGTCATCCACCTCGCCCTCACGGGCCGTGGTGACAGCCCGGCTGAGGTCGAGCAGCGCATCCGCGCCATCGGCGGCACGCTCAGCGACGTGCTCGGCCTCGCGGCCCTCGAAGGCATCACGCCGCTCGACGCCGCCGACCGCATCGCGCACGCACGAGTCGCGGCCGCCCGCTAACGCGGGTCACTGGCGGCCCGCGCGCGGCGGGTGTTGGATGAGCGCATGAGCGAGATCGACGACTACATCGCCGCGGCACCCGAGGCAGCTCGCGAGCGACTGCTCGCGGTGCGCGAGACGCTGCTGCGGTGCGTTCCGGGTGGCACCGAGACGTTTCGGTACGGCATGCCCGCGGTCATGATCGATGCGCGCTACGGCCTGCACTATGCGACGTGGAAGAAGCACCTCGCCCTTTACCCCGTCTACCGGGGCGACGACGCGTACGAGGCCGTCGTCGGGCCGTACCGCGCCGCGACAGACTCGGCGCACTTCCCGCACGCGAAGCCGCTGCCGCTCGACGTCATCGAACTCATCGCGCAGGGCCTCCACGCTCGTCGGTGATGCCGAGGCTGTGAAGTCAACCCCTGATAGTCGGCCGACAGCGCCTCTAGCGTCGAAGAAGACGACTGAAAGGACACCACATCATGGCGACAGTCACTTCGACGATCGACGTCGACGCACCCATCAGCACGGTCTACAACCAGTGGACGCAGTTCGAGACCTTCCCGCAGTTCATGTCGGGGGTCGAGTCGATCGTGCAGACCTCTGACACCGCGACGGCCTGGAAGGTCTCGATCGCCGGCGTCGAGCGCGAGTTCGATGCCGAGATCGTCGAGCAGCACCCCGACGAGCGCGTCGCCTGGAAGTCGACCGAGGGCGAAGAGCACTCGGGCGTCGTGACCTTCCACCGGCTCGACGACAACACCACTCGCGTCGCGCTGCAACTCACCTGGACTCCGACGGGGATCGTCGAGAAGGTCGGCGCCCTGCTGCAGGTCGACGACATTCAGATCGACCGCGACCTCAAGAAGTTCAAAGAGCTCGTCGAGTCGAACGGGTTCGAGACCGGCGCATGGCGCGGCGAGGTCGACCGCGCTCCTGACTCGACCGGTCGCTGACCCGCCCCACCACAGACACGGGTGCGATGCGCTGCCGATCCGGCGCGTCGCACCCGTCTTTCTGCTCGGCCGCCCCGAATAGGGTGACGGGCAGGGAGGTGGGGCATGAGTCGACGGGCGGTATCGAGTCGCTCGACCCCGCGCGCCGCGGTGCTCGACGGCGTCGACTCACGCGCTGCGACCGACGAGCTGCTCGGCGGACTGCGCCGAGGGGGCTTCGCCGGCCGCGCCCTCGGTGCGTTCATCGCCGACGCGACGCTGCGCAGCATCCGTGAGGCCCGCAAGCGACCCGTCGCGCTCGCCGAAGCGACCGCGGTGCACGCTGGTATGGCGGCGCTTGCACACCCTCATGGCCGCGTCTGGGTCGCGACTAGCTGGCTCATGACCGTGACGCATCTCGGGATGCTCGAGGAGCGCCGCACGATGGGCATCCCCAATCTGCTCACGATCGCTCGGGCGAATCTGCCCGCAGCCGAGGCGCGACTCGGGTCGGCGGTGCCAGTTCTGGCGCTGGTCACAGACTTCATCGACGGCAAGCTCGCGCGCCGCACGGGCACGGTCACCCGCTTCGGTACGCAGGGCGACTACCTCGCCGACGCCGCGCTCTGGACCTGGTTCACGGTGAAGCACGAGCACAGCCGCGGGTGGCAGCTCGCGACTCTCGCCGCGTGGGCGATTCCGGTCGCGGGGCTCACGATCGCGAGCGTCGCGAAGGGCGGCATGGTCGATGTGCCGCGCTCGCGCTGGCTGCGCCCGGCCGCCGCGGTCGAGGTGCTCATCGGGGCGCGAGTGCTCGCCCGGCTGCTGGCTCGCCGCCGCGGCTAGAGCGACGCGAGCACGAGGGCGCCCGAGGCGACTACGAGACCCGTGATCTGCCATCGCGTCATGAGTTCGCGCAAGAAGACGCGGCCGATGATCGCCGTGAAGATCGGCGCGGCCGGGGCGAGGATCGCGAGCAGCACGAGGTCGCCCGCCTGCAGCGCGAGCACGAGGAAGAGGTTGCCGAGAATGTCGGCGGCTCCGGCGGCGACGGGGATGAGCACGTGCCGACCCCGGAAGTGCATCGCGACGGAGCGGCCGCCCTCCTGCGCGAGCATCCGCGACAGCAGCAGCATCGCCACGATCGTGATGCTGATGCGGGCGGCGAAGACCGGCCAGAAGCCGTCGGCTTCGGGCGCGAAGTTGATCGAGACCACGAAGACTGAGAAGAGCAGCGCAGCGATGAAGGCCAGGAGAGGGCCGCGAAGGCTCGGCCTCTTTCCGTCGACGGACGGTCGGTAGGTGACGAGCAGGATGGCGAGAACGCACAGCACGAGGCCGATAGCGCGCAGCGGCGTCATGGCATCGCCCGACAGCAGCCCGACGATCGTGAGTACTGCGGTGGTGACGACCGCGATGATCGCCCCGGCGATGCCGACCGGACCGATCGCGTAGGCGCGATAGGCGAGCGGCAGGCCGACGCCGGCCGAAGCGCCCGCAAGAAGGCCGAGGCCAATGCCGGTCGCGCTCGGGGTGCCAGGCATGACGGCCGCGATGGTGAGCGAAACAGCGATCGTCGTGAGGCCCGCGATGGTGACGACGATCGGAACCGGCAGTCGACGCGCGGCGACCCCGCCCAGCACGTTGCTCGCCGAGACGAACACCGCATTGATGAGCACGAAGACGACAGCCATGACCGAACTTTCGACGAGAAGGGATGGCCGCCGAACGAGATCGGGAGACGCCGTGCTCAGCCTAGCGAGCGCGCCCTGTACGGTTGCGCGAGTGAGCACCCTCGACGCGACCTTCGACATTCTGCAGTGCCCGAGCTGCGGCGAGCCGCTGTCGCCGGCCGACGACGGGGCCACGTGCGCCAACCGTCACCACTTCGACCGTGCCCGCCAGGGCTACGTGAGCCTGCGCGCCGCCCACAAGGGCAAGGGTGCCCCCGCGAGCGGCGACACCCCCGAGATGCTCGAGGCGCGCGAGCGCTTTCAGGCCGAGGGCTTTCACGATGACATCGCCGCAGCCGTGCTCGCGGCGGTGCCGGCGGACGCACGCGGCTGGCTCGCCGACCTCGGTGGCGGCACCGGGTGGTACGCCGCCCAGATTCTGGATGCCCGCCCCGAGCTGCACGGAGTCGTCCTCGACGCCTCGGCTCCGGCCGTGCGCATCGCCGCCCGAGCCCACGAGCGCCTCGCCGCCGTGAGCGCCGACGTGTGGAGCGGCATTCCCCTGCGCGACGCGAGCGTCGACGTCGCTCTGCGCATCTTCGCGCCGGGCAGCGCCGACGAGGTGCGGCGCATCCTCGCTCCCGGCGGCACCGCGATCTTCGTCGTGCCGCACGGCGACCACCAGCGCGAGCTCGGGCACGGTCTCAAGCTCATGAAGGTGCCGGCGGGCAAGGCAGACGATGTCGCGGCGAGCATCCCCGACGCGACGCTCGTGAGCTCGGTCGAGGTGCGCCAGCGCGTCGAGCTCTCTGTCGAGCAGGCCCTCGACGCCGTGTTCATGGGCCCCAACGCTTTTCACCAGGACCGCGTGAAGGTCGGCGCCGTGCTCGAGGGCTGGACGGCCCCGATCAGCGTGACGCTCGCCGTGACGGTCGTGGCCCTGCAGGTCGACTAGCGCGGCGCCCCCGGGCGCGTGCGGGGGTTAGCCCCACCCCGGTTCGTGGGTGGGCCGGATGCCGCGCGCGACCGTGGATCGCGAGGCTGGAGTCACCCCGGCGCGCAGTGCGTCGTGGCAGTCTGACCTCAGGAGAACACCATGACCACCGCCCCCTCGACCACCGCGACTCCCGTCGCCGCCGACAGCTGGGGCTACGGCGCCCTCTGGCGCCGCGTGCCCCGCGCGCTCGGCTACCTGATTCCGACCTTCCTCATCGCTATCGCGGTGAGCGCAGCCCTCACGTCGCTCGTGTCGGGCGCTGCGAGCCTGCTCGTCTTCGTCGTCGGCATCTATGTGCTCGCGCTCACGCTGCTGCTCTCACGCTACGCAGGGCAGTTCGAGATCGCGCGCTTGCGCTTCTCGGGTGAGACGCCGATCGCGCAGCCGGTGTGGCCGAGCGACCCGAGCATGGTGTGGTGGAAGCGCTGGCTGCGTCCGCTCGCCAACGGCCGCTACTGGCTGGCGTTGCTGCACGGCGCGATCATCGCGCCGATCATCGCAACGCTGAGCTTCGTCGTGCTGACGATCTGGCTCTCGTTCATCGTGGCCGCCGTGGCGCTGCCGATCCGGCTTGCCATCGTCGGCCCCGAGCTGTGGGCCATCGATTCGACCGATCCCGACTGGCTCATTGCCAATGGGTGGCTTGAGCGGGTCGCCCCGACCCTCGCCGTCATCGCGATCGTGCTCGGCGTCATCGCCCTCGTGACCCTTCCCTACGTGCTGCGCGGCATGACCTGGCTGCACGCCGCGATCGCGCGCCCGTTCCTCGGCCGCTTTACGAACGAGCAGCTCGAGCAGCAGGTGTCGAACCTCTTCACCTCGCGTCAGGCCGCCGTCGCCGCCGAGGGCTCAGCCTTGAGCCGCATCGAGCGCGACATTCACGACGGCCCTCAGCAGCGCCTCATCCGCCTGCAGATGGATCTCTCCGCCGCCGAGCGTCGCCTTGCCGACGGCACCGCCGACCCCGCCGAGGCGATCACCCTGATTCAGGATGCCCGCCGTCAGGCCCACGACGCCCTCGACGAGCTGCGCAACCTGTCGCGGGGCTTCGCGCCGCCGCTGCTGCTCGACCGCGGACTCTTCGCGGCCCTCGAGTCGCTCGCGACCCGCTCGAGCATTCCCGTGACGCTCGAGACCGAACTGGGCGCGACCGCGAACCTGCCCGACGAGGTGGCCCGCAACGCCTACTTCGTGGCGAGCGAGCTCATCGCCAACGCGGCGAAGCACTCGCAGGCCGGCGGCATCACGTTGAGCGTCACGACCGCCGACGGCGCCCTCGTCGTCGTCGTGAAGGATGACGGCGCGGGCGGTGCGGTCGAGAAGACCGGGCACGGCCTCGCCGGACTGCGCGACCGCTCGGCGGGCATGGGCGGCACGTTCGCGCTCTCCAGCCCCGAGGGCGGCCCGACCGAGGTTCGCGTGACGCTGCCGCTCGCGGGCGTGGGCGCAGCATCCACCGCGGGCGATGCCGACAGCACGCCGACTGCCTAGGCTGAACGCCATGCCAGCCCTTCGCGTAGCCGTTGCCGATGATTCGGTACTGCTGCGCGAAGGGCTGGTGCGCGTGCTGCGCGATGCGGGGCTCGAGGTCGTCGGCGCGTTCGGCGATGCCGAGGCCCTGCTCGCGGCCCTGCCCGCTCTCGCACCCGATGCGGTCGTGCTCGATGTGCGCATGCCGCCGACCTTTCGCGACGAAGGTGTGCGCGCCGCGATCGAGGTGCGACGTCGGCACCCCGACATCGCGATCCTGCTGCTGTCGCAGTACGTCGAGGTCGCCTACGCGCAAGAGCTGCTCGCGGCGGGAACGGGCGGCATCGGCTACCTGCTGAAAGACCGCGTGATCTCGCTCGACGAGGTGCGGGATGCCCTCGAGCGTGTCGCCGCTGGCGGCACTGTGCTCGACCCCGAGGTCATCACGCAGCTCATGGCGCGACGCGTCGACCCACTCGCCGCGCTCACCGCGCGCGAGCGCGAGGTGCTCGAGCTC
This sequence comes from Actinomycetota bacterium, assembly GCA_005778835.1. Lineage (GTDB taxonomy): Bacteria > Actinomycetota > Actinomycetes > Actinomycetales > Microbacteriaceae > Microcella. The sequence continues at coordinate 25,885 of SXMG01000051.1, forward strand.
ATGGCGCAGGGCCGCACGAACGCTGCCATCGCCGCGGCCCTGTTCATCGGCGTCGGAGCCGTCGAGAAGCACATCTCCGCCATCTTCGCCAAGCTCGGTCTCGACGCCGCCGACGGCGACCACCGCCGCGTGCTCGCGGTGCTTGCCTGGCTGCAAGCTCAGTAGCGGGCGAGCACCTCGGCGTCGCGCGCGTGCGTGAGCGCGCGGCGTGCGGCATCGAGTGCGTCGACGGGGTCGGTGTCGATGAGGGCGGCGGATGCCCGCAACTCGTCCTCCGCCTCGGCCAGCCGCGCCCGGGCGCCCGCGGAGCCGCCCGAGCCGAGTGCCTCGCGGGCGACCGCCAGCTGCGCCTCGGTCTGCACCCGCGCGGCGAGGTACGCCTCACGCGCGTGCGCGAGTCGCTGAGCCTGCGTGCGCGACGAGGCGAGCGCCACCTCGACGGCGTCCATCGCCGTGCGCAGGTCGTCGAGCTGCTCGAGCGGGTCGGCACCGGCCGACTTCGTCGCCTCGACGGCGCGGTCGAGCTCGGCGACGGCCTCGGTGATCGCCGCACCCGAGTCGCCGTCGGGCGCCGCGCCGGCGGCCTCGAGCGCTTCGGTGCGGGCGACGCGGGCGTCGTCGCGCAACTGCTGCAGCGCGTCGGCCGCGTCGTCGAGCCGTTCGGCCACGGCGTCGACCGCGTCGAGCGCCTCGTCGGCGGCGAAGAGCATGCGCTCGGCCTCGGCGATGGTCTGCATGACGCTGCTCGCGGGGGCCGTGCTGCCCGGCGCCGCCTCCGCTGCCAGACTCTCGGCGCGGTCGAGTGCCCGGGCAGCACGCTCGGGGGCGTCGACAGCGGGGCCGAGCGCGGTGCGGGCGTGCTGCTCGAGCAGGGCATCCCGCTGCCGGGTCGTCACAGTGAGGCGGGCACGGGCGTCGGCGACGCGGGTGCGCACTCGCTCGAGCCGGTCGGGCGCCGTCGATTCGAGCGAGCGGCGCTCCCGGAAGCTTGCGGCCTGCTCGCTCAGGGTGCGCTCGATGCGGTCGGCGAGCATGACGATGCGGGCCGCGCGCTCGCGATTGGCCAGGCCGGCGCCCGGCTCGTCGTCGATGAGCCGGTGCAGCCGGAAGATCTCGTCGCGGTCGGTGCGCGCCTGCCGCACGGCGTCGCGGTAGTCGGCTGCGGCCTTCTCGCCGAACTGGGCGATCGCGAATTCGACGTCGCTCTCGCCCTCGCCGATGCGGTCGTCAGCACGCACGAGGGCGGAGCCCGCGCGGCGCCGCACGTCGCCCGAGACCTGCGCCGGCCGAGAGCGGCGGCGCGAGACGATGACGATGCCGCCCACGAGCACGGCGGCCACGACGACGAGCAACGTGACCCCGCCGGCGACCAGAGCCGAGACCAACCCGCTCACGAGTTCCACGCCCCGATTCTAGGCGCGCGGGTTGTGCGGCAGACCGCGCGGAATCCCCAGAAACTCGGGTGTGTCGCCGTAGGGTGGCCGCGTGTGGCGTGCCGACCGATACGACGATCATGAGATCGACGCCGACGACGTCAGCGGGGCCAACCCCCTGCAGCCCTCGTCGGTGCGGTTCGACGACCCCCGGGTGGTCGCGATGAACGTCGCCTCGCCCATCTGGGATCGCTGGCGCACCGAGCTCGCCACCGTCGGCGGCTCGAGCACGCTGCTGCACTTCACCGACGACCCGCGCGGCCGCATCGAGCTCGGCACGAGCCACCCCGGCGGCCTCGCGCGGTTCATCGCCGGCAGCCCCACCCTTCTCAGCAATCTCGTGCGCGACGACGTGGCGCTCAAGCAGGCGCGCATCGCGGCGGAGCGCATAGCCGACGCCGGCGTCGAGCTCGCGAGCGCGCGCGGCATCGACGCCGTGCAGCTCGGCATCGGCCTCGTCTCGTGGCGCGTCGACGGCGTCGATCACTGCGCCCCGCTGCTGCTGCGCCCCTTGCGTCTGCGGCGTCGGGGTCGGGATGTCGAGCTCACGCTCACCGGAACCGTCGCCGTCAACCCGGCGCTGGCCCGTGCGCTCGCCGAGCAGTTCTCGGTGCACCTCGACGAGGCCGCCTTCGTCGCCCTTGCCCACGACGGCGACGCGTTCAAGCCGAACCCGCCGCTCGACCGCCTGCGAGGCCTGACGGCGCACCTGCAGGGCATCACGATCAGCCCGCGCTTGGTCGTCAGCACGTTCGCCGAAGTCGGCCCGCAGCTCGTGGCCGATGCGCACGACCTCGCGCATCCGGTGCTCGATGCCCTCGCTGGCAACACGAGCGCCCGCTGGGCCGTCAACGAGAGCCAGTCGCCCGTCGAGGCCGTGCCCGCCGACGAGCGCCCGCCCGAGACCGACCTGCTGCTGCTCGATGCCGATGCCGAGCAAGAGCACGTCATCGCGTCGATCGCGGCTGGCAACTCACTCGTCGTCAAGACGCTGCCCGGCACGGGTGCGACCCAGACCGTGGTCAACGCGCTCGGCGCCCTCGTGGCCCAGAACAAGCGCGTGCTCGTCGTGAGCCCGCGCCGCGCGAGCCTTCGCACGATCGCGCAGCGCTTCGGCGACATCGGCCTTCCCGGCATCGCGGTCACGGCGCGCAGTCTGCGCCGCGACGTCATTCGCGCGATCAGCCGCAACGAGAAGGCGCAGCGCCCGCGCGTCGCCGACGTCAACGAGGCGCTCACCCGCTTGCGCGCGGTGCTGATCGACTACCGCGAGGCGCTCTCGCGCCCCGACGACGAGCTCGGCATCAGCGTCATCGACTGCGTCACCGAGCTCAGCCGACTGGCTCTGCTGCCCACACCGCCGACAACGCGGGCCCGACTCAGCCGCGCGGCCGTCGAGCTGCTGGCCGCCGACCGCCGCGAGGCCGCCGAGACGATGGTGCAGGCTGCCGAGCTCGGGCAGTTCAGCTACGGCCCGGGCGATTCACCCTGGTACGGAGCCTCGTTCCGCACCGGCGACGAGGCCATCGCGGCGCAGCAGCTCGCGCGCCGCCTGCACCATGAGACCGTGCCGCGCCTCGTCGAGCGCGGCCGTGCGCTCATCGGCGTGACCCCTATGCGGCCGTTCGAGACCCTCGCCGAGCTCGGCGTCTACCTGCGCCTGCTCGCCGACCTGCGCGACACGCTCGACCGCTTCCAGCCCGCCGTCTTCGACCGCTCGCTGAGCGAGCTCATCGCGGCCACCGCGCCTCGCCGCGAGTCGTCGACCATGCCCGCCGCCACGCGTCGTCGACTCAAGGGCCTCGCCAAGGAGTACCTGCGCCCGGGCGTCAGCGTGAGCGACCTGCACGAGGCGCTCACGCGCATTCAGCAGCAGCGCGTGCTCTGGCAGCGCTTCGTGCCGAGCGGCATCACGCCGACCGTGCCCGTCGGCATCGCCGATGTCGCCGTCGCCTTCCAGCAGGTCGAGCTCGATCTCGCGGCCCTGGATGCTCCGCTCGGCCACCACAGCCGTGACCAGCAGCTCGCGCACCGGCCCCTCGCCGAGCTGCACGCGATGCTCGCGGGTCTCGCTGCCGAGAGCGACGTGCTCGCCAACCTGCAAGAGCGCACGACGCTGCTCAACCGCCTCGAGCAGTTCGACGTGGGCCCGCTACTGAGCGACCTCGCCGCGCGGCACGTCGCGCGCGAGCAGGTCGCCGCCGAGCTCGAGCTCGCCTGGTGGCGTTCGGCGCTCGACAGCCTGCTGCAGCACGACCGCGCCCTCCTCGGCGCCGAGCCCGACGTGCTCGAGCGGCTCGAAGCCGACTTCCGCCTCGTCGACGAGGCGCACGCCGCCGGAGCCGCGCAGCTGCTCGCGTGGCAGCTCGCCGAGAACTGGTCGATCGGCATCACCGACTGGCCCGACGAGGCCGATGCGCTGCGCTCGGCGCTCAAGTCGGGGCACCTCAGCTCGGCCACTTTGCAGCGCGACGCCCCGCACCTCAGCCGGCCGATCGCGCCCGTGTGGCTCGCCTCGCCCTACGACGTTCACCTCATCAGCGACGAGATCGCGTTCGACACCGTGCTGCTGCTCGACGCAGGAGCCGTCACCGTGGCCGAGGTCGCGAACTCGGTGCGCCGCGGCCGCCAGGTCGTCGCGATCGGTGACCCGGTGACCCAGGCTCCTGCGCCCTTCCGCATCGCTGTCGGCGACGCGATCGACGACGGCGATGTCGATGCCCGGCATGCCGGGTCGGCGCTCTTCCAGCTCAGCGAACTGCTGCCGGCGGTCTCGCTCACGCGCTCGTACCGCGCCGGGGGCGAAGACCTCGCCGAACTCGTGAACCGCAGGTTCTACGCCGGCCGCATCGAGTCGCTGCCCTGGGCCGGATCCTTCCTCGGGCATCCCTCGATCGCGGTCGACTACCTCGACGGCGGCCACGGCATGCCCGACGACGACACCGGGGCGATCGAGAGCGTCGACGTCGAGGTGCGCCGCACCGTCGACCTCGTCATCGAGCACGCGACGGCGCGACCGCACGAGTCGCTCATGGTGGTCACCGCGAGCGCCAAGCACGCCGCGCGGGTGCACACCGCGGTGCTCGAGGCCGTCACGCACCGGCCCGACCTGCACGACGTGCTGCTCGGCGACCGCACCGAGCCGTTCGCGGTGCTGACGATCGAGCAGTCGGTGGCGCAGGCTCGCGACCGCGTGATCTTCTCGATCGGCTTCGGCCGCACGCCGCACGGCCGCGTGCTGAGCGAGTTCGGCTCGCTCGGGCGGCCCGGCGGCGACCGCCTGCTCGCGGTGGCGATGACGCGCGCCCGCCGGTTCGTGCGTATCGTCAGCTGCATCCGCCCCGGCGACCTCGACGACGACCGGCTCTCGCACGGCGCCCGCGCACTCGCCGACCTGCTCACCGACATCGAGGCGCGCCGCACGGCCGACGAGCTGCCCGACGACAGCGACCCGATGCTCATCGACCTGGCCCGCCGCCTTGAGGCGCGGGGCATGACGGTCGCGCTCGGGCACCGCGGCAAGCTGCCGCTCGTCGCAAGCCGTGGTGGCTACTGCGTGGCGGTCGAGACGGATGCTGCGCTCAGCCCGCTCTCGCTGCGCGAGTCGCTGCGCTTGCGCCCCGACCTCATGCGCCGCCTCGGTTGGCACTACGCGCGCGTGCACGTCTTCGAGCTCTTCAGCGACCCCGAGGCCGTCGCCGACCGCATCTACGCCCTCGCCGGCGGCGTGCCCACGGGGACGCCGACCGAAGAGCTCGCGATCTCGCGCTGACCGGGCGGCGTAGCCTGGAGGCATGACCGAGACGGATGCGGGGCGCGCCCCGAGCGGCAAACGCCGCGGTTCCCGTCGCGTCACCACGGCGCCTCCGCCGGGGTCGGATCCGGCTCCGAGCCCCGAGCCCGAGCGGCACCGGCTCGACGAGAACGACGACCGGTTGCGCGCGGAGAAGCCTCCGCACTACTGAGCGCGAGCGGGCGCGCTACTGTGCCGGCGGCGCCGCGTCGCGCTTCGCGAGCAGGTCGCGAATCTCGGCGAGCAGTTCGAGCTCGGTCGGCAGTGCGGTCTCGTCGACAGCGGGCTGGCCGGCCTTGCGGCGCTCCTCTGCCCGTCGGGTCAGCGCGTTCACGGGCATGACGAGAGCGAAGTAGACGACCGCGGCGACGATGATGAAGTTGAGCAGCGCGCCGATGACCGCACCGAAGTAGATGAACGTCTCACCGCCTGCGAGGGTGGGAATGCGCACCGGCAGGGCTTCGGCCAACGACTCCGCGCTGAACAGCGCCCCGATGAGCGGGTTGATGACCGCGGTCACGATGGCCGTCACGACGGCGGTGAAGGCCGCGCCGATGACGACCGCGACCGCGAGGTCGATGACGTTGCCCCGAAGAATGAACTCTCTGAAACCCTTGAGCATGGGTCGATGGTAGCTGGCCCGGTGCTAGCTGGCGGCGGTGGCCTTCGCCGGGGTCGAGGTGGTCGAGGGCTTGGCCGACGATCCCGAGTCAGAGGTGGTCGAGGTGGTGCTCGTGCCCGACGAGCTCGAGCCCGAATCCGATGAGCTCGAACCGCCCTCGGCCTTCTTCGACCCGCCCGCGGCTGCGCGGCTGTCGGTGCGGTAGAAGCCCGAGCCGTTGAAGGTCACGCCGACGGCCGAGAACACCTTGCGCAGCCGGCCTTCGCAGCTCGGGCACACCGTGAGCGAGTCGTCGGTGAAGGCCTGCTGAATGTCGAACGCGGTCGAGCAGTCGGTGCAGCGGTACGAGTACGTGGGCATGGAAGAACCTCCACCCTCCAGAATACGGCGCGGGAGAGCATCCACTGACCGCGCCCGACGACCGCCGTCAGTCGGCGAATCGCGTGATGGCGCTCGGGGTGACCACGCCGTCGACCGACTGGTCGTGCGGCTCGCGCGGCAGCTCGTCGACCACCTCGTTGTCGAAAACGACGGCGAAGACGGGCGGGCGGCGGTCCATCGAGCCGAGGGTCTTGTCGAAGTAGCCGCGCCCCCAGCCCATGCGCATGCCCCCGCGATCGACGGCGGCGGCGGGGACGAGAATGAGCCCGACATCGTTGATCGCGATCGGGCCGAGAACCTCGGTCGTCGGCACCGGCATGCCGAGCACGTCGAGCGACTCGTCGAGCTCGCGGTCGTAGGTCGCCCACTCGAGCAGGCCGTCGTCGCGCGAGATCGGCAGCAGAACGCGAATGCCCTGCTCGGCGGCCCAGTGCAAGAAGGGTCGCGTCTGCGGCTCGTCGGGGGTCGCGAGGTAGCACGACAGCGAGCGCGGCCCGAGCGCGGAGGTCAGCGCGATCAGCTGGGTCGTCAGCGCCTCGGTCGCCGCGTCGCGCTCGTGCTGCGAGCGGATGCGCCGACGCTCACGCAGCTCGGCCCTCAACGCGCGCTTGGCGGCAATGGCGTGTCCGTCGGGCTCGGAGGGCATACCGCCCATGCTAGAGGCGCAGTGTCAAGGGCGCGCGGTAGTGTCGCCCCTTCGTTACGCTGAGGCCATGACTCCCCGAATCAGCAAGGCCGTGATCCCTGCTGCGGGACTCGGAACGCGCTTCCTGCCCGCCACCAAGGCCATGCCCAAAGAGATGTTGCCCGTGGTCGACAAGCCGGCCATCCAGTACGTCGTCGAAGAGGCGGTCGCGTCGGGTCTCACCGACGTGCTCATGATCACTGGTCGCAACAAGACCGCGCTCGAGAACCACTTCGATCGCGTCGGCGAGCTCGAGGCCACCCTCGAGCGCAAGGGCGACACCGTCAAGCTCGCCAAGGTCGAGTACTCGACCGACCTCGCCGACATGCACTACGTGCGCCAGGGCGACCCGCTCGGTCTCGGCCACGCGGTGCTGCGCGCCCACATGCACGTCGGCCGTCAGCCCTTCGCGGTGCTGCTGGGCGACGACATCATCGACCCGCGCGACCCGCTGCTCGATCGCATGATCGACGTGCACGAAGAGAAGAACACGAGCGTCATCGCGCTGCTCGAGGTCGATCCCGCGCAAGCGCATCTGTACGGCATCGCCACGATCGAGAAGACCGACAACCCCGACGTCGTGCGCGTGCTCGACCTGGTCGAGAAGCCCGAGCCGGGCACGGCGCCGTCGAACCTCGCCATCATCGGCCGGTACGTGCTCAAGCCTGAGATCTTCGACATCCTCGAGCACACCTCCCCTGGCAAGGGCGGCGAGATCCAATTGACGGATGCTCTCCTCGAGCTCGCCGGCAGCGCCGAGGCCGGCGGCGTCTACGGCGTGGTCTTCCGCGGCCGCCGCTACGACACGGGCGATCGTCTCGACTACATCAAGGCGATCGTGCAGCTGGCCGTCGAGCGCGACGACCTGGGGCCCGAGCTGCGCCCGTGGCTGAAGGATTTCACGGCGCACTTAGACTGAGGCGTGGCATCGATCATCCCCACATTGCGCGATGGCGCGACTGTGCTGCGTCCGATCCGCGTGCGCGATGCCCGCGAGCTCGAGCGCGAGCTGCTCGCGAGTCGCGCCTGGCTGAGGCCCTGGGAGGCGACGAGCCCTTCGGCCCCGATGAACTGGGACACGAAGGGCAGCATCCGCTCGCTGCTCGCCGGGGCGCGAGCCGGCACCGGACTGCCCTTCGTCATCGAGACCGATGGGCGGCTGGCCGGCCAGCTCAACGTGAGCGGCATGACCTACGGCTCGCTCGCCTCGGCGACGATCGGCTACTGGGTCGGGGCGGGATTCGCGGGCCGAGGGCTCACGCCCACCGCGGTCGCGCTTGCCACTGACCACGTGTTCTTCACGACCGGTCTGCACCGCATGGAGATCTGCATCCGCCCCGAGAACTCGCCCTCACTTCGCGTGGTCGAGAAACTCGGTTTTCGCTACGAGGGGCTGCGCCGCCGCTACATCCACATCAACGGCGACTGGCGCGACCACTTCTGCTTCGGCCTCACCGTCGAAGAGGTACCCCAGGGCGTGCTGCAGCGCTGGAAGTCGGGCCGGGTCGACCCGACCGCAGCCGAGGTGCCCGAGGTCGACCGCATCGCCGCCCGGCACAGCATCCCGTTGCCGCCCGCTCGCTGAGCGGACGCCGCGAGGCTAGAGCGACACGAACGGAATCGTCACCGTCAGTGCGAGGCCGCCGATGAAGATCGCGGTGCTGACACCGATGAGGGCGTATTGGGCTCGGCGGCTCTTCAGCACGGCCGCGACACCGAGCAAGAACAGCGACACGGCGAAGAGCACGGTGTTGAGCGTGAGCCGGTCGCCGAAGGTGTTCGCCTCGTCGCCGTTCTGCGTGGCCTCGGCCGCGTCATCGTTGAGCGTGCTCCAGCCGCCGAACAGACTCTCGAGGTAGGCGTCGTCGTTCTGCGGGGGAGTGTAGAAGTCGGGGTCGGCCTCGTTCTCGGTGTCGGCCCACGCGATGGCCGCGGCGAGTTCGTCTGACACCGACACGAAGCTCAGCAGCTCGTGCTTCTCGGTGGCGAGCTGAGCGATGACGGGGTCGGTCGCCGACATCTCGACCTCGAGCTCGAGCAGTCGGGCGAGCGTTGCGGAGTCTTGCACGTACTGCTGGTTGCCCTCGAGGTAGGCCGACTCGGCTTCCGCGGTGAGGCGGGTCGACTGCGCGTAGAACGATTCCATCTTCGAGCCGTAGAGCGCGGCCTGGAACGAGGCGTAGGCGGTCACGACCGACACGATGCCGAGCATGATGACGATCACAAGTTCGACATTGCCGAACAGGCTCGAGATGCGGCGCGGTTCGGCGGTGGCGGTTTCGGGGGCAGGGCTCGACGACACGGGGCTCCTCGGCATGATGAAAAGGGGGGGGTGAATATGCCGCGGGTCTGCAGACACTCCGCTGGCCTCCGGTGACGACCGGTGTTCGAATCGTACCGTTACGACATGCTCGAGACTGGCGGCGGCACAGCGATCCTCATCGCGCTCGCCGCGGCGCTCTGGCTGCTCTATCTCGTGCCCATGTGGCGCCGTCGCACCGAGTACCTGGCGACTGAGCGCAACGCCGTGCGACTGCAGCAGACGCTGCGCATCATGGCCCAGACGGCGGAGGTTCCGGCCGAAGTGCGCGCCGAGTTGACGGCCCGCGATGTCGCGGCGCAGCAGCGCACGCTCGCCGCGCGGCAGCGGGAAGAACTAGCGATCGCGCGTGCTCGCGAGGCGGCTGCGCAGCGGGCGCTGCGGGCGCGGCTCGCCGAGTCGGCGCCCGGCCTCATGGCCGAAGTGGATGCTGCACGTCTCGGTCAGCGTCGCCTGCGACGCTCTCGTGCCGTCACCTCGTTGCTGACCCTGCTCTCGATCGTCGGCATCGTCGTCGCGATCGTCTCAGGCGCATGGGCCTGGGCGGGCCTCGCGGGCTTCGTCGCCATCAGCGGAGTGACTCTGCTGTCAGGACTCGCACGCGCCCAGCGTCGTCGCACCGAGCCGGTCGCCGGCGTCGCTGCGTCGCAGTTCGTCGACCTCGCTCCGCCCGTGCGCCGCGCACCCCCGGTCGCGCGTCGCGAGTGGACGCCTGTGCCGCTGCCCAAGCCGAGCTACCTCAGTGCGCCGGTCGTGCCTGCTGGCGCTGCGGCGCCGGCGCTCGACCACGCGGCTGCGCTCGCCGCTGCTGCCGCCGAGGCCGAGCGGGCGCAGCGCGCGGCGGCCGTGGCCGCCGACGACGCCCGCGTC
>SXMG01000052.1 GCA_005778835.1 Actinomycetota bacterium
ACGGCCAGCTGTGGAACGTCATCGAGTTCCAGCACGTCAAGCCGGGCAAGGGCGGCGCGTTCGTGCGCACCAAGATGCGCAACGTCATGAGCGGCAAGGTCGTCGACAAGACCTTCAACGCCGGCACCAAGGTCGACTTCGCGACGGTCGACCGACGCGACTACTCGTACCTGTACCAGGACGGCGCCGACTACGTCTTCATGGACACGACCGACTACGAGCAGGTCACGGTGCCCGCGACCGTCGTCGGCGATGCGGCGAACTTCATGCTCGAGAACCAGCAGGTGACGATCGCGATGCACGAGGGCGCCGCGCTCTACCTCGATCTGCCGGCCTCGGTCGTGCTCGAGGTCACCCCCACCGAGCCCGGCCTTCCGGGCGACCGCTCGACGGGCGGCACCACGCCCGCGACGCTCGAGACGGGCTACGAGATTCAGGTTCCGCTCTTCCTCGAGACCGGCACCAAGGTCAAGGTCGACACGCGCTCGGGCGACTACCTCGGTCGCGTGAACGAGTAGTGAGCGCACGCAGCAAGGCACGCAAGCGCGCGCTCGACATGCTCTACATCGCCGACGTGCGCCAGGTGCCGATCGCTGCGGTGCTCGACGAGGAGACCCGCCGCGCCGCGGCGTTGCCTCAGCGCGCGTCGAGCTGGCCCTACGCCGAGCAGATCGTTCGCGGTGTCGATGAGCATCGAGCAGAGATCGACGCGGTGATCGAGCAGCACGCCGTCGGTTGGACTCTCGCCCGCATGCCCGTCGTCGATCGCGCGATCCTGCGCCTCGCCACCTGGGAGCTGCAGCACAACCTCGAGATTCCGACTGCTGTGGCCATCGCTGAGGCGATGGAGCTCGCGAGCGTGCTGTCGACCGATGACAGTGCCCCGTTCGTCAACGGACTGCTCGGATCGATCGCGGAGTCCGCGCGGGCGTGATGGCCGACCGGCTGCTGATTCTCGACTTCGACGGCACGCTGTGCCTCGGCGACGAGCCGGTGCGAGAGTTCGCGCGACAGGTGGCCTCGGAGGCCGCCGCACCTGCGCCTGAGCTGCTCGACCCCCTCGATCGCTTCCTGCAGGGCGAGCAAGGCACGCCGTTCGACGGCTGCGCCGACGCCTACACGGCGGTGGCGGCATGGGCGCGCGAGCGCGGTCTCGAGCGTGACGCGATGACGGCTGCCTTCCTGCGCGGTCGCGCCGAGCTCGATGCCGGTCGCATCGAGATCTCGACTTCTGACGGGGTGATCGATCGCCTGGGCGCGATGCTCGGCTGGTACCGCGTGCTCGTGACGAACTCGCCACTCGCGAGCACGATGACGCTCACGGCGCGTCTGGGGCTCGACACTGTGCTCGACACGATCATCGGTGACGCCGCGAAACCGGGCGGGCTCGAGGCTCTGCTGTCACCCGCGGGCGACCTCGCCGCTCGTCGCTGGGGCCGCATCGTCTCGCTCGGCGACATCTGGGTCAACGACCTCGCCCCGGTGGACGCGGTCGGAGGCGAGACCGGCCTCATCGAACGGCACCCGCAGCCCCAGGCGACGCCGACCTGGCGTGCCGCCAACGTTCAGTCTTTGCTCGACCAGATCTGAGCCCGTTTCGGTCTTCGACGGGCGCCGGTGAACACCGCGTTAACTTCAGCGCCCCGGATCGGAAAATCACTCGATCACCCCCGAACGAGGGGCTACCGTGAAGACGAGCGGCGCGCCCACCAGGAGCGCCGCGCGCCACCTTCCTGCACCGACACCACAAGGAGTTCACAGTGAAGACCACCTTCCGCCGCCTCGGCGCTCTCGCGGCCGCCTCGGCCCTCGCCCTCAGCCTCGCCGCCTGCGCGACCGACGCTGCCCCCGAAGAAGACGCCGCCGGCACCGAGTGGCCCGAAGAGCTCGTGCTCGGCCTCGTGCCCTCGCAAGAGGTCGACCAGCTGGTGCTCGACGCCGAGGTGCTCGGCGAGCTGCTGAGCGCCGAACTGGGCATTCCCGTGACCACCGAGGTCACCGACAGCTACAACGCGCTCGTCGTGGCCATGCAGTCGGGTCAGGCGCAGATCGGCATGTTCGGCCCGATCGCCCTCGTGCAGGCGGCTGACCAGGCCGGCGCCGTGCCGGTGCTGCAGTCGGTGCGCTTCGGCTCGAGCACCTATGTCACGCAGTGGTTCACCAACGACCCCGACCGATTCTGCACGACCGAGGTCGTCGTCGACGACGACGGGTTCGCGTTCTGCAACGGCGTCGACACCGCCGAGTCGGGCCCGGTCGGCGAGGAGGCACTCGCCAACATTGCGCAGGACGAGATCATCTCGTTCGTCGACGAGGGCTCTGCCTCGGGCTACTACTACCCGGCCACGCAGCTGCAAGAGGCGGGCCTCGACCCGTTCGACCTCAGCGGCGCGTTCTTCGCCGGTGGCCACCCGAACTCGGTGCTCTCGGTCGCCCGCGGTGACGCGGCGGTCGGCGTGAGCTTCAACGACGCCCGCGGCAACGTGGTCGACGAGCTGCCCACCGTCGGTACCGACGTCGTCGTCTTCGCGTGGTCGACGAACATTCCGAACGACGGCGTCGCCGTCGGCGGAGACCTGCCGCAAGACCTGCAGGACGCGATCACCGCGGCCTTCCTCGCGATCGCCGAGTCGGAAGAGGGCCTCGCCGCGCTCGATGCCGTCTACAGCATCGAGGGTCTCGTGCCCGCCGACCTGGACGCGCTCGACGCTGCGCGTCAGGTCGAGGCCAACTTCGGCGAGTAGTACGGTCGAATCGGGACCGGGTCGCCAGCGGCCCGGTCCCGATCCTGTTTCGACGACGAACTGGAGCACGCGGTGATCTCCTTCCGTGACGTGACCGTCACCTATCCGACCGGAACGATCGGCCTCGATGGGGTCTCTCTCGACATCGAGCCCGGCGAGTTCGTAGTGGTCGTGGGCCTCTCGGGTGCGGGCAAGTCGACGCTCGTGCGCACCATCAACGGGCTCGTCCCCGTGAGCTCGGGCACGCTCGAGGTCGACGGCGTCGCGGTGCACGCGGCGTCGAGCCGCCGCCTGCGCGAGCTGCGAGCCCGCGTCGGCATGATCTTCCAGTCCTTCAACCTCGTGGGCCGCGTGTCGGTGCTGCAGAACGTGCTCGTCGGCAGGCTTCACGCCACTCCGGTGCTGCGCTCGCTGCTCGGTCTGTTCCGCGAATCGGACCGCGAGCAGGCATTCCAGGCGCTCGAGCGGGTCGGCATCGTCGAGAAGGCCGACGTGCGAGCCTCCCAGCTAAGCTGACCGAGATTGGCGCGCCAGGCAACTACGTGCCGTGCGAAGACGGCAACCTGTGCACGCATTTCGACGACTGCGAAGGCGGCGCGTGCGTCAGCGGCATCAACCTCTGCAAGTGCACCAAGGACGAAGAG
>SXMG01000053.1 GCA_005778835.1 Actinomycetota bacterium
ATCAACGCCCTGCAGGCCGCGATGGACGGCTACCAGGTCGCCCGGCTCGACGACGTCATCGGCGACATCGACATTCTCGTGACCGCGACCGGCAACGAGAACGTCGTGACGGTCGACCAGCTGCAGGCGCTCAAGCACCTCGCGATCGTGGCCAACGTGGGCCACTTCGACCACGAGATCGACATGGCCGGGCTCGAGACCCTGCCCGGCGTCGAGAAGGTCGAGATCAAGCCGCAGGTGCACGAGTGGCGGCTGCCGACCGGCCGCAGCATTCTCGTGCTGAGCGAGGGCCGCCTCATGAACCTCGGCAACGCGACCGGCCACCCGTCATTCGTCATGAGCGCCTCGTTCACCAACCAGGTGCTCGCGCAGCTCGAGCTCGCCACGAAGCGCGACGAGTACCCGATCGGCGTCTACGTGCTGCCGAAGCTGCTCGACGAGACGGTCGCGCGCCTGCACCTTGCGGCGCTCGGTGTGAAGCTCACGGAGCTCACGCCGCGGCAGGCTGCCTACATCGGCGTGGACCCGGCAGGGCCCTTCAAGGTCGACCACTACCGCTACTAGCCCGGCTCTCTCGCGATCGCTCGCCCGCGATCGCGCCTTCAAGGTCGACCACTACCGCTACTAGTCAGCCGCGGTCGGGGAACCCGTGCGGCAGGGCCGCGAGGGTCGGCTGCAGCTCGTCGAGGCGCGCGCGCTCGAGCCTGAGCGCCGTGGCCTCGCGCTCGCGGCGCAGTGCGGCCACGCCGGCGAGAAAGAGCTCGGGGTCGCCGCCCGGCACGGGCGAGACGTAGAGGGCGGCTTCGGTCGCGAGGTCGCGGGCGAGCCGCTCGCGCGTCGTCGCCGTGTGGCCGCCCGCCTGCCGCAAGAACTGGGCGATGCGGCGCGACAGCGCGTCGGGCATGCGGGCGACGTCGGCGGTGGATGCCCATTCCACGAGCTCGACCGGAACCCCGTAGACGGGCGGCACCGCACTCGAGACCCGCTCGTACTGGCTGTAGGTGCCGGCGAGCAGGTCGCCCAGGCGCTTGGCGCGCGAGTTGAGCATCGCCACCACCACGGCGAGCCCGCCGCCGGTGAAGACGATCTCGAACACGCCGACGAGCGAGCGGATGAACGCGTGGCGGAACGAGATGGCGCCGCCGTCGTCGCGCACGATGCGGTCGCCGAGCGCGAGGCGGCCGAGCGACTTGCCCTGGCTCGCGGTCTCGACCACGGCGGGCAGCAGCACGAGACCGACCACGATCACGAGGATGCCGACGGCGGCGTAGAGCGCCTCGTCGAGGCCGAGGTCGATCGCGAGCGAGAAGACGCCCCAGGCGAAGAGCCCGGTCGCCACGAGGTAGACGAGGTAGTCGATGATGCCGCCGGCCATACGCAGAATGACGCTCGTGGCGCGCAGCTCGAGCGCCACGGCTTCGCCGGTGAGCAGCTCGCGCTCGCTGTCGTGCTGGCTCAGGTTCGCCGCAGTGCCAGACATGACATCATCTAAACAGATGGATCTCGACGCTTACTCCTCCGCCCACGCCGCCGAATGGGATCGGCTGCGAACGCTGTCGCGCCAGCGCAGATTTGCCGGTCGCGACGCCGACGAGCTCATCGAGCACTACCAGGCCGGTGCCACGCAGCTCTCGGCCATCACGACGAGCGCCGGCCAGGTTTCGCAGGCCGCGACCCTCAGCGTGCTGCTGTCGCGCGCGCGACTGCGCTTCACGGGTGCGACCGCCGAGCCGCTCGCCCAGGTGGCCCGCTACGCGACGAGAGAGGTGCCGGCGGCGCTGTACCGCATCCGTTATCTGACGATCGCGATCGCCGTGGCCTTCGTGGCCGTCGCGACGCTCTATGCCGTCTGGGTCGCGACGAACCCCGACGTGCTCGCGGCGATCGGACCCTACGAAGACCTGCGCCGCTACGCCGAAGAGGACTTCGTCGGCTACTACAGCGAGTCGGGCGAAGCCGTGTTCGGCCTGCAGGTGTTCAGCAACAACGCGTGGATCGCCACGCAGGCCGTCGCCTTCGGCATCACCGGGGTGTTCGTGCCGTTCGTGCTCTTCCAGAACGCGCAGGGGCTCGGCATCAGCGCGGGCATCATGACCGAGTTCGACCGGCTCGACGTCTTCTTTCTCAACATCCTTCCCCACGGCCAGCTCGAGATCTACGCGATCTTCGTGGCCGGCGCGGGCGGACTCATGATCTTCTGGGCCTGGGTCTCGCCGGGCCCGCGCACGCGGCTGCAGGCGCTCGCCGAAGACGGCCGCGCCCTGTTCGCGGTGATCGGCGGCCTCATCGCCGCCCTGCTGGTGAGCGGCATCATCGAGGGCTACGTGACGCGGCAAGACTGGCCCGACGTGATTCGCATCGGCATCGGCACGGTCGCGTTGGTCGCGTTTCTGCTCTATCAGTGGATGCTCGGCGGGCGCGCCTACCGCGACGGCGAGACGGGCGACCTCGACCCGATCAGCCGCGGTGCCCGCGTCGTCGTCGGCGACTAGCGTCTGACGAGCAGGCTCGCGCCTAGAGGCGCCCGGCGGCCTTGTAGGCGAGGTAGCGGTCGGCGACAGCCGGCGGCAGGTCGAGCGGCGCGCCGCTGACGACATCGCCGCCGAGGCGCCGCACGGCCGCGGCCACGCGCTCGGCGTCGAGCAGGGCGCGCTCGGCAGCCGCGGCGCGGTAGACCGAGGCGCGGTCGTCGCGCTCGCCCGCGGCGTCGATGAGCGCCGGGTCGGTGACGGCGGCGACGAGCACGAGGTGCTTCGTCGTCAGCTGCGGCAACACGGCGAGCAGCCCGCGCGTGGCTCCGGGCGACTCGAGCGGCGTCGCGAGCACGACGAGCGAGCGCTGCGAGGTCATCGAGCGCACGAGGGCGGGCACGGCCGTCCAGTCGGTCTCGAGCAGCTCGGGGTCGACGGGGGCCATCATCTCGACGAGCTTCGTCAGCAGCGCGGGTCCGCGCGCACCCTGCACCCGCCCGCGTACGCGCCGGTCGAACACCGCGACGTCGATGCGGTCGCCCGCACGGTCGGCGAGGGCGCTCAACAGCAGCGTCGACTCGAACGCCGTGTCGAGACGGGTCTCGTCGGCGATGCGCGCGGCCGCCGTGCGACCGGAGTCGACGATGACCACAACGTGCCGGTCGCGCTCGGGCCGCCAGGTGCGCACCATGAGGGTCTGCGCCGGGGTGCCTCCCGGCCCTGGCCCGCCCGAGCGCCGGGCCGTAGCCCGCCAGTCGATCGAGCGCACGTCGTCGCCGCGCACGTACTCGCGCAGGCTGTCGAACTCGGTGCCCTGGCCGCGCACCATGACGGACGTGCGTCCGTCGAGCTCGCGCAACCGCGCCAGTCGTGACGGCAGGTGCTTGCGCGACGCGAATTCGGGCAGCACCGTGATCTCTCCGGGCACGCGGATGCTCGCCTGACGCCCGGCCAGCCGCAGCGGCCCGATCGCCCGCACCGTGACCAGCACGGCACGGCGCTCCCCGCGGCGCCAGGGCGTGAGCGCGGTGACGAGTGCGCGGCGCTCCCCGGCGGGAACCAGCACGCGCTGCCGCGTCGGCCGGGCACCGGCCGACGGCTCCCACGCATCGCGGATGATGCCGCGCAACGTGCGCCGCGACGGGTTCGTGACAAAGAGCGTCGCGCTCGCGGTCTCGGTCAGGCGCACGCGGGCATCCGTCTGCCGCTGCAGGCGCAAGGCGCGCGGCGAGGCGGCCAGAACGAGGTCGACCACCATGAGCAGCAGGCAGAGCCCCAGCCAGGCGAGCAGCACGAGGCCCGCGGGCGCCACGTCGACGAGCGCGACGACGGGCACGACGCCGAGGGCGACGAGCGATACGAACCAGCCGGTGATAGCCATACTCAGCAGACCAGAAGCATCACAGCGGCACCTGCACCTGCTGCACGATCGACCGCAGAATCGTGTCTGCCGAGACGCCTTCGAGCTCGGCCTCGGGGCGCAGGCCGATGCGGTGTCGCCAGACGGGCAGCAGCATCGCCTGCACGTGGTCGGGAGTGATCGCCTCGGCGCCCTGCAGCCACGCCCACGCCTTCGCGGCGGCGAGCAGCGCCGTGGTGCCGCGGGGGCTCACGCCGAGCTTGACCGAGGGGCTCTGGCGGGTCGCGCGCGCGAGGTCGACGAGGTAGCCGAGCAGCTCGGCCGACGACCGCACCTCTCCGACGAGGGCGCGAGCGGTGGTGATGTCGTCGGCGCTCACGACGGGGCTGACCCCGGCGGCCGCGAGGTCGCGCGGGTTGAAGCCCTCCGCGTGCCGCTGCATGATCTGCAGCTCGGCCTCGCGCGGGGGCAGGTCGAGCACGAGCTTGAGCAAGAAGCGGTCGAGCTGAGCTTCGGGCAGCGTGTAGGTGCCCTCGTACTCGACGGGGTTCTGCGTCGCGGCGACCAGGAAGGGGTGCGGCAGCGCGTGGGTCTCGCCGTCGACGGTGACCTGGCGCTCTTCCATC
>SXMG01000054.1 GCA_005778835.1 Actinomycetota bacterium
CGATGCAGGGCACGCCCGTGAAGTCCTGCATGACGACGCGCGCGGGGGTGAACTGAATCTCGGTGTCGGGCTCGGCCGCGGGATCCCACGAGCCGAGCGCGCGGATCTGGTCGGCGGTGACGTTCGCGCCGTCCTCGGTGCGCAGCAGGTTAGCGAGCCGCACCGTGTGGCTGAACGGCAGCGTCTCGAAGCCGGGAACGGTGTCGATGCGGAACACCTGATAGTCGGTGCCCTCGACCGTCAGAGTGTCGATCGACTCGAAGCTGTTGACTGCAGACACTGGAGACTCCCTCTTCGCAACGTGCTCATCGGCGCCGACTCTCTGCGCTCGATGCCCACACTACCGGCCGAAAACTATCTTGATGTCGAGATAAATAATGCTAGCACTCAGGATGCCCGGCGCGCGTAGACCGCGCGGATCATGAGCCACGTCACCCACAGCACTGCTGCGTACAGCGGAAGGCCCATGAGCAGCTTCGTGGCTGCGAGCGCGGCCGCCTGCTCGGCGAGGTAGAGCGGCAGCTGCACGCCAAGACGGAGGGCGAACAGCCCGACCCACAACCACGTGGTCACGGTCAGCACCGTGCGCTTGGCCGGGTCGGAGCGCCATTCGTGGTCACCCGTGAGCAGACCGGTGATGATACCGATGAGCGGCCGACGCACCGCGAGACTCACCAGCAGCGCGACGAGCCAGACGCCGTTGATCACGAAGCCCAGCACGAAGTTCTCTTCGGCGCGCCCCGTCCACAGAGCGAGGCCGGCTGAGAGCGCGATGCCGATCAACCCGATGACCGCCGGCATGATCGGCGACCGCATGATGGCGCGCACGAGCACGAAGACGATCGCGATGCCGAGCGGGATGAGCACAGACGGAGCGACCTCTCCCGTGATCGTGAAGACGACCAGGAACAAGAACCCGGGCAGCAGCGATTCGATGAGGCCGCGAACCCCTCCGACCGCCGCCCAGAGCGCGTGGGCCGTCGGGCGCTCGCCGGGCGCGACCTGCGCGAAACCCGACCGCTGCGCCGCAGCGGCGAACGCCGCTCGCACGTCGACGTCGGCAGGCTCGCTGTCGCGCTCGACCTGCTCTGTGCTGTCGTGGGGCTCGTCGCCGGTCGAGGTCATGAGCCCGTCGGAGTCTGCGTCGCGCCGGCCGGCACGTGCAGCGGGATGAGGTCGCGGGGTGGCATCGGCGTCGTACCGCGCACGACGACGATGCTGCGGAAGACCTCGTCGATCGCCGCCGCCGCCTCGGGCTCGATCGCACCGGCACCGGCGATCACGCCGCGCAAGAACCACCGCGGCCCGTCGACGCCCACGAATCGTGCCACTCGAGTCGCGCCCGCCTCGCCCCCGGTCACGGGAATACGGGCCACGAGCTCGGGGCCGAGTGCACCGTCGCGTTGCTGGATCTCGCCGCCCTGCGTTCGGATCTGCTCCACGATCTGCGCGCGGATCTCGTGCCACAGCCCGCTCGTGCGGGGCGCGGCGAAGGGCTGAACTTGCAGCGTCGATCCCGAATAGTCGATGCCGACGGCGACAACGCGCTTCGTGCCCTCCTCGATCTCGAGCCGCAGCTGCAGGCCGTCGCGCGGCACGAGCTTCACGCCACCCAGATCGACGTAGGGGCGCACGGCGTTCGCCTCGCTCTCATCGAGCGGGCCGTTCTCGGCGCGATCCGAGGGCGCAGACTTCGCGTCGTCGGGCAGAACCTCGTCGGGGGTCGGATCAGTCACGCAGGGTCTCCTTCGATCGGCACACCACGGTAGCCCGTCGAACCGAATCCGCGCTCACCACGATGACTGCCCGGCAGGGTCTCGACCGGCACGAAACGCGCGCGCGACACCGGCCAGACGATGAGCTGCGCGATGCGATCACCGATCTCGACCGCGAAGTCGCTCTGCGGATCGGTATTGAGCAGAGTCACCTTGATCTCGCCCCGGTAGCCGGCATCGACGGTGCCGGGCGCGTTCGCGATCGTGATGCCATGGCGCGCCGCGAGGCCGCTGCGGGGCACGACGAACGCCGCGAATCCGTCCGGAAGGGCGATGGCCGTGCCCGTGCCCACGGTCGCTCGCTCACCAGGGGCCAGAACGACCGCTTCGGCCGCCACGAGGTCCGCTCCGGCATCGCCGGGGTGCGCGTAGACGGGCACCGTGTCACCGGTGATCAGCACATCGACGTCTTGCGGCACGCGTCGAGGCTAGTGCATGGTCGAATGGAGGTCATGAACAGCTATCGCGAGCGCCTCTGGCCCTCACCCTGGATCATCGTCATCGCCGCCCTCGCGATTCCTGCCAGTCTGCTGACCTTCGCCGCGATCGATCTGCTGGTCGGCGCACTGACCGGCGTCGTCCTCTTCACGGGAGTCATCGCGGTCGCCGTGTTCTCCGCACCGATCATCGAGGTCGCCGACGGGATGCTCCGCGCGGGCACCGCTCGAATACCCCTGTCGTTCGTGGGAGAGGTCAGTGTCGCTCGCAAGGCCGACGCGCGTCACGCCCGCGGTCCGGGCTTGGACGCTCGAGCTCACCTGGTACTGCGGCCCGACATCGACCCGATCGCGCGCATCGACCTCACTGATCCCGATGACCCCGCCCCCTATTGGGTCGTGTCGACCAGGCGCCCTGAGGAGCTCGCCGCCGCGATCGCTGCGGCGCGGCCGTGACTCCGCGCCACGCAGGCAGCTAGGCGGCGCACTCCCGGCAGACAGAGCCGAGCTTCTCGTCGTGATCGAGCTGCGAGCGGTGCTTCACCAAGAAGCAGCTGATGCAGGTAAATTCGTCCGCCTGGGGCGGCAGAACGACCACGTCGAGATCGAGGTCGGCGAGGTCTTGACCGGCGAGTTCGAACCCCGGGTTGTCGGAGTCATCGGCGTCGACGACACCCGACATTTTGTCGGGAACGCGCTCCTGCAGAGCCTGGATCGAGTCGGTGTCCTCATCCGTCTTGCGGGGGGCGTCGTAGTCCGTAGCCATGCCAGTCCACTTCTCATCATCACTCGTCAGCCGCGTTCGGCGGCCATAGTTTGCAGGAAGCCCGGACCAAACGCAAACGCGCACGCTTTCGAGACCCTCCGAGCCACCACCGCCCCCAACTTCCGGCACGCCCTGGCTATTCCCGGGCTCGACTGACTGCACGTGGGATGCTGTCGGTGCCAGCTACGGCTCAGGAGGCCCCGCATGGATGAACTCGCAGTGATCGGCGTCGAGAACGGCGCCCTCATCGTGGTCTCGAGCGACGGCGAGCGCTTTCGGGTTCCCATCACCGAAGCGCTGCACACCGCTCTGCGGCAGAACCGCCCTGCGGTGCCCGCCGCGCACCGAGTCGGCCCTCGCGATGTGCAGGCCATGATCAGGTCGGGACTCAGTGCGACCGAGGTCGCCGACCGCACCGGGGAGCCACTCGAATATATCCGTCGCTTCGAAGGTCCCGTGCTCGCCGAACGGGAGTACGTCGTCACAGCGGCGCGCTCGGTCCCCGTGTCGACGGCCGACGAGTCGGATGATGTCGCTCTCTTCGGAACCGTCATCGACGACCGGCTCGATGAACTCGGCGCCAGCGCGGTCGTGTGGTCGAGCCGCAAGAAGGATGCGCACTGGATCGTGGCTGTCGACTTCCTCGACGGCGATATCGAGCGCACCGCCACCTGGAGCTATGAGCCGAAGCGCTCGGTGCTCGCGCCAGCTGATCACGAAGCGCAATCCCTCTCTCGGCAGGGCTCGGCACCCGACACGGTGCTGCCCCGGCTGCGCGCGGTGCCGGCGGACGAGGCACCGACCGGGCGGTTCGATAGCGGCGCCTTCAGCCCGACGACTTCGTCACCTCGGCCGGTCGAGCCGATGGATCGCCCCGTCGGGATCGGGCCCTCATCGGAGGAGCCCGCGTCGTCGGACGTGAACCAGACGGCCGACCTGCTCGACGCCCTGAGGCGTCGGCGCGGCGAGCGGGAGTCGGCCGCGCTCGACGACTGGGAGTCATCGCGAGCGGCCCACCCGTCGACCGGCAGCATCCGGATCGTCGACGTTCCTCTCGACACCGGGGACGAATCGATCGACAACCCGGACGCAGGCGATGTCGCCGACGCACCCTCGGCCGAGTCGGCAGACACCGGGCCCGCACCCAAGTCGACGAACCGACGCGGGCGCGCCGCGATGCCGAGCTGGGACGAGATCGTCTTCGGTGCCCGGCCCGATGACGACCCGGCGTAGGGTCCCGCGCTGACGGCGTGCGGGCAGTCGCCTCAGACGGCGAACGCGCCCCACCGAGCGAGGGGCACCTGGGTCTCCTCGGGTGAGAACGACCCGTGCTGCCCCACCATGGCGAGAGCGCTGGGCGTCGCGGTGCGGGCGTCGTAGTAGGCGACCAGGCCTCGCGCAGCAACGAGCACGTCGCCGATGCGGGGAAGCACCGCGTCGTCCATCGCACCGAACCAGCCCGCCTCGACCGCCTCGGCGCGCGTCACCACCCATGACCGCGCCCCCTCGGCCTCGAGCCATCGATCGCGCACAGACACGGCGTGCGACGGGTCATCGAGGGCGAGCTGCAGGCATCGAGGCTCACCGGCCACGTGCCGCACGCCCACCCACAGCGGGTCGTCTGCTGCGAGGATGCGCCGACGGTGGGGCGGCACGTCGAGCATGCCGTGGTCTGCGGTCAGAAGCACGCCCGCATCATCGGGCACCTGCTTCTCGAGCGGTGCGAGAGCACCGTCGAGCTCGTCGAGTCTCGACAGCCAGCGATCCGAGGCGATGCCATCGGCGTGGCCTGCCATGTCGAGCTCGGGAATGTAGACGTAGACGAGCCGCGGGCCGCCCTCGCGCAGCAGGCGCACCGCAGTACTGATGCGATCGTCGATCGACTTCTGCGCTTCGAATCGTGCACCGCGCAGCACCGCGTCGGTGAACCCGGTCACTCGATATCGCTCGGCTCCGACGACGACGGCCTCCATGCCCGCGCGACCGGCCTGCTCGAAGACCGTGTCGTGCGGCTGCCACTCGCGGGGTCGCATCGTGGAATCCCACCCCGACAGCAGTCGCACGACCCGATCTGCGTCGGGATCGATCGCCGTGTAGCCCGTGAGCCCGTGCTGACCCGCCGAGCGCCCCGTGGTCAGGGTCGCGAGCGCTGCCGCCGTCGTGGTCGGAAACGGCACCGTGATGGTCGCCGAGCCGGCCGGCAGCGCCGCGGTCAGGCGTCGAGCGTGACCCGCTCGTTCGCGGAGCGACGATGCCCCCAGCCCATCGACAAGGATCACCGCGGCACTGCGCACGGACGGCAGGCCGAGTGCCGAGGGCAGGCCCTGCATCGCCGCGAAAGAGCCGGTCAACACGTCGGCGAGTGACGGGGTGTCGCCGCGCAGCGCCGGTAGCATGGGGGCCATCTTATGACTCCCCCTCCCGCCTCCCGCTCGCGCGGTTCGGACCCTGCCGACGCGCCCGTCGGCGAACGCATCGACGATGTCGACCTCGCCGACGAGATGCAGGGCTCGTTCCTCGAATACGCCTACTCGGTCATCTACTCACGGGCATTGCCCGACGCGCGCGACGGTCTCAAGCCCGTTCAGCGGCGCCTCCTGTACCAGATGGCCGAGATGGGCCTGCGTCCCGATCGCGGTCACGTCAAGTCGGCTCGCGTCGTCGGCGAGGTCATGGGCA
>SXMG01000055.1 GCA_005778835.1 Actinomycetota bacterium
CTCGGCACGGTGCCAATTCTCCCGCAGGGTGCCGTCGATGTCCGGGGTGTCGAGAAGCACCACCTGCGCGGGCTGGACGCCGGTCGTGTCGTCAGTCCACACGAGGATGTCGTTCCCCTCTCCAGGCTCCGCGATGGCATCGATCGCATCCCGGTCGCTGCTCCAACGGCGGGGGGTGAACCCGGGGAAGAGGTCACCGATGTCGACCTCGTGCAGTCGCAGATGCGCATCGCCTTCGGGCAGACTCTCGCCGAGCTCGGGCTTCGGCAAGAGCAGATCCACCTGCGCGGGGCAGCCCTGCAGTGCCGCATCACGACCGAAGACCCCGCGAGCGGCTTCCGCCCCGACACCGGCAAGATCACGACCTACCGCTCGCCGGGCGGCGCCGGAGTGCGCCTCGACGGCGGCACGATCGCGTCGGGCGCCCAGATCTCGCCCCACTTCGACTCGATGCTCGCGAAGATGACGTGCCGAGGTCGCGACTTCGCCGCTGCCGTGTCGCGCTCGCGGCGCGGCCTCGCCGAGTTCCGCATCCGCGGCGTGACGACGAACATCCCGTTCCTGCAGGCGGTGCTCGACGACCCCGCGTTCCAGGCCGGCGATCTCAGCACCTCCTTCATCGACGAGCGGCCACACCTCGTGCAGGCCAACCCCTCCAAAGACCGCGGCACCAAGGTGCTGGCCTGGCTTGCCGACGTGACGGTCAACCAGCCTCACGGTGATGGCGAGGGCATCATCGACCCGGCGATCAAGCTGCCCGAGGTCGACCTCGAGGCCCCGGCGCCCGAGGGCTCGCGCCAGCGCCTGCTCACGCTCGGTCCGGAGGGCTTCGCGACGGCGCTGCGGCAGCAGACGGCGCTCGCGGTGACCGAGACCACCTTCCGGGATGCTCACCAGTCGTTGCTCGCCACCCGGGTGCGCACGACCGATCTCGTGCAGGTCATGCCGCACGTCGCCCGGCTGACTCCCGGCCTGCTGAGCGTCGAGGCGTGGGGTGGGGCGACCTACGACGTCGCCCTGCGATTCTTGGGTGAAGACCCCTGGCAGCGCCTCGCGGCGATGCGCGAGGCTCTGCCCAATGTGGCCATCCAGATGCTGCTGCGCGGCCGCAACACCGTCGGGTACACGCCGTACCCGACCGAGGTGACCGATGCGTTCGTGGCGGAGGCTGCGGCGACCGGCATCGATATCTTCCGCATCTTCGACGCCCTCAACGACGTCGACCAGATGCGCCCGGCGATCGACGCGGTGCTCGCCACCGGTACGACGGTCGCGGAGGTGGCCATGTGCTACTCGGGCGACCTGCTCGATCCGGCCGAAGACCTCTACACGCTCGACTACTACCTCGGGCTTGCCGAGCAGATCGTCGAGTCGGGCGCTCACATCCTCGCCATCAAAGACATGGCGGGGCTGCTGCGCGCGGGTGCCGCTGAGACTCTCGTCTTGGCTCTTCGCGAGCGCTTCGACCTGCCCGTGCACGTGCACACCCACGACACCGCCGGCGGCCAGCTCGCGACCCTGCTGGCGGCCGCGCGAGCCGGAGCCGACGCTGTCGACGCCGCGAGCGCCCCGATGGCGGGTACGACCTCGCAGCCCTCGCTCTCCGCGCTCGTCGCGGCGCTCGAGCACACCGAGCGCGACACGGGCCTCGGCCTGCGCCCGGTCGCCGACCTCGAGCCGTACTGGGAGGCCGTGCGTCGCGCCTACGCACCGTTCGAGTCGGGGCTGCCCGGCCCGACAGGTCGCGTCTACACCCATGAGATTCCGGGAGGTCAGCTCTCGAACCTGCGGCAGCAGGCGATCGCGCTCGGGCTCGGCGACCGGTTCGAGGTCATCGAAGACTGGTACGCGGCGGCCAACCGCATGCTCGGCCGGCCGACCAAGGTGACGCCCTCGTCGAAGGTCGTCGGCGATCTCGCCCTGCAGATGGCCGCGGCCGGCGCCGACCCTGCCGACTTCGAGGAGAATCCGCAGAACTACGACATTCCCGATTCGGTCATCGGGTTCATGGCTGGCGAGCTGGGTGATCTGCCCGGCGGCTGGCCCGAGCCGTTCCGCAGCAAGGTGCTCGCGGGTCGCACCGTGAAGATCGGCACGACTCCGCTGACCGACGAGCAGCGCGAGAAGCTGGCAGGCAGCACCGACGACCGGCGGCTCATGCTCAACCAGCTGCTGTTCCCGCAGCCCACGCAGCAGTTCTTGCAGGTGCGAGACCAGTACGGCGACCTCTCGGTGCTCACCACGCCCGACTACCTCTACGGCTTGCGCACGGGCGTCGAGCACACGGTCGAGATCGAGCAGGGCGTCAGCCTGCTCGTGAGTCTCGAGGCCATCGGCGAGCCCGACGAGAAGGGCATGCGCAATGTCATGGCCACGCTCAACGGGCAGCTGCGCCCGATCACGGTGCGCGACCGAGCGATCGCGGTCGATGCGGTGACCGCCGAGAAGGCCGATGCCGCGCAGCCGGGGCAGATCGCGGCTCCCTTCATGGGCGTCGTGACGCTGCAGGTGGCCGAGGGCGATCGGGTCGACGCGGGCCAGGCGGTGGCGACGATCGAGGCCATGAAGATGGAGGCCGCGATCACCACACCTGTCGCCGGCACGGTTCGGCGCCGAGCGATTCCTGAAACGCAGCAGGTGGAGGCCGGCGACCTG
Organism: Actinomycetota bacterium; assembly: GCA_005778835.1. Taxonomy (GTDB): domain Bacteria; phylum Actinomycetota; class Actinomycetes; order Actinomycetales; family Microbacteriaceae; genus Microcella. The sequence goes on from SXMG01000055.1 coordinate 2,656, forward strand.
CTCGTGGTCATCGAGTAAGGCCGTATCGCGTGAGGCTAGACTGAGCAGTCGTCTGATCTCAGGGAGTCTCTACCGTGGCCGTGAAACGTGGCAAGCCCGCGACCGACGAGATCGCAGCCTCGACCTCGGTCGACGAGGGTCTCGAGCCGATCGCCGACGCCCAGCTCGCCTCGGCGATCCCCGCGAATCTCACCATCGACGTCGAGCTGCCGGCGCGCGTTCACGAGCAGCCCGACGATGAGAAGGCCGTCGCCCTTGTGGAGTCGGGAGTCGACCCGTCGATCGTCGCGACCACCGACATCGCGACCTCGATCATCGAGTTCGCCGGCGACGACCTGCACGCCATCGCGTCGACCACCGTCGAGGGCGACGATGACGGTGAGACCGAGATCGAGGTTCCCCCGCTGCCGCGCACCGAGGGCGTCTACACGCGCCGCGACGTGCTCGACGGCGCGCTCCAGGGGCCCGAGTCTGCTGCGATGCTCACGGCCGATCGGCTCATCGAGCCGCGCCGCCGCGGGCGCTCGGCACCGGAGGGGTGGTGGCCTGCGTTCGTCTACGCCGTGACCTTCCACCTCGTGAACCTGGGCGACTCGCCTCGTGTGCGCGCGCGCAAAGAACTCGATGCGCGCATCGCGACCCCCTTCGAGGGCGGCGCCCGCTTCGTGCCGGTGCTGACGCGCAAGGGGGGAGTGGGCAAGACGACGATCACGACCCTCATGGGCATGGCTCTCGCCTCGGTGCGGGATGACCGCGTGATCGCCATCGACGCGAACCCCGATCGCGGCACGCTGTCTGAGCGGGTCGCCCGTCAGACCAGAGCCACGGTGCGCGACGTCGTGAACCGCGCGGCGAGCATCAACGGCTTCACCGACTTCACCACCCTCATCTCGCGCGACGCGACGAGGCTCGACATTCTCGCCTCCGACACCGACCCCATGCTCTCCGAGGCGTTCGACGAGAACGACTACAACGTCGTCGCCGATCTCGCCGCGCGCTACTACTCGATCGTGCTGACCGACTGCGGCACCGGCATCGTGCATTCGGTCATGCGCGCGACGCTGCAGCGCGCCGACGCCATCGTCATCGTGTCGGGCGGCAGCGTCGATGAGGCGCGACTCGCGTCGGAGACGCTCACCTGGCTCGAGGCGAACGGGTATGGCGAGCTGGTGCGTCAGGCGGTCGTCGCGATCAACACGGCGACCCAGGGAACGAACCTCGTGAAGCTCGAGGAGATCGAAGCGCACTTCAGCTCGCGAGTGCGCGAGGTCGTGCGCATTCCCTACGACGAGCACCTGGCTGCCGGCTCGGTCATCTCGTGGGACGAGCTGCGGCCGCTGACCCGCCAGTCCGCGCGTGAGCTGGCAGCGCTCGTTGCCGAGAGCATGCCCGTGCGCCGAGGCGTCTGAACGCATGGCCGTTCGACCGATCCGCCTCTTCGGCGACCCCGTGCTGCGCAGCCGGGCCGATGAGATCACGCGCTTCGACTCGTCGCTCGCCGCGCTCGTGACCGATCTGCTCGACACCGTCGCCGAGCCGGGCAGAGCGGGTGTCGCCGCGCCTCAGATCGGCGTCTCGCTGCGTGCCTTCAGCTACAACGTCGACGGCGTCATCGGCTACGTGCTGAATCCGACGCTCGTCGAGGTGCGGGGCGAGCGCGAGCCCGTCGACGAGGGCTGCCTCTCGGTGCCGGGCTTCGGTTTCGCTCGACTGCGGCATCCCTGGGCACGCGTCACGGGCGTCGACCTCGAGCAGCAGCCTGTCGAGCTGAGCGGCGAGGGACTCATGGCGCAAGCCCTGCAGCACGAGTGCGACCATCTCGACGGCGCGCTCTATCTCGAAGGGCTCGAGCCCGAGATCAAGCGCGAGGCGATGCGCGCCGTGCGCCAGGCGGAGTGGTTCGCGCGCGCCTGACCTCAGACGCGCGCGAACCACGCGCTACTGCAGCGAGATGCCCTGCGTCTCGGGGGCGCCGGAGTACATGCCCTCGATCACGTCGGCGAAGTCGGCCGTGATGACGTGGCGCTTGATGCTCATCTTCGGCGTGAGGTGACCGCTCGACTCGGTGAACTCGGTGGCCAGAATCGTGAACTTGCGAATCGACTCGGCCCGCGACACTCGCGCGTTGGCCGCGTCGATGGCCCGCTGCACCTCGGCGATGACCTTGGGGTGCGAGGCAGCCTCGGTCAGCGACATCTGCGCGTCGAGCTCGTTGTTGTTGAGCCAGACGGGCAGCATCTCGCTGTCGAGGGTGACGAGCGCCGCGATGAAGGGCTTCTGGTCTCCGACGACGACGACCTGACCGACGATCGGGTTCGAGCGGATCGGGTCTTCGAGGCCGGCCGGAGCGACGTTCTTGCCACCGGCCGTGACGATGATCTCCTTCTTGCGGCCCGTGATGCTGAGGTAGCCGTCGTCATCGAGCGCACCGATGTCTCCGGTGCGGAACCACTCGCCGTCCATGACCTCCGCCGTGGCCTCGGGCTTCTTCCAGTAGCCGGCGAAGACGTTGATGCCCTTGACGAGGATCTCGCCGTCCTCGGCGATCTTGATGCCCACACCCGGCAGGGCGGGGCCCGTCGTGCCGATCTTGAACTTGTCGATGAGGTTGATCGTCGCCGGCGCCGTGGTCTCGGTGAGGCCGTAGCCCTCGAGAATGCGAATGTCGAGGCTACGGAAGAAGTGAGCCAGCCGCAGGCCGAGCGGAGCCGATCCGGAGACAGCATAGACCACGCGCCCGCCCATGGCCGTCTTGAGCTTGCTGTAGACGAGCCGGTCGAAGAGGGCGAACTGCAGCTTGAGCCCGAGCGGTACCTTGCCGGCATCGAGCGCCTTCGAGTGCTCGATGGCGACGTCGGCCGCCTTGCGGAAGATCTTGCCCTTTCCGCCTGCTTCTGCCTTCTGCTCGGCCGAGTTGTAGACCTTCTCGAAGACGCGGGGAACAGCGAGCAGGAAGGTGGGCTTGAACGAGCCGAGCGACGGCAGCAGCTGCTTGGTGTCGGCCTGGTGACCGATCTTGACGCCGCCGTGCACTCCGAGCACCGAGATGAATCGAGCGAAGATGTGCGCCGTCGTGATGAACAGCAGGGTCGACGACTGCGGGTTGACGACCTGGCTCATCGACACTGCGGCGTTGCGGCAGAGCTCGACGAAGTTCGAGTGGGTCAAGATGCAGCCTTTGGGCACGCCGGTGGAGCCCGAGGTGTATATGAGCGTCGCGAGATCGCTGCCCTTCGCCATCGTGCGCCGCGACTCGAGGTCGTCATCGCTCACGCTGTCGCCCGTCGAGGCGAGCTTCTCGAGATCACCCAAGTGCATCTGCCAGACATGCCCGATGTTCGGCAGGTCGCCGGCGACCTCGTCGAAGCGCGCGAAGTGATCGGCGGTCTCGACGATCATGTGGTGCGCTTCGGAGTCGTCGAGGATGTACTGCACCTGGCTGGGCGAGCTCGTCTCGTAGATCGGCACGAGCACCGCGCCGGCGAACCAGGTCGCGAAGTCGACGAGGGTCCACTCATAGCGGGTCTTGCACATGAAGCCGATCTTGTCGCCGGGCTCGACACCCGCCGCCATGAGCCCCTTGGCCAGCGCCTTCACCTGGCGGTGGAACTCGGCGGCGGTGAGGTCGGACCACCCGCCGTCAGACGTCGGCAACGAGAAGAGTGCGCCGTTGGGCGTCAGTCGGACCCGGTCGACGAGCAGGTCGCTGGCGTTCGCGTCGGGGTCGGGTGTGACGACCGCCGGGACGAAAAATTCTTTCACGGCATCTCCTTTGGTACCGAATGGTGCAGATGGATGCCCACACTCTAGTGCGGCCGCCTCAGTGCCTGTCGGGCGCACCGCCGTCACTAGACTCGTCGATCGTGCACTCCATCGGAATCGACATCGGCGGAACCAAGATCGCCGGCGCGCTCGTGAGCGACTCGGGCGAGATCGTCGCCGACCTGCGCGAACCGACGCCCGCGGGCGACCCGGCCGCGATCACCGACCTCGTCGTCTCGATGATCGAGCGACTGCGCGACGGCCACGAGGTCGTCGCTGCGGGAGTCGCCGCTGCCGGCTTCATCGACGCTGCGCAGTCGACGGTCTACTACGCGCCGAACATCGCGTGGCGCCACGAGCCGTTCAGAGATCGACTGCGCGAGCGCCTCGATCTCGACGTCACGATCGACAACGACGCGAATGCCGCGGGCTGGGCCGAGTTCCGGTTCGGAGCCGCTCGTGACGTGCACGACATGACGATGCTCACGATCGGCACGGGCGTCGGCGGCGCCATCGTCACGGCCGACCGCCTCATGCGGGGCGGGTTCGGCACGGCAGGCGAGCTGGGTCACCTGAGGGTCGTGCCCGACGGCCTGCCGTGCGGGTGCGGCGCGCGCGGCTGCATCGAGCAGTACGGCTCGGGTCGAGCGCTCTTGCGCATGGCCAACGAGATCGCCGATGCCGGGGGTATCGGCCTGCAGCTCGCCGCCGAGCGCGAACGTGCCGGCGGGCTCACGGGCGACATCGTCGCGCGCCTGCTGGTCGACGGCGACCCCGGCGCGCGCCACGCCCTGCGGCAGCTCGGCACCTGGTTGGGCCAGGCCTGCGCGAGCCTCAGCGCCGTGCTCGACCCCGAGCTCTTCGTCTTCGGCGGGGGAGTCTCGGTCGCCGGCGATCTGCTGCTCGACCCCGTGCGCGAGTCGTATCTCGCCCATCTGCCGGCGCGCGGCTACCACCCTGAGCCGCGCTTCGTGGTGGCCGAGCTCGTGAACGACGCGGGCGTCGTCGGGGCGGCCGACCTGGCGCGCATCCACGCGACGAACCCATCCTGACCGGGCTCTGGTCCTCTCGCCCGGCACCGCGACCACGACTAGGCTGAACCCCGGCCCAGAGAGAGGAGCGGCGATGTTCTACTGGCTCATGAAGAACCTCGTGATCGGTCCGATTCTGCTCACGGCCTTCCGGCCGTGGGTGCGCGGCATCGAGAACGTGCCGCGCGAGGGCGCTGTCATTCTCGCGAGCAACCACCTCTCGTTCACCGACTCGGTCTTCCTGCCTCTCGTGCTCGATCGTCGCGTGGTCTTTCTCGCGAAGAGCGACTACTTCACGGGGCGCGGCATCAAGGGCTGGCTCATCAAGATGTTCTTCGAGGCGAGCGGACAGCTGCCGATCGACCGCTCGGGCGGCAAGGCGAGCGAGGCATCGCTCAACACCGGTCTGCGCGTGCTCGCCGAGGGCTACGCCCTCGGCATCTATCCCGAGGGCACTCGCAGCCCTGACGGCGTGATGTACCGCGGCCGTACGGGAGTCGCGCGCATGATCCTCGAGTCAGGGGCCCCCGTCGTGCCGGTGGCCATGATCGACACCGAGAAGGTCATGCCGATCGGCACCAAGATTCCCAAAGTCGTGCGCCCCGGTGTGATCTTCGGCGAGCCCCTCGACTTCACGCGATTCCAGGGCCTCGAGGGCGACCGCTTCGTCTTGAGGTCGATCACCGACGAGATCATGTACGAGCTCGGCCGGCTCAGCGGGCAGGAATACCTCGACGTCTACGCCACCACGGTGAAGGACAAGCGCCCCGCCAACGCCCGGTAGGCTGGAAAGTCGGGGCATTGTCGTAGCGACCATCCCCACTCACCGCCGCCAAGCTCATCGCCGCAAGGTTCCTCGCCCCTAAGGACGTCAAGAAGTGGTCGACCCCTTCGAAACAGTTGTGCACGCCGACCCCGCTGTGATCGCGGGCCTCGATCACTGGCGCACGCTGCCGATCAAGCAGCAGCCCGCGTGGCCCGACGCGACCGAAGCCGCCGCGGCGGCCGCCGAGCTCTCGACCATGCCTCCGCTCGTGTTCGCGGGCGAGGTCGACATGCTGCGCGACCGGCTCGCCCGGGCAGCCCGCGGTGACGCCTTCCTGCTGCAGGGCGGCTACTGCGCCGAGACGTTCGCCGGGGCGACGGCCGACCAGATCCGCAACCGCGTGAAGACGATTCTGCAGATGGCGGTCGTGCTCACCTACGGCGCCTCGATGCCCGTCATCAAGATGGGTCGCATGGCGGGCCAGTTCGCCAAGCCGCGCTCGAGCGACACCGAGACCCGCGGCGATGTGACGCTGCCGGCCTACCGCGGCGACATCGTCAACGGCTACGACTTCACTCCCGAGTCGCGTGAGCCCGACCCCCGTCGCATCGTGCGGGGGTACCACACCGCCGCGTCGACGCTCAATCTGATCCGCGCCTTCACGCAGGGTGGTTTCGCCGACCTGCGCATGGTGCACAGCTGGAACAAGGGCTTCGCGGCGAACCCCGCCAACCAGCGCTACGAGGGCCTCGCGAAAGAGATCGACCGCGCCGTCAAGTTCATGGAGGCGGCGGGAGCCGACTTCGACGAGCTCAAGCGCGTCGAGTTCTACTCGAGCCACGAGGGCCTGCTCATGGAGTACGAGCGCCCCATGACGCGCATCGACTCGCGCACGGGCACGCCCTACAACACCTCGGCGCACTTCCTCTGGATCGGCGAGCGCACGCGCGAGCTCGACGGGGCGCACGTCGACTTCTTCAAGCGCATCCGCAACCCCATCGGCGTCAAGCTCGGCCCTTCGACGAGCCCCGAGATGATGGAGAAGCTCATCGACGTGCTCGACCCCGACCGCGAGCCCGGACGCCTCACCTTCATCACGCGCATGGGCGCCAGCACGATTCGGGATGCTCTTCCGCCGTTGCTCGAGGCCGTCAAGACTCTCGATGCCAACCCGCTCTGGGTCACCGACCCCATGCACGGCAACGGCCTCACGACCCCGACCGGGTACAAGACGCGCCGCTTCGACGACGTCGTCGACGAGGTCAAGGGCTTCTTCGAGGCGCATCGCGCGGCGGGCACGCACCCGGGCGGCATCCACGTCGAGCTCACGGGCGACGACGTCACGGAGTGCCTCGGTGGCTCGGAGCACATCGACGAGGAGACGCTCGCGACGCGCTACGAGTCGCTGTGCGATCCGCGACTCAATCACATGCAGTCGCTCGAGCTAGCGTTCCTCGTCGCCGAAGAGCTGGGCCGCAGCTAAGCAGCGTCGCTAGTAGCGCGCGACGATCGTCACGACGGCGTTGCGCAGCACGCGCTCTCCGGCCGCGGGGCTCGTCGACTGCACGGGCGCGAGCTCGGAGTCGCGCAGGCCCGGCGGCACGTTCGTGTCGAGCTCGACCCGGAAGCCCGCGTCTTCGAGAATCGCCGCGGCGTCGTTGATCGAGCGGCCGGCGACGTTCGGCACCTCGACGAGGTCGGGCCCGCGCGACACGATGATCGTGAGCGTGGCACCCGGGCGGATCGGCCCGGGCGCCGTGGCCTCGACCCGCAGCACGTCGCCGAGAGCGACGTCGTTGTCGAATTCGCTGGTGCCGCCGACGATGCCGGTCAGCTCGCGGGCGCTCAGCGCCGCCTGCGCCGCCTCGACCGTGAGCCCGCGCACGTCGGGAATCGGTCCGACCGAGACGAGGGGGATCACCGTCGTGCCCTTGAACGACTCGGTTCCGGCATCGAGCGTCTGCTCGTCGGCATCGAGCACGGCAATCACGGAGCCCTCGGGCACTTCGCTGTCGAACTGCCTGATGCTGTCGCCGACCTCGAAGCCGGAGGTCGCCAGTTCGGCGCGGCCATCGGCTTCCGGAAGCCCGACGACATCGGGCACGGTGGTCGGCTCGGGTCCGAGCGAGACCACGATCGTAACCTCGGTCTCGCGGTCGATCGTGGTTCCTGCCTCGGGATCGGTGCCGACGACGAGACCCGCCTCGACCTCGAGGTCGAATCGCTCGCCCAGGGTCTCGGCCACCAGAGCGCCCTGATCATCGAGGATGACGCGGGCGGCCTCGACCGTCTGGCCGCGCACGTCGGCGATCGTCACGGTCGCGCCGGGCCCGGCACCGAACCACCAGCCGATGCCGACGGCGAGGCCGGCGAGCGCCATCACGGCGGCGAACAAGATCCAACCGCGACGGCGGTTCGAGGCTCCCCGGCGGGTGAGCTCACCCGTCGCCGACGGGCCCGAAGGGGCATCCGACCCTCCGCGCGTGCCGAGCACCTGCGTCTCACCCGTCGGAGGAGCCGTGGGGATCGGTGAGGTGAGCAGCATCGTGCGCTGCGTCTCGGTGGCCGGGAGGGCCGTCTGCAGCGAGCGGCCGGTCTCGCTCAACTGGTCGAGCAGGGCGCGAGCATCCGCCGGCCGGTCCTGCGGGTCTCGCGAGGTCGCCCACAGCACGATCTCGTCCCACTCGGCGGGCACCCGGGCGTTGAACGAGCTGGGCGCCGGCACGGTGTCGTTCGCGTGCTGGTACGCGATCTGCATGGGCTGCTCGCCCTTGTAGGGCTGCTCGCCCGTGAGCATCTCGAACATCATGATGCCGACGGCGTAGATGTCGCTGCGCGTATCGGCGATGCCGCGGGTCACGAGCTCGGGCGAGAGATAGGCGATCGTGCCCAGCAGCGCCTTGCCCGTCGCGGTGTTCGCACTCGCGGCGCGGGCCAGACCGAAGTCGCCGATCTTGATGCGGCCGTCGTCGGCGAGCAGCACGTTCTCGGGCTTGAGATCGCGGTGCACGATGCCGGCCCGGTGCGCGGCGGCGAGGCCCGCGAGCACCGCCTCCGTGATGTCCATCGTCTGCTCGGGCGTGAGCGCGCCGTACTCCTGCAGCAGTTCGCGCAGCGTGATGCCCGGCAGATACTCCATGACGAGATAGGCCGACTCGGCATCCTGGCCCTGATCGAAGACGTTGACGACGTTCGGGTGGGCCAGGCGCGCGGCGGAGCGAGCCTCTTGGATGAAGCGCTCTTTGAACTGGCTGTCGTCGGCGAGGTGGCCGTGCATGATCTTCACGGCGACGAGGCGGTCGAGACGCTGGTCGGTGGCGAGGTACACGGTCGCCATGCCGCCGCGAGCGATGCGTGAGCGCACCTGGTACCGGCCGTCGATCAGGCGGCCGATGAGGGGATCGGTCGTCGAGGTGCTCACCGTGCGAGTCTAGGTCGCTGGTCTCGCAGAACGGCTGAGGCGCACCCGGAGACGCGGGCTCAGGTCAGCTCGTAGTACCACGCCCACGCGCTCGCCTCCCACTTGGCATAGTGGTTCGGGTAGGCCGAGATCTGCACAGCCTGCGCTGCCTGCGTGAGAGTCATGCTCTGCCAGCCCGGAATGTCGAGCAGGCCGCGCGTGTAACCGGAACGGCCCACGTAGAACAGTCGAGCGGCGTGGCTCGGAATCTGCAGGTCGGCGGCGGTGCCCCACCCTGAGCTCGGGCGCTGCTGGAAGAGGCCGACGCTGTCGCGGTCGCCCCACGAGAGGTTGCGCAGCGTCGATTCCTGCATGGCCGTCGCGAGGGCGATGACGATGCCGTACTGCGGCACGCCGAGCTCGCGGCCGACGCGCACGATCGTCGCCGCGTGCGTGCGCATCTCGGCCGTGAGGGGAGTCACGCTGCCCCCGCTCGGGGGTCCGCTCGGGGCTCCCGGCGCCGAAGGAGTGCTGGGGCGTGCGGCGAAGCTGACGGGCAGCACCGGGCGCTCGGCGATGGGGAGCGCGGCCACTGCCGCGGCGGTCGACACGGGCTCCTGACGTGCGGCCGTCTCGACCTCCACGGTCGAGGGCTTCGGCGCGTCGATGGCGACGCCGACCACGGGCGCCGGCAGCGGTTGCGCGATCGGCTCGCGACCGGGAATGGCCAGGGCCTGCCCCGGGTAGATGATGCTGGCGCGGTCGAGGCCGTTCGCCGTCAGGATCGACTGCGTCGACACTCCGAATCGCGCAGCGATCGACGAGATCGTGTCGCCCTTGACGATCGTGTAGCGCCCGGCTTGCGTGCGGGCCGGCGGCGGAGCGGTGGTCTTGACCGGTGCGGTGGTCAGGCTCAGCACCTGCCCGGGAAAGATCGTCGATCTCCAGGAGAGCCCGTTGAGAGCGAGCACCGACGCCGTGGAGAGCCCGAACCGCTGGGCGATGCTGCTGACCGTGTCGCCCGGTTCGACGACGTACACGGCCGGCGCCGAGGTCGCGGCGACGGTCGACGCGGCCAGGGCGCCCGGCACGATCGCCGCACTCAGTTGCGTCAGAGCGGCCCGCAGCCCGAACGGTGCGGGAGACTGCTCCGGCTTGGGCGGAGCAGGCTTGCGCGCGTGCGCCGGCTCGATCGGACCGGTGAGGCCCATGCCGAGGGCGATGGCACCGGTGAGCACCACGGGCACCGTCGTGAAAGCGGCAGAGCGAGCTCGCACGGAGACCGACGGACGATGGCGGGCGGGCGCCGTGGCGATCGACGGCGACAGGCCACCGAAGACAGCGTGCGCGCGGTCGTCGATGGGGTCGCGCGTGCCGAGACGCTGCGCAGTGTCAGCAGCGCTGCGAGTGTCGGTCATGTGATCCGGCCCTTCACACGTCATCGGGAGTGCACCTGCTCAGTCGCGCCCGAGTGGGTGCCCGCGAGCCCCCCCAGCCCGCTGCTTCACAGTACAACGAATGTCAACAGAAGGGGAAGAAGTGACTGCAGTTTACATGTTCGTAACATAACGCCTTGTCGCCGAGGGGCCTCGCGACATGGCACGCTAGACCTGTGGCCGCAGAATCCGCTCGCTGGTTGACCATCCCTGACCTGGTCGAACGCCTCGGCCTGAGCCCGGGCAAAGTGCACCGCCTTCTCGAAGACCGGCAGCTGCTCGCCGTGCGTCGCGATGCGGTGCTCATGGTGCCCGAGGAGTTCCTCGACGAGAACGAGCCGCTGAAAGACCTGCGCGGCACGCTCATGCTGCTGGCCGACGACGGCTTCAGCGACGACGAGGCGATGCGGTGGATGCTCGAGGTCGACGACCTGCTGGGCACGAGCCCCATCGCGGCGCTGAGAGCGGGCCGCAAGGCCGAGGTGCGCCGCGTGGCTCAGGCGCTCGCCTTCTGAGCGGTCGGGCCTCAGTGAGCCCGACGCGTCACGAGATCGCTGAGACCCACCAGCTCGGCGCGAGCTGAGCGACTCAGGGGAGCGTCGTCGAGGGCGGCGATCGCGGTCGCGACAGAGCGCGCGATCATCTGCTCGACCGTCTCGACCGCGCCGCTGTCGCGGATCGTCGCCTGCAGGGTCGCGATCTGGTGCTCGGAGAGCGTTGCATCGCCGAGCAGTTCGTCGATGAGAGCCACCGCCCCGGCAGGAAGTGCGGCGCGGGCGAGCGCGATGATCACCGTGCGCTTGCCTTCGCGCAAGTCGTCGCCCGCCGGCTTGCCCGTCACCTCGGGGTCGCCGAAGACGCCGAGCAGGTCGTCGCGCAACTGGAAGGCGATGCCGAGCGGGAGTCCGAAGGCGCGCAGCGCCGACACCTGCTCAAGGCTGCCGCCGGCCATCAGCGCACCGAGCGCGAGGGGAGCCTCGATCGAGTACTTCGCCGACTTGTACGTCAGCACCCGATGGGCGCGCGGCAGCAGGTCTGCCTCGTCGGCGTCGCGCCACGCCACCTCTTCGAGGATGTCGAGGTATTGCCCCACGGTGACCTCGGTGCGCATGGTGTGGAACTCGCGTCGTGCAGCGCTCGCGCTGTCGGCGTCGTCAAGGCGCGACAAGCCTGCGTCGAGCAGCTCATCGCTCCAGCCCAGCAGCAGGTCGCCGAGCAGCAAGGCGGACGACGTGCCGTACCCCGCCGCGCTTCCGGCCCAGTGGTGCTCTCGGTGCTCGCGCTCGAACCGCCGGTGCGCGGCCGGCATGCCGCGCCGCGTGTCGGAGTTGTCCATGATGTCGTCGTGCACGAGGGCTGCAGCGTGGAAGAGCTCGAGCGCGGCCGCGGCGTCGATGATGCTCGACAGGTCGGGGTGCGCGTCGAGCTCGGCCAGCAGGTCGTCGGGGTTCACGGTTCCCGCGACGGCATGCCAGCCCCAGTAGCAGAACAGTGCCCTGAAGCGCTTGCCGCCGCTGAGCAGCTCGCTGCTGGCGTCGGTGAACACGGCCAGCTCGTCGGCGATGCCCGATAGATGTGAGGCCCGCTGCTCGAGGAACTGCTCGAGTCGAGCGTTGACCAGGTCGACTAACCGCAATCTCTCAGGCACTCACCTAGCCTATCCAGCACGGCAGTCCTACAATGAAGCCGCGGAGAAGAGCTCCGCGATAGTGGGTGAAGGGGTAGCCATGCCGCTCTCGGAGCACGAGCAGCGTCTTCTGGAAGAGATGGAGCGCAATCTCTACCAGAACGATGCGGATTTCGTCGCGACCGTCTCCGGTCGCCGCGGTAAGCCCAACTACCGACTCATCGTCATCGGCGCGCTCCTGGCCGTCGCAGGCGTGGCCGCCCTCGTCGCCGGAGTCATCGTGCAGCAGCCCCTCATCGGCGTTGTCGGCTTCGGCCTCATGCTGGGCGGCGTGCTCATGGTGCTGTCACCGGGTCGCGCCCCCGCCGATGCATCGAGTGCTGCGGCTCCGGGTGCCGCACCTCGCAAGCCGGCCCGTGCGTCGTGGATGGACACGATGACCGAGCGGTGGGAACGCCGGCAGGACGAGCGCGGCGAGTAGCCCTCCACTTCTCTCCCTCTTCAGGGGTCGACCTTCGGGTCGGCCCCTTTTTTGTGCGCTCAGCGCGATAGAGGGTGCAATCTCCTCCACTGCGGGCTCGGGCTCTGATCCCCGTGATTCCGGGGTTCTTGGCGTGCGGTGGAGAGAAATCTGCCCTAGAGTGCGTGAAGTCCTTTACTTGGTGGAGGAAAGTGGAGTAAAGTGGAGAACATCACCTGATCTCGGGCCGGAGATGAGAGGGGGGCCAGGACGATGCTTCTCGGCACGCACACCCCCAAGCTCGACGACAAAGGGCGCATCATCCTTCCGGCCAAGTTCCGCAGCGAGCTCGCCGGGGGAGTCGTCCTCACGCGCGGCCAGGAGCACTGCATCTACGTCTTCAGCGGAGCGAAGTTCCAGGAGCAGCTCGACAAGCTGCGCACCGCGCCGCTCACGAGCAAGCAGGGTCGCGAGTTCCAGCGACTCTTCCTCTCCGGAGCGAGCGAGCAGGAGCCCGACTCGCAGCACCGTCTGACGATTCCCACCGTGCTGCGCGAGTACGCGGGTCTCGACCGTGAGCTCACGGTCATCGGCGCTGGCGATCGGGCCGAGATCTGGTCGACCGAGGCCTGGAACGCCTACTACTCCGAGCGTGAAGAAGCGTTCGCCAACACCGAGGAGGAGGTGATCCCCGGACTCTTCTGATCGCGTGACCCCGACTCCCAGCCGTGAGTCGCCCTGGCGCACCTTCCCCGGTGCCAGGTCGCAACGGATGGGGATCAGGGCCCCGCGCTCGATCCGGCAACGATCATGACGACCTCCGACCTCCACGTTCCCGTGATGCTCGAGCGCACGCTCGAGCTGCTCGCTCCCGCCCTCGACGTCGAGGGGGCGGTGCTCGTCGACGCCACTCTGGGGCTCGGCGGGCACGCGGTCGCCGCGCTCGAGCGGCACCCGGGGCTCACACTCGTCGGGCTCGACCGCGACACGGACGCGCTCGCCAAGGCTGCGGAGCGCCTGCAGCCCTTCGCCGACCGCATCCACCTCGTCCACACCGTGTACTCGGGCGTGCGCGACGCTCTCGACGGCCTGGGCATCGACCGGGTGACGGCGGTGCTCTTCGATCTGGGTGTGTCGTCGATGCAGCTCGACGAGGCGGAGCGCGGCTTCGCCTATGCGCAGGATGCCCCGCTCGACATGCGCATGGACCGCACGAGCGGCGTCACCGCTGCCACGATCGTGGCCGAGTACTCGGAGTCGGAGCTGCGACGCATCTTCTACGAGTACGGCGAGGAGAAGCTCGCGCCGCGGTACGCGAGCCGGATCGTCGCTGCTCGCGCCGTGCAGCCGCTCGAGCGCTCGTCGCAACTCGTCGAGGTCATCGTCGACGCCACCCCTCGCGCGGTGCAGCGCACGGGGCATCCGGCGAAGCGCGTCTTCCAGGCTCTGCGCATCGAGGTCAATCGCGAGCTGGAGGCGCTCGAACTGGCCCTTCCCGCGGCGCTCGATGCTCTCGCGGTGGGAGGCCGCATCGTCGTGCTCGCCTACCAGTCGCTCGAAGACCGCATCGTGAAGCGCGAGCTCGCCCGCCGCACGCGGTCGACGGCTCCTGCGGGCTTGCCGATCGAGCTTCCCGAGCACCGCCCCGAGTTCGGCCTGCTGGTGCGAGGCGCCGAGCTCGCCGACGACGAGGAGCGAGCGCGCAACACGCGGTCGATCCCCGTGCGGCTGCGGGCCGCTGAGCGATGGAAGGAGGCCGCATGAGTGCGCTCGCGACGGCGCCGCTGCGCAGCCCCCGCCCGTCTCCTCAGCGTGCTCCGCTCGAGATCGTCACCTCGCGTCCGCAGCGCCGCGCCCGCCCGCGGGCCGCTCACGCGGTCGTCACGATCGTCGGGGTCTTCGCGATCCTGCTGACGCAGCTCATGCTGAGCATCGTGCTGTCCGACGGGGCGTACCGCATCACCGCGCTCGAGTCGCAGCGCATCGAGCTCGACCGCTCGGCGCAAGTGCTCACCGAATCGATCGAAGCGCTGCGTTCGCCCCAGCACCTCGCGGCGAACGCCGAATCGCTCGGCATGGTGGCGAACTCCAGCCCCGCCTATCTGCGCCTCGCCGACGGTCGCGTTCTCGGGGCTCCCGTCGCCGCGGGCTCCGGCTCCGGCCTGCTCGAGGGAACCGGGGCCGCAGTCGGCAACGTGCTGCTCGCCGACGTGGTCCTCACCGGGCCGGCAACGGCGGCAGCGCCTTCCAGCGCCGCCGCACCGGCGAATGATGCTGCGGGCGTGGCGGCGGCCTCCGGCGCGCTCGCATCGGTACCGTCGAGCCCGGGAGCCATCCCGTCGCCGGTGACCCGGTGACCGCGCACGCGATCGAGGAGTCGACGTCAGCATGACCGCAGAACGACGAGCCCGCCGCAGAGTCGCCGCGGCCGTGCTCGTCATCTCCATGGTTCTCGGGGGTTTCGTCGTGCGCCTCGTCGACATCCAGGTCGTGCGCGCCGAGCAGCTGTCAGACGAATCAGAAGCGCGGCGCTCGATCCCCTCGCCGCTCTACGGTGCCCGAGGCGACATCGTCGACGCCAGCGGCGTCGTGCTCGCTGATTCGGTCTACCGCTACGACATCGCCGTCTCGCCCCGGTTCGTCGAGGACTACCGGCTCGCCGACCCGGAGACCGGCGAGAAGACCCAGCACACGGTGGCCGAAGCGCTCGCCTCGATCGCTGAACTCATCGGCGCTGACCCGCTCGAGTTGCGGGCGGGCATCGACGCCGAGCTCGCCATCGACCCCGCCGACGACCACTCGTACCTTGCGCGCCGGGTGACGACCGAGACCTTCCAGGCGATCCGCGCACTGCGGGTGCCGTGGGTCTACTTCGAGCGCCAGCCGAGCCGCACGTATCCGAACGGTCAGGTGGCGGGCAACCTCGTCGGCTTCCTCGGCACCGATGGGCCCCAGACGGGCCTCGAGTTCCGGCTCAACGACTGCCTCGAGGCGACGCACGGGTCGTCGACCTACGAGCGCGGCGCTGATGGCGTGAAGCTGCCCGGCACGACCGTCGTGCAGCAGGAGGCGGTCGACGGCGGCACGCTGCGGCTCACGATCGATGCCGACGTGCAGTGGTTCGCCCAGCAGACGATCGCCGAGCAGGCGATGGCGATCGGTGCGGACTGGGCGACGGCCTGGGTCGTGCGCGTCGACGACGGCCACGTCATCGCTGCTGCGGACTGGCCGACGGTCGACCCCAACGACGTCAACGGCACCGCCCCCGAGAACCTCGGCTCGCGCAGCTTCAGCGAGCCGTTCGAGCCGGGCTCGATCTTCAAGGCGATGACCTTCGCGGCCTTGCTCGATGCGGGGGTCACGAGCCCAGGCGAGCAGCTCGTCGTGCCGGGTCGCCTGCCCACCATCGCGAACTACTCGATCACCGATGCCTGGGCACACGACGATCTGCGGCTGACGTCGACCGGCGTGCTCATGCGCTCATCGAACGTCGGCACCTCGATTCTCAGTTCGAGACTCAGCGCTCAGCAGCGCCACGACTACCTCTCGGCTTTCGGCATCGGCGAGCAGACCGCCGTCGACTTCCTCGGCGAGTCGAACGGCCGACTGCGATCGGCCGAGAGCATCGACGGCCACGGCACGCTCACGCAGATGTTCGGTCAGGGCGTGACGGCGACGAGCGCGCAGATCGCGAGCGCGTACCAGGCCTTGGCCAACGGCGGAGTGCGGCAGCCGCTCACGCTTGTCACGGGCTGCGAGCACGCCGACGGCACGGTGACCCACGCTCCGTCGACCGAGGGCGTGCGGGCGGTCTCGGAGGCGGCGGCCGATACGACGGTGGCGATGCTCGAGAGCGTGGCGACCGACAGCGCCATCGCCTCGCTCGTGAGCATTCCCGGCTACCGTGTGGCCGCGAAGACCGGCACGGCCGAGGTGGCCGAGAACGGGCGCTACACCGATGAGCGCATCATCTCGGTGGCGGGACTCGCCCCGGCCGACGACCCGCAGTTCGTCGTTGTCGTGACCTACGGCAGGCCCGATACGATGAAGACGTCGGCAACGGCGGCTCCCACCTTCCGGTCGATCATGACCCAGGTGCTCAAGACCTTCCGGGTCGAGCCGTCGACGCAGCCGGCCCCGCGTCTTCCGATCACCTGGTAGGCGCGCCCACGAAGAGAGGTCGCGTTGTCTGCTCAGGCCCCCCGCGTGCTTCGGCCCGAGCACCTCTCTCCCCGCTCGCTGCCCGAGCTCGCTGAGAGCTTCGACTTCGCGACGATCGGCGATCTCGACGGCGCAGCGGTGACGGGGGTCGCGGTCGCGGCCTCGCACGTGCATCCTGGCGATCTGTATGTCGGCATGCGCGGCGCGCATGCCCACGGGGCCTCCTTCGCGACCGAGGCGCGAGATCGCGGAGCGGTCGCGCTGCTCACCGATGCCGAGGGCCTCGCGCTGGCGAGCAGCAGCGGCCTGCCCGTGCTGATCTCGCCGGCACCGCGGGAATCGCTCGGGGCCGTCTCCGCGGCCGTGTACGGCACGGCGGATGCTCGACTCGCCCTGTTCGGCGTGACCGGCACGAACGGCAAGACCTCGACGGCCTATCTGCTCGACGCGGTGCTGCGGCAGCTCGGGCGGCGCACCGGCTTGAGCACGACGGCAGAGCGGGTGATCGACGGTGCGGCGTACTCCAGTCGGCTGACGACCCCGGAGGCGCCCGAGATTCACGCGATGCTCGCCCTCATGCGCGAACTGCAGATCGACGCCGCGACCCTCGAGGTCAGCGCGCAGGCGCTCGCACGGCACCGGGTCGACGGCGTCCTGTTCGACGTCGTGGGCTTCACCAATCTCAGCCATGACCACCTCGACGACTTCGGCACCATGCCGGAGTACTTGGAGGCCAAGGCGGCGCTGTTCTCGCGCGAGCGCGCGAGACGCGGCATCGTCTCGCTGGACTCGAGCTGGGGGCGCGCTGCCGTCGAGGCCGCCGAGATCGACGTCGAGACGATCACCTCCCAGGCCGATGCCGGCGCCGACTGGCAGCTCACGGTCACCGACGAGCAGCCCGACCGCACCTACTTCAGGCTCACCTCGCCCCTCGGAGAGAGCATCGAGTCATCGGTGCCGGTGATCGGTGCGCACATGGCTGCGAACGCCGGACTGGCGATCGCCATGCTCGTCTCCTCCGGCATCCCGCTCTCCGACATCGCCACGGCGCTGGGCGACGAGCCGATCTCGGTATATCTGCCGGGGCGCGCCGAGCGTGTGTCGGGCGACCGCGGCCCCAGCGTCTACGTCGACTTCGGCCACAGCGCCGACGCTTACGCGACGACGCTCGCGGCCGTGCGCAGGTTCACGACCGGCCGTCTGTTCATCCTGTGCGCGGCGAACGGCAATCGTGATGCGACGAAGCGCGCCGAAATGGGTCGAGTCGCTGCGCTCGGCGCCGATGTCGTCATCGTCACCGACCACCACCCTCGACTCGAGGATCCCGCCCAGATTCGCGCGGCGCTGCTGGAGGGAGCCCGATCGGCGGGCTCGCCGGCTGAGCTCATCGAGATCGCCTCGCCCGAGCAGGCCATCATCGACGCAGTGCAGCTGGCGCGCGAGGGCGACACCATTCTGTGGGCGGGGCCCGGTCACCTCGACTACCGGGATGTCGGCGGCACGAAGGTTCCCTTCTTCGCCCGAGATCTGGCGCGAGCGGCACTGAAGGACGCGGGGTGGTGAATCGATGAGCATGAACGCACTCACCGTCGTCGACGTCGTGCACACTCCCGACGGGTCGACCGTCACCGTGGCGCTAGACGGCCTCGAACGCTCGATCCCGTTGGGCGGTCTGGGCCCGCTCGTCGTCGAGCGGGCGGTCGACGCGCTGAGCGCCGCCCTTGAGGCAGGCGCGAGCCTCGACGAGGCCGCCCTCGACCTCCCGCTCCTCGACGTGCCCGGTCGCACGCAGCGTCTCACCGGCATCGACGGGGCCCTGCTGCTCGACGACACGCACGCGGCCTCGCCCGAGGAGGTACGGGGGTCGTTGCGCGTGCTCGCCGACCTTGGGCGCAGCGGGCTGCGCACCGTCGCGGTCATCGGGCCTCTGCAGGTCGCCGAGCACGATCGGCTCGACGAGCACGACGCGCTCGGGCGCATCGTCGTGCGGCTCGACATCGCGCAGCTGGTCGTCATCGGAGCCGGAGCGCGCCATCTGTACATGGCCGCGAGTCTCGAAGGTTCGTGGGACGGCGAGTCAGTGCTCTTCGACGACGCGGCGAGCGCGTACGATTTCGTGCGTGCGACGACTGGGCCGAACACTGTGATCCTCGTCAGCGGCGGCACCCTCCGAGCCGAGCTGGCCGAGCTCGTGGCCCGATTGCGCGAGGTCGGGTCGTGATCGCCCTGCTCATGGCGGGCGCCTTCTCGCTCGCCTTCACACTCTTCATGACGCCGCTGTTCATCCGGCTGTTCGGGCGCATCGGCTGGGGCCAGTTCATCCGCGACGACGGCCCGCAATCGCACCACACCAAGCGCGGCACTCCGACGATGGGCGGCATCGTCTTTCTGCTCGGCGCCGTGCTCGGCTACTTCTTCGGCCATCTGGTCACGGGCGAGCGCATCACCGCGAGCGCGCTGCTCGTGCTGCTGCTCATGGTCGGGCTCGGCCTCATCGGCTTCATCGACGACTTCACCAAGACGCGCAAGCAGCGCAGCCTCGGCCTCGGCGGCTGGGCGAAGATCGCCGGGCAGGCGATCATCGCGACCGGTTTCGCGGCGCTCGCGCTCTCGTTTCCCGACGAGGACGGGCTCACGCCGGCCTCGACGGCGATCTCGGCCGTGCGCGACATCGAATGGCTCGACTTCGCCGTGTTCGGCTCGGTCGGTGCCGTGATCGCCTTCGCGATCTGGGTCAACGTCATCGTCGTGAGCACGTCGAACGCCGTGAACGTGGCCGACGGCCTCGACGGCCTCGCGACGGGTGCCTCGATCCTGTCGGTCTCGGCCTACATCTTCATCGCCTTCTGGCAGTTCAACCAGTCGTGCGGCAACATCGCGCTCGACCCGGCCAACGAGTTCCGGTGCTACGACGTTCGCGACTCCCTCGATCTGGCGATCGTCGCCGCCGCGATCGCCGCGAGCCTCATCGGCTTCCTGTGGTGGAACACCTCGCCCGCCCAGATCTTCATGGGCGACACCGGCTCGCTC
>SXMG01000056.1 GCA_005778835.1 Actinomycetota bacterium
GATCGGGTCGTCCGAGCTCAGCACGGTGACTCCACTGCCGACCCGGATGCGCTCGGTGCGAGCCGCGATCGCGGCCAGCACGATGTCAGGAGCCGACACGGCGAAGTCGTCACGGTGGTGCTCGCCGATCGTGATCGCATCGATGCCGACCTGGTCGGCCAGCACGCCCTCCTCGACCACGTTGCGGATCACCTGGCCGTAGGGCAGCGGTCGCCCGTCAGCGTCGGTCGTGACGTCGCCGAAGGTGTCGATGCCGAGCTCGAGGTCGTGCGCGTCGGTGATGGCCATGAGGGTCTCCTGCTTCTCCTAGATCGCGATTCTATGCGTTCGCATCGACAGGGCCAACGCGAGGCCGCCGGGAAGTATTCCGCGCGCGTGTCACGGCTGCAGTCGCTCGACCGTCCAGGCCCCGTCGCCTTGCCGGGTGAAGACCAGCCGGTCGTGCAAGCGCGAGGTGCGACCCTGCCAGAACTCGACCCGACGGGGCACGATGCGGAACCCGCCCCAGCGCTCGGGGCGCGGAATCTCGGGCGCATCGGCGAACCGGGCATCCGCATCCCGCACCTTCTGCTCGAGCGCGTCACGGGAGGCGATCGCCTGCGACTGGTCGCTCGACCACGCCGCGACCTGCGCCCCTCGCGGTCGCGCCGCGAAGTAGGCGTCGGAGTCGTCCGCCTCGACCGGGTGCGCCTCTCCGAACACGATCACTTGACGATGCAGTGTGTACCACGGGAAGACAGCCGAGACAGCGGGGTTGGCCAGCAGAGCGCGGCCCTTGCGAGAGGTGTAGTCGGTGTAGAACGCGAAACCACGGTCGTCGACGCCCCGCAGCAGCACGGTGCGGATCGACGGGGCCCCATCGGGGTCGATCGTGCCCAGCACCATCGCGTTGGGCTCGTACACCTCACGCTCGGCGGCCTCCGCGAGCCAGGCCGTGAACTGCGCGAACGGATCACCGGCAAGGTCGGCCTCGTCGAGCTTCTCGACGCCGTAGTCGGTGTGCGTGCGCAGAGCGTTCTCGAGTGCGGAGTCGGGAGACGGATCGGTCATGCCACCACGGTAGGCCGCGGCGCCGGGGAATCGGCCGAGTTCTTCTCTGCCGCGCTTGCCCAGACCGCCATCACCGAGGCGAGAAGGAGCGACGTGCCGAGCAGCTCGTCACCGAACTGGGCGAACGCGTCGAGGTCGATCGCAGCGCCGAGATCGCGGGCGAGCGAGCCGAACGCCAGCACGGTCACTCCGAACACGGCATTGGCGAGGAAGAGCATCACCCGCGCAGGAACGGGGTAGGCGGGGCTGCCCCGATGCGTGATGTCGGCATCGGTCACGAAACCCCAGACGAACCCGAACAGCACCAGCGCGATGCCGCTGGCTCCGATGAGCACGCTGAGCGGGTCGGCGAGCACATCGCGCCAGGCCGTGGCGGCCGAGAGGAGCAGGGCGATGGTCAGCAGGGCGAGCCGACGGGCGTCGAGGAGACCACGAACAGCGAGCACGGTCGTCAGCAGCAGCGTGCCCACGGCGATGATCGCCGCCATGCTCTCGTACGACCAGCTCAGCGTCAGCGGCGAGACGAACGGCAGCACACTGACGATGGCGAGCACGGCAATGGCCGCGAGCAGTTCGGGCACGCCCCTGCTGCCGCGTCGAGCAGCGATCACGGCCGCAATCAGGAGGCCGACGCCGACCAGCAGCCGGACAACCGACTGGGTGTCAGAACTGCGCAGCAGCTCGGCGACTGCGAAGACCCCGCCGACGGCGTCAGACCCGACACCCCACGAGACGAGCACTTGCGCGCTCAGCAGCAGCACGACGACAGGAGCCAGAGTGATCGTCAGCGCGGCCGCCACGGGAAAGCCGACATCGTCGAGTCGGAGCATCACGTCGTCGATCGTCGTCGCGGCTGCGCCGCGCAGACGACCGATGAGCCACCACAGACCGGCGACCGCGGCCACGATGCCCATCGAAAGCGGAAGGTCGACGGGGTCGATCACCGACCCGAGTCCGGCGACCGAACCGACCAGCAGTTCACCGATGCGCCACACCGCGACGAGGGCGAACGCCGCGAGCAGGATCACGGGCACGGCGCGCGAGACGGCTGCCCCCCGATCGCGGGCTCGCGGTCTCTCGAGGGCGGCAACGGCCGAGGTCGCGGCCGTGACCGCGAATTCGGCGACCGCGACTCCGGCCGCGAGGGCAGCCGGAACCGCCAGCAGTCCGATCGACGTCATGACGAGCGACGCGGCTGTGGGCGCGAAGTCGATGCCGAACGGGGCGCTCTCCGCCGCCGATCGGCCGAGTGCGACGACGGCCGAGAAACCCATGATGCCGAGCACGAGCGGAAACTCCCACCACGCGAATCGCGCACGCCGTCGCGTGACGACGAGCGCGACGATCGATAGCACCGCGAGCGCGGAGGTCACCTTGCCGGCCGTCAGGGCGAACCCTCCCGCGCCGTCGACGCCGAAATCGAGCGAGCCGATGAAGAGCAGTGCGAGCGACGCCATCGTCGTCAGCGCGATGGTGGTGCGCCCTCGCGTGTGGATCGCGGCGGTCTGCATGAGCGCCACCGAGAGGATGACGAGCCAGAAGATGGTCGTGAGCATCAGGCGAGGCAGCGAGAGAACTGTCGACGCGACGCTGACCGTGAGCGGAAGCAGCTCGCGAATGAGCGGGGCCGCCACGATAAGCAGCACAGCAAAGCAGAAGGCGACGACGCCGACGACCACGACGGGGGCAAGACCACGGGGCCATCCGGTGTCGCGGAGTCGGCCGCGCGTGATCGGCTCGCTGATGAGACCCCGCCAGAACCGGCCGATCCCCGCCCCGATCCTGCGCACGGCGTTCACTCGACCCTCCAGCTCTGCAGGGAGCCGTCGCTCTCGACCAGCACGATCGCGGTGCCGACCACGACGGCGGCACTCGAGCTGGCCGAACCCGTCGTGAGCGCTCGCTCAACGACGACCGCGCCGTCGCTCGTCGCGCGCAGCACCACCGACTCCCTCTGCACGACGCCGACCACCTCGCCCGAGCCGAGCAGGCTGACTCCCCCAGCGGATCGCCAGCGCACGGAGCCATCGAGAGCGCCGAGCGCCACGGTGCGCTCATCGGAGAGCACGACGACCTCGTCTGCTCCGAAGGCGATGTCGACGGCGACGCCGACGAAGACGGTCGAGAATCGCTCTGCGCCATCCCCCGCCTCCAGGCCGAACAGCTCTCCCGATTCCGTCATGGCGACGACGAGCTCGCCGCGGGGGTCGACCTTGATCTCATCGACCAGGCCCGCATCGCGGCGCCAGACCTGCTGGCCCGTCGTGCTGTCGAGCGCGGTGACTCGTTCGCGCTCGTCGGCCACGATCACGAAGCCACCGGGTGCCGCCGCCGCTGCACGCGCGTCGGCGCCGAGCGACCTCGACCACCGCACCGCGCCGCTCGACGCGTCGAGCACCGTGACCGTGCCGCTGCGCGCGACCACGGCGACCTCATCGCCCCGCAGGTCTGCTGCCTGGGGTGCGATGAGCACCAGCTCGTCGGCAGACCAGTTCCACAGTCGTCGGCCCGTGCTGTCGTAGGCGACGACCTGCCGGCGCGACGTCGTCGCGAGCACCAGGTCGCCGACAGCGGCCACCGCGACGATCGTGCCGCCGGGATGCCCCGCCCAGTCGAGCGTCGCGACCCCGTCCCCGAGACTCCAGACCTGCACGTCGTCGCCGCGGTCGTTCGCCGTGACGAGCCTGCCGTCGACCGTCGAGGCGGGAGCGACCCAGAATTGACCGCTCGCCTCTGACGAGCCGAAGAAGGGGTCGTCGATCGAGAGCTCGAGCGATCGGCCGTCGCCGAGGGTCGACGTCGAGGTCACGGCCTCGGGCCATGAGGCGACCTCGGCCGATGGCGCCTCTGCGGCCTGAAGGGCTCCGGGTCGCACTTCTGCCTGGCCCACAGGCTGCCCGTCGAGTGTGCCGCTGCTCCACACCGGTCCGCGACCAGGGCACCAGACGATGGCTTCGACCAGCTCGGTCGCGAGGTCGTCTGCCGGGCTCTCCAGGCGTAGCGTCGTCTCTACTCCGATGCACCCGCCGGTGAGGGGAACCTCCCGGCCCTCGGCATCGGTGAACGGACCCGTGGCGGCACGGGCGATCGACGACGCATCGTACGTCAGCACTCCCCCCGCGAGGGCGCTGCCGCTATCGCTCCAGGTATCGCCGGGTTGCACCGCCGCCGGCAGAACCAGCAGCTCGGGCTCGAAGACGAAACCGACCGGGCCGCCCCACGACGCGACCTGGCCGATGCCCGCCTCTGAGAGCCGGTACAGATCGGTGTAGCGCTCACCGCTGCTGCTGACCCGCGACGCCTTCCACCACTGGGCACGACGCAGTGCCTCGTCGCCGAGCCGCTCGAGCAGTGCGCTGGTGACGGAGAGCGGAGCCGCGAACGCGCCTTCGACCCCGATAGAGCGGGTGTGCTCGGTGACCGTCTCGACCCCGTCAGCGGCGACCATCACTGTGCGCTGACCTTCAGGAGGCAGGAATCGAGCGGATGCTCCGCCGAGCACGTCGGGCGCGACGAGATCGACGGCATCGAGCGACACGCTGAGCAGCACCGCGATGAGCGGGGTGACGACCCACGCAACCCACGCAGGAGCACCTCGACGCGGCGGCGGCGCGCCATCGGTCGGGGTCGCGAACGGCGCCACAGGCGTGCCGGAGGTCACGAGCGCCAGTGTAGGGCCGCGGGAGCCCGAGCAGTCATTGCATCGAGTCGAGAATGCCCGTCAGGTCGTCGAGGGTCGTGCGCGGATTCACGATCGCGAAGCGGGCATTCGTGCGGCCGGCGTGCGAGCTCGGCACGACGAAGGCATGCTGCTCATCGAGCAGCCGGTTCGACCAGTGCGCGTAGTCACCGGGCTGCCAGCCGACGCGCTCGAACACCACGACCGAGAGCTGCGGCTCGCGCACCAGGGCGAGATAGTCGCGCTGCTCGATCTCGGCCGCGACCGCATGAGCGAGCTCGATCGACGCGGCGATCGCATCGCGGTAGGCCTGTGCCCCGAAGGTCGCGAGCGAGAACCACAGCGGCAGGCCTCGCGCGCGACGAGTCAGCTGCACCGAGTAGTCAGACGGGTTCCACTCGGTCGACTCGGTGAGGGCATCCAGGTACTCCGCATGCTGCGTGTGCGCGACGCGGGCGATCTCAGGATCGCGGTAGATCAGGGCGCACGAGTCGAAGGGGGTGAAGAGCCACTTGTGGGGGTCGACGATGAGGGAGTCGGCCCGTTCGATGCCGGCGAACCTCGGGCGAGCGACGTCGCTGAGGGCCGCAGCGAGCCCGTAGGCGCCGTCGATGTGCAGCCAGAAGTCGTGCTCGTCCTTGAGAGCGGCGATCGAGGAGATGTCGTCGACGATGCCGAAGTTGGTCGATCCGCCCGTCGCGACGACGGCGATGACGGCCGTGCCGTGCTCGACGAGGGCCTCGCGCACCTGATCGCCGTGCATGACTCCGCTGGCGCCGACGGGGATCGCGACGACGTCGACATCCATGACCTTCGCGGCGCTCTTGATCGACGAGTGCGCCTCGGCGCTGCCGATGATCACCCAGCGCTCGGGACGTGGCCGACCGGCCGCGCGCCGCACGCGGTCCGCGTGATCGCGCGCGGCCACCAGCGCCGAGAGGTTGCCGATCGTGCCGCCCTGCACGAAGACCCCACCGGCGTCGCCCGGCAGCCCGAACTCGGTGGCGAGCCAGCTGAGCACCTCGTTCTCAGCGAACACGGCACCCGAGCCCTCGAGCCACGAACCGCCGTAGACGGCTGTCGCCGACACGATGAGATCGAACGCGGTCGCCGCCTTCGAGGGCGCGGAAGGAATGAACGACAGATAGCGAGGATGCTCGGTCGTGATGCACGACGGCGCCAGCACGTTCTCGAACAGCGCGAGAGCGCGCCGAGCGCCCATGCCCTCGGCGCTGATGCTGCCCCCGGCGAGCCGTCGCAGTTCGGCGGGGGTGAAGGGCTTGTCGAGGGGCGTGTCGTCGCTGAGGATGCGACGACGGGCGTACTCGAGCACCATGTCGACGATCTGAGTGGTCTCGTCGGTGATGGCGTGCATGCGCATAGCGGGGTCGACCCCGGGGGCGGCTGGAGTGGGGCTCACCAGTAGGTCCTCTCGAACCGGGCCGTCGCTCAGAGCGCCGGCCCTCCCGCGCGCCGCCCCGCCAATCGGGTCAGCAGGCGCTGGATACGACGAATCCCGGCCGAAACCGGGATTCTGATCGTGGTGGACCTGAGGGGACTCGAACCCCTGACCCCCTGCATGCCATGCAGGTGCGCTACCAGCTGCGCCACAGGCCCGTGCGCGACGGCTCGAGAGCCGGTCACAACTCACTCAGAGTAGTACACGGTGCGGCCGCCGACCAATTCGACACCGGGCCGCGGTTCAGTCGGCGTCTGCCGGTTCCGCCCTCTGCTCGGCGAGCTGCAGGGGCACGACGGGGCAGTCTTTCCAGAGCCGCTCGAGAGAGTAGAAGAGGCGCTCCTCCTCGTGGAAGACGTGCACGATGACGTCACCGAAGTCGAGCAGGATCCAACGACCCTCGGCCCGGCCCTCGCGGCGCAGTGGCTTGGCACCCGCCCCGATCATGCGGTCTTCGACCTCGGACGCGATCGCCTGCACGTTGCGCTCGTTGCGGCCCGTGACGATCAGGAAGACATCGGTGAGCGGCAGAGGGCCGGAGACATCGAGCGCGACCAGGTCGTCGCCCTGCTTGGAGTCTGCCGCTTGCGCAGCGACCTGGGTGAGAGCGAGAGCACGATCAGAGGCGGTCACAGTGTCCTTCGACGAGTACGGGCGGCGGAAGCACTCAGAATAGCCCGTTCGCCGCAGCCACGACGAAGAGCCCGATGGCGATGACCGCCATGCCGACCGTCGAGGCGACGAGCACGGTCGTCACGGTGTTGCTCGTCGAGGGCTTGCCGGTCATGACCGTGTGAGTGGCCGTATGGCTGCTGATGGCCTTGAGCGCGCTCACGGGGGCCGAGTCGGGGGCAGACACCTCGCGATCGTCGGCATCCAACAGGTCGTCGAGATCGGGACTGTCGTGCAGAGTCGGAACGGTACCCGTCGACGCGTGCAGCGGCGACACGGCGATCATGCCGGTGATGATGATCTCGCCCGTGCCGGCGACCGGCCCCGCGATGCTGCCGGTCGGCATCTCCGGCAGCACGAGCGCGTTGGTGTTGAGGCTCGTCGCCGACCCGACCTCGCGGCTGAACGTGTTCTCGAACGGATCTTCGTCGTCGTGGATGCCGACCGACCAGTGCGAGCCGGTCGACGTCGGCACGACAGGTGCCCGCTGCACGATCGGCGGCTGCACCAGCTCGGGTTCGACGAGCACCGGTTCGTCGAGCACAGGAGCGTGCTGCACAGGAGCCTGCTGCGCGGGCTCGCCGTAGGCGGGCGCTGCCCGCGGGGGCTCGAGCGGCGTCGGCTCGGCCTTCGTCTGCTCGACCTGCGTCGGCTCGACAAGAGCGGGAGCCTGGGCAGCAGGCTCGGGGGCGTCGACCGCCGCGGAGCCGATGGTCGGCGCTTGCGCCGCGCGCAGTTCGCGCAACTCTCGACGCGACAGCGTGCCCTCGACCGGACGGTCAGCGGCGGGGGGCACTGCGGTCGCGGAGACGTCGATCACGTGCGCCTGCGGCGCAGGAGGGGCTACGACCGCGGGCGGCACCACCGGGCGGTGCGACAACTGCGTGTGGTACTCGAGCGGAGTGTCGAACGTCGGAGTCGCGACGTGGGTAGGCGGTTCATCCGAGACGACGGGGGGCCTGAAGTCGCGACGCCGCACTCGCTCGGCGCCGTGCTCCGACAGAGCGGGCGGAGCGACGGGGGGCGGGGTCTGGTGCGTCGGAGCGGGCTGCTCGATCGTGGGCATCGCCGACACGGCGCGCTCGTCGTAGTGCGGCACGCGCGGGCGCACCTGCGTGCGGTAGGTCATGTCGGTCGGCGCCGACGACGGCACCGAGACCGGGGTCGCTCCGCTGCGGCCCGATGCCGTGCGCGCGTCTCCGGGCGGCTGCGCGAAGGTTTCGACACCCGCGTGCTCGGCCTCGAGCGCGCGTCGCGCGGCGCGTCGGCTCAGTGGCTGGTCGTGCGGGCTGGTCATGATGAAAGGCTCCGGTACAGCTGGTGCTTCGCGATGTACTGCACCACCCCGTCGGGCACCAGGTACCAGACCGGGGAGCCCTGCTCGACGCGGTGGCGGCAGTCGGTTGACGAGATGGCGAGCGCGGGAATCTCGAGCAAGCTTACGTCGCGGTGCGGCAATGCGCTAATGCTGAGGGAGTGCCCCGGTCGGCTCACGGCGACGAAGTTCGCGAGCTGCCAGAGCTCGTCGGCGTTCTTCCAGTCGAGAATCTGCGCGATCGCGTCGGCGCCCGAGATGAAGAACAGGTCAGCATCGGGATGCTCGGCGCGCAGATCGCGCAGCGTGTCGATCGTGTAGGTGGGCCCGTCTCGATCGATATCGACTCGGCTCACCCGGAACCGCGGGTTCGACGCGGTCGCGATCACCGTCATGAGGTAGCGGTGCTCGCTGTGGGTGACGCCCTGCTTCTGGTATGGCTCGCCCGTCGGCACGAACACGACCTCATCGAGCCCGAATGCCTGACCGACTTCGCTGCCGGCCACGAGGTGACCATGGTGGATCGGGTCGAAGGTGCCGCCCATGATGCCGATGCGCTTGCGCGGCGCCGTCGCGGAGGCGTCGGTGCCGGGCATCGCTGAAAGGTCAGTCATGGCGGCGGTCGCCGGGCTCAGTGACCCGCGTCGTGCCCGCTCTGCGTGCCGGTCTTCTGGCTGTGACGGTTCGCGACATCGCGGTACGCGAAAGTCACGAGACCCAGCATGAGAAACACCAGGGCCGCGATGCCCCCGATGACCGGAGCCGGGGCGAAGAGCGGTGCCAACTCCTCTTCCGAGGCGAGAATGGCGCTGGCCAGCGTCGTCAGCATGCAGAACTCCCGTAGTCGAGGGTGAAGTGAGAGACCAATCTACCGCGGATCACCTGCGCACCTGCCCAGCGCCGCGCACGATCCACTTCGTGCTCGTGAGCTCGGGCAGGCCCATCGGCCCGCGGGCGTGCAGCTGCTGCGTCGAGATGCCGACCTCGGCGCCGAAGCCGACCTCGCCGCCGTCACTGAACCGCGTCGAGGCGTTCACCATGACGACGGCTGAGTCGACCTCGGCGAGAAAGCGCTCGGCGTTGGCCATGTCGCTCGTGATGATCGACTCGGTGTGCTGCGTCGAATAGCGGCGGATGTGCTCGAGCGCAGCATCCAGATCATCCACGACGGCGACCGACAGCTCGAGCGCCATGTGCTCGGTGGCGAAGTCGACGTCGGTGGCGGGCTCGAGCGCAGCATCGATCGCCCGCGCGCGGTCGTCTCCGCGCACGACGACGCCGGATGCTCGCAGAGCGTCGAGCACCGGTGGCAGCAGGCGCGGCGCGGCGTCGCGGTGCACAAGCACCGTCTCGACGGCGTTGCAGACGCTCGGCCGCTGCACCTTGGCGTTGTGCACGATGTCGACGGCGATGGTCTCATCGGCGCTCGCGTCGAGGTAGACGTGCACGACGCCCGCCCCGGTCTCGATGACGGGCACCGTCGACTCGCGCACGACCGTCTGGATGAGGTCGGCACTGCCGCGGGGGATCAGCACGTCGACGAGCCCGCGCGCGCGCATGAGCGCCGCGGCGCCCGCACGACCGTGGGAGTCGATCGTCTGCACGGCATCGCGCGGCAGCCCGCTGTGCTCGAGCGCTCTCTGCAGCGTCTGCACGAGCACACGGTTCGAGCTCTCAGCAGCACTGCCACCGCGCAGCACGACGGCGTTGCCGCTCTTGAGCGAGAGGGCCGCGATGTCGACGGTCACGTTGGGGCGCGCTTCGTAGATGGCGCCGACGACGCCGAACGGCACCCGCACTTGGCTGAGCTGGATGCCGTTGGGCAGGCGAGAGCCGCGCACGACCGAGCCGATCGGGTCGGGCAGCGCGATGACGTCGCGCACGGCGGCAGCCAGAGCGCGCACGCGCGCGTCGTCGAGCCGCAGCCGGTCGAGCAGGCCCGCCGAGAGACCGGTCGATGTGCCGCGCTCGAGGTCGTCAGCATTCGCCGCGACGATCGCGTCGATCGAGGACTCGAGCGCGGTCGCGATGGCCTCGAGGGCAGCGTTCTTGCGGTCGGTCGTGAGGGTCGCGAGCGCGCGCGATGCGGCCTTGGCCGCGTGCAGCTGCTCGTCGATCAGACCCGGCTCGGGGGTCAGGCTCTCACCGAGGTGCGCGGGCGTTTCGACGAGCGACGACATGCCCTCATTCTACCGGGGCGGCCTCGAACCAGGTTCCGACCTCGTCGCCGCGCAGTGCCTCGGCGACCTGCGCTGCCGAGGTCAGCACGACCGGAATGCCCTGGGCGACAGCGAGCTTCGCGGCGGCGATCTTCGTGCCCGCTCCCCCGGTGCCGACGCCCGCCGCGCCGATCGAGCCGAGCTCGACGCCGCTCAGGTCGTCGTCATGCGCGACGACCGCGATGCGCTCAGCACCGGGCTCGTGCGGAGGCTTCGTGTAGAGCGCGTCGACATCGCTGAGCAGCACGAGCAGGTCGGCGCCGACGAGCTCGCTCACCATGCCAGCGAGCCGGTTGTTGTCGCCGAAGCGGATCTCCTGCGTCGCAACGGTGTCGTTCTCGTTGACGATGACGAGAATCCGCAGGCCGAGCAGGCGCTCCATGGCGCGCTGAGCGTTGCTGCGCGGGGTCGGATGCTCGAGGTCGGTCGCGGTCAGCAGCACCTGCCCTGCCACGATGCCGTAGCGGTCGAGGCTCTCCTGATACCGGAAGATGAGCACGTTCTGCCCGACGGCCGCCGCTGCCTGCTGCGTCGCGAGGTCGTGAGGCCGAGCATCCAGTCGCAGATACGGCATGCCGGTCGCAATGGCGCCCGACGAGACGAGCACGACCTCGGTGCCCCGCGCGTGCGCGCTCGCCAGGGCGTCGACGAGCGGGCCGATCTGCGTGGTGTTCTCGCCGCTGATCGACGACGAGCCCACCTTGACGACGACGCGTCGGGCGCGCGTGACAGCATCGCGTCGACCGCGAGCGGGGTCGAACTCAGTCGTCATCGTCGCCGCTCCAGATGCCCGCCTCTCGCTCGGCGTCGAGCTCGGCGCGTGCTGCCGCCTTGGCGTCCATGCGCTCGTGATACGTCTGGCGGCGCTGGCTCGTCGACGGGCGGTTCGCCGCGTCGAGGCGCGGGTCGGTGCCGCGCGGAGCCGTCAGCAGTTCGGCGGCGCTCGTGAGCGTGGGCTCCCAGTCGAAGATGACGCCATCGCCCGCGCCGATGACGACGGTCGCGCCCGCGACCGCACCGGCCGTGAAGAGCGCGTCTTCTATGCCGATCTTCGCGAGCCGATCGGCGAGGTACCCGACGGCCTCGTCATTGCGGAAGTCGGTCTGCTGCACCCAGCGCTCGGGCTTGGCGCCGATGATGCGGTAGATCGGGCCATCGCTGCCGCCCTCGACGACGATGCGGAACTCTTCGCGGTCGACGGGCTTCGGCCGCAGCACGATGCGCTCGCGCACGACGGCCTCGGCAGCGCGGGCGGCGCGCTCCTTCTCGACGAGCTCGGCCATGGCGAAGGTCAGCGGTCGCAGACCCTCGCGGCTCACGGCGCTGATCTCGAAGACGCGGTAGCCGCGCGCTTCGAGCTCGGGGCGCACGAGCTCGGCGAGCTCGCGAGCCTCGGGCACGTCGACCTTGTTGAGGGCGACGAGCTGCGGGCGCTCGAGCAGGGGCACCTGGCCCTCGGGCACGGGGTAGGCCGCGAGTTCGGTGAGGATGATGTCGAGGTCGCTGATGGGGTCGCGACCGGGCTCGAGCGTGGCGCAGTCGAGCACGTGCAGCAGAGCACTGCAGCGCTCCACGTGGCGGAGGAACTCGAGGCCGAGGCCCTTGCCCTCGCTCGCACCCTCGATGAGGCCCGGCACATCGGCGACCGTGAAGCGCGACTCACCCGACTCGACGACACCCAGGTTGGGGTGCAGCGTCGTGAACGGGGAGTCGGCGATCTTCGGCCGCGCGGCAGAGATGGCGGCGATGAGGCTCGACTTGCCCGCACTCGGGTAGCCGACGAGGGCCACGTCGGCGACCGTCTTGAGCTCGAGGATGACATCGCCCTCCCAGCCCTCGGTGCCGAGCAGGGCGAAGCCGGGCGCCTTGCGCTTCGTGGTCGCGAGCGCCGCGTTGCCCAAGCCCCCCTGGCCGCCGGGCGCGACGACGATGCGCATGCCCGGTTCGTTGAGGTCGACGAGCTCGGTGCCGTCGGCATCGCGCACGACGGTGCCGATCGGCACGGGCAGCACGAGGGGCCCGCCGGTGAAGCCCGAGCGGTTGTCGCCCATGCCGGGGCCGCCGTTCTCGCTCACCCGGTGCGGCCGACGGTGGTAGCCCAGCAGGGTGGTCTCGTGAGCATCCGCCACCAGCACGATGTCGCCGCCATCGCCGCCGTTTCCGCCATCGGGGCCGGCGAGCGGCTTGAACTTCTCACGGCGCACTGAGACGCAGCCGTGGCCGCCGTTCCCTGCGCGCAGGTGAAGGGTCACACGGTCGACGAATGTCGCCATGATGGGGCCTCCTTCTGCTCTGCCGCGCCTAGGGATGTCGACAGCGGTGGTGCTCGTCCTGCGATGGTGCTAACGGCGAAGGGGCGGGCCGAAGCCCGCCCCTCGCGAAAACTAAAGCAGCGCTGCTAGGCGCTGACGATGTTGACGACCTTGCGGCCGCCCTTCTGGCCGAACTCGACCGAGCCCGCCGCGAGGGCGAACAGGGTGTCGTCGCCGCCACGGCCGACGTTGGCGCCGGGGTGGAAGTGCGTGCCGCGCTGACGACCGATGATCTCGCCGGCCTTGAC
>SXMG01000057.1 GCA_005778835.1 Actinomycetota bacterium
AGGGCTTCGGCTCGCTCGGCCTCATGACGAGCGTGCTCACGAGCCCCGACGGCTCGGTCGTCGAGGCCGAGGCCGCGCACGGCACGGTCACGCGCCACTACCGCATGCACCAGCAGGGCAAGCCTACGTCGACCAACCCGATCGCCTCGATCATCGCGTGGACCCGCGGGCTCATGCACCGCGGCAAGCTCGACGGCAACCAGGCGCTCATCACCTTCGCCGAGACTCTCGAAGACGTCGTCATCACGACGGTCGAGAGCGGCAAGATGACGAAAGACCTCGCGATTCTCATCAGCCCCGAGCAGTCGTACCTGACGACCGAAGACTTCTTGGCCGCGCTCGACGAGAACCTGCAATCGCGCCTGGCCTGACACCAGAGACCGATCGAGTGGATGCCCGGGGCTGCGTGCCTCGGGCATCCGTCGTCTCGGGGGCGGTTGCGAAAATATACCCCCGGGGGTATTCTGGTGGTGCGCGTCGACTGACGCCCTCATCGTCGGAAGGAACTCCCATGTGCTCACCTGCCCGCTGCGCGTCGTGCGGCAAGATCACCTGGACAGGCTGCGGCCAGCACATCGAGCAGGCGCTCGACGGCGTCGCGCAGGCCGACCGCTGCACCTGCTGACCTCGTGAGCGATCGCGTCGAGCGCATAGCTGCCGCTCGTGCGGCAGCCTTCGATGCGCTCGCCGCGGCGACGGGTGATGCTTCGCTGTGCACGCTCGCGCGCGAGCGCTTGCCCGCCGCCAAGTACCACGAAGGTGCTGCGGCGGCGCTCGGCGATGCTGTGCGGGCGGCGAAAGCCGGGCGAGACCTGCCGCAGGCGACCAGCTGGGGAGCGCAATGGGATCGTCTCGCCGACCGAGATCGGTCGTGGCGGGCCTATGTGCAGGGAGGGCGGGAGGCCCTCGCGAGGCTCTGAGGCCGGGGAGGCTTCTGCCCTGTGGTCGTCGCTGCGGGCGGTCGTCGTGAACTGCGGTGAAACCGCCTAGGCTGAACCTGCCTCTCTTCGAGCCGACCCGAAAGCGACCCGATGCCTCTCTCTTCACCCCGCCGGTCTGCTCTCGCGCTCGCTGGCGTCGCCGCACTCACGGTGGCACTCGCCGGTTGCGGCGAGCTCGTCGTGCTCAACCCCGGCGGCCTCGCGACGTGCGAGCCCGGCAGCGACCCGGTGACGCTCACGACGAGTCAAGATGCCGCGGGCGAGCAGCTGACGATCACCTACGAGGGGCCGAGCGATCTCGCGCTGGTGTTCACGTATGGCTACTCGATCGAGGACGTGCCGGAGGCAGCCGAGACGGGTGCCTACGCCTATTCGCAGAGCACCTCTGCGATCGCGACCGACGCCGACACCGCCTACCTGCTGCGACTCGAGCCGGCGACCGACCCTGGCTGGACCAGCACGGAGACGGCGGGGATTCTCGAGGCCACGTTCGAGGGCACCGTCGACGATCTGCTTGACGGCCGGCAGGCCTATCTCGCCTTCAACGAGGGAACGGCGATCGCCGAGGTGGCGGCTGCGTTCGTCGCCGTGAACTGCGACACCGAGTTCGTGTCGAGCGAGGTCGAGACCGTCGACTCCGACCCCGAGCTCGCCCCCGATCTGCTGCTGGCTGCCCCGCTCAACCCCGACACCGTGCGCCTGGGTCCGTTCGTGATCACCGAGCAGGCCACCGTCGACGGCGTCACCACCGGAAGGCTGCGGTTCGCGGCAGACGCCGCAGCGACACTCGGCGGCTTCGTGCCGTCGACGATCGCCGAGGCGACTCTCGTCTCCGACATCGCCGATGTGCCCGACGACACCTTCTCGCAGCTGTGGTTCCAGGAGTTCATCCGCGGCGCCGAGACGGTCGGATCTTTCGCGATCACGAGCCCGCTCACGCTGAGCGGCGAGATGGACTTCACCCTGACGAGCTCGGCCGCACCCGAGCCGCTGCCGGCCGGGCTGCACCGTCTGAGGCTCGTGCTGGGCAACACCGACCTGATCCTGCCCTTCGAGCAGAACAGCTCGGTGTCGAGCGACCTCACCGTGCAGCAGGTTCGCGACCTCGAGCCGGGTACCTTCACGCCGGCAGCTGCGGGCGACGCGAAGGCGATGTTCTTCGACGTCGAGTACGACGAGGTGGACGGATTGAGCATCGGTGCTGCAGAGGACGAGGTCGATGCAGAACCCGAGCTCGCCGACACCGGCGCCGCGGTGCCCGTCGAGACCATCAGTGTCGCCGCACTGATGATCGCCGCCGGACTCGTCCTCATCGTCGCGCGTCGGTCGCGTCGCGCCTGACCTCGACTGCAGCATCAGGGCCTCTTGACCCTGGTGGTTCGTGACGAAGCACGCTAGACCGGCTGTGTGACCCCATTACGTTCCGCTGTGCGACGCTTTCCGCTCGTCGCTCTCACGATCGCGGTGGGCATCGTGGCGGGCGCTCTCGCTCTGACGGGTCTCGAGCCCGCCGCACGCTGGCTCATCTCGCTCTACGCCCTGGGCATCGCGGCGCTTGAGGCCGTGCACATGGTGCGCGGGCTGCTCGCGCGGCAGTTCGGGCTCGACATTCTGGCGGTGACGGCGATCGTCGCCACCGTCGTCGTCGGCGAGTACTGGGCGAGTCTCGTCATCGTGCTCATGCTGACCGGAGGCGAGGCGCTCGAGGTCGCGGCCGCCGGTCGGGCGCAACGCGAACTGCGGGCACTGCTCGACCGCGTGCCGCAGCAGGCGCACCGGGTCGAGTCGACGGGCGAGGTCGTCGATGTGCCCGTCGACGAGGTGCGCATCGGCGACCGCCTGCTCGTGCGGCCCGCAGAGATCGTGCCGGTCGACGGCGAGCTGGCGAGCGGCCGGGCGAGCTTCGACGAGTCGTCGCTGACGGGCGAGAGCATGCCGGTCGACAAGGCGGCGGGCGACGCGGTGCTCAGTGGGGCGGTCAACGGCTCGGGCGCGGTCGAGCTCATCGCCACGGCCCTCGCCGAAGACTCGCAGTACCAGCGCATCGTCTCGCTCGTGCGCGACGCCGCCGGCAGCAAGGCGCCGCTCGTACGGCTCGCCGATCGATATGCCCTCCCGTTCACGGCCGTGTCGCTCGGTATCGCAGGCCTCGCCTGGGCGCTCAGCGGAGACCCGGTGCGCTTCGCCGAGGTGCTCGTCGTCGCGACTCCCTGCCCGCTGCTCATCGCGGCACCGGTCGCGTTCATGGGCGGCATGAGCAGCGCTGCGAAGCGCGGCATCGTCATGAAGAACGCGGGGTCGCTCGAGAAGCTGGCCCGCGCGCGCACGGTCGCATTCGACAAGACCGGCACGCTGACAGGCGGTCGCCCTGAGGTGGTCGGCGTGCACGCCGAGCCGGGGTTCGCGTCGGAAGAGCTGCTGCGACTGGTCGGCTCGGTCGAGCAGTACTCGTCGCACGTCTTGGCGGCCTCGATCGCGACGGCGGCGACCGACGCCGGCGCGCTGCTCTTCTCGTCAGACGACGCCGACGAGGTCGCGACGTTCGGCGTCGCGGCGACCGTGAACGGTCGTCGTGTCGTGGTGGGCAAGCCCTCGTTCGTCGCCGAGCACGCGCCCGACCTCGCTGTGCGCACGGTCGAGAGCGGCGAGGCCGTCGTCTACGCGGCCGTCGACGGCCGTTTCGCCGGCGTGCTCGTGCTGCGCGACGAGGTGCGGCCCGAGGCGGCCGCGACGCTCGACGCGCTGCAGTCACTCGGCATCGAGCGCATGATCATGGTCACGGGCGATGTCGAGTCGACGGCCGGGCCGATCGCGCGAGGTCTCGGCATCACCGAGCTGCACACGGAGTGCCTGCCGGGCGACAAGGTGCGCATCATCCGGGATGCGCAGCCGCGCCCGGTCGTGATGGTCGGCGACGGCGTCAACGACGCACCGGTGCTCGCGGTGAGCGATGTCGGCATCGCGATGGGGGCGAAAGGCTCGACGGCGGCGAGCGAGTCGGCCGACGTCGTCATTCTCATCGACGACATCGCGCGCGTCGCCGGGGCCGTCGCGATCGGCCAGCGCACGGTACGCATCGCGCTGCAGAGCATCTGGCTGGGCATCGTGATCTCGGTGGCCCTCATGCTCATCGCGGCTGTCGGGCTGCTGCCCGCGATCATCGGCGCTGCACTGCAGGAGGTCGTCGACCTGGTGGCGATCGTCGGCGCTCTGCGCGCAGTGCGGGCGGGGGAGGCCCGGGTGAGGGGGCTCGACAGTCCGGTCGCGCGTTCAGACAGAGAAGCGGGCCCCGAACCCGAGGGTTCGAGGCCCGCGTCGGGCGAGACGGCCTCTGCCTAGGCCGAGACCTCGTGACGGTCGTTCGAGGTCGCCACGTCGATCTTGCGCGGCTTGGCCTTCTCGAGCACCGGGATCATGACGCTCAGTACGCCGTTCTCGTAGTGCGCCGAGATCTGCTCGGTGTCGATGTCTTTGCCGAGCGTGAGCTGCCGCAGGAAGGTGCCGGCGGCGCGTTCACGAGCGAGCCACTGCACGCCCTCCTGCGAGCGCGGGGTGCGCTCGGCGCGGATGGTCAGCAGCTGGCCGTCCACGTCGACGTCGACCGAACCGGGATCGATACCGGGCAGGTCGGCCGTCAGCACGTAGTGGTCGGCGTCGCGGTAGAGATCCATCGGCATGACGCGCGGGCTCTCGCGGCGGTCGAGCAGGCTCGCGGCGACGCGGTCGAGCTCGCGGAACGGGTCGAAGATCATGCTCATCGTGTCGTTCTCCTTCACGTCGCCCGCCGAAGGCGGGCCAGGTTTCAAGAGTTGAGTCGGGGTGGCTCAACTACGACGACATTAGCACTCGACATACGAGAGTGCCAGACGTTCGCGCACGGCGAAAGACCTGGTGAGACGCCGTTCTGGGTCGCTCAGTACCCGGCGAAGTAATCGGTCTGCACGCGCTTCGCGCCCGCGCGGCGCAGGGCGGTGCGCGCAGCGGCGACGACCCCGGGCGGCCCCGAGACGTAGGCGCGGCGCGACGCGAGGTCGGGCACGGCCTCGCGCAGAGCATCCGTCGTCAGCTCATCGCGCGAGAGCGTGACGAGGCGCGCGCCCGCGGCCTCGATCGTGTCGCGGTAGAGCACCTCGTCGGGGTTCGAGGGCACCACGACCGCGACGATGTCGCGCTGCTCGCCGCGCTCGACGAGGCTCGCGAGCTGGCTCGCGAAGGGTGTCACGCCGATGCCGCCCGCGAGCAGCAGCAGCGGGATGCTCGCGTCGCGCGGCAGCACGAAGTCGCCGGCGATCTGCGTGGCGGCGATGCGGGTGCCCGGTTCGAGACTCGCGAGCGCGGCCTTGAACGAGCTGCCGCCCTCGGGGGTGCGGATGCCGATGGCGAGGCGCGGGTCGCTTTCTGTGGCCGCCCGCTCGGGGGCCGAGGCGATCGAGAACGTACGGCGCAGCCCGCGGATGTCGGCCTTGTGCGGCAGATGCAGCTCGAGGTACTGCCCCGCCTCGAAGCGCACCGGGCGTGAGGGCTCGAAGAGCCACTCGGTCGCGGCCGGCGAGAGAGGGCGTTGCTCAAGCACGCGCACCGAGAACCCGCTGCGGCGCGAGACCGCGAACGCGACGATGTTGCCGACGACGAGCGCGAGCTCGGGCGAGGTGTAGATCGGCCCGAACCCGAAGGGCACCGAGAACGCGACCGCGACAACCACTGCGGTGAGCCAGCGCTGCCAGCTGCGGGGCGGCAGGGTCTGCGGTTCGCTGAGCATGAAGCCGGCGAGGAAGACGACCGGGAACAGCTGCAGCACCGTGGTCACGGCGCCGAGAGGTGCGGTGCCGGTGACGACGAGTCGTGCGCCGATGATGACGATCGTGAGGGCGATGAACACGAGGCCCACATCGAGTCGACGCGTGCGATCGAGCAGCAGCAGGGCGCCGACAGCCACGGCGGGCAGCAGGGCAGGCGTCGCGATCCACCAGAAGCCCACCCCCTGGCCGACGTAGTAGCCGATGATGCCCGCGATGAGCACGCCCGTCGCGGCAGGGTTCAGCAGGTGCCGGCCGCGCCACACGATGAGGTACTTCGAGAGCGCCGCGAGCACAGCAGCACCCGCGGCGGCGATGAGCCCCGTGGTCGTGAGGCTCGGCTGCACGATGCACGTGATGATCAGTGCCGTGATGACGCTCGACTCGCGGTGCGGCACCACGCGGGCGAGCCGCGCTGCGACCTCGTTCGCGCCGAGGGTCGCAACGAGCACGACGCCGAGTGCGCCGAGAATCGCGTAGGGGTCGGGCCCGATCGCTCCGAGGAAGGCGAACAGCACGGCCTGCGCGAGCACGATCGCGAGGGTGATCGTCGCCAGCCGGTACATGCTCACCCGGCCGGTCAGTGCATCCACTCGTGACCTCATGCGAACAGCTCCCCTCGAAAGCCGGCGCTCGCCTCGAGGCCGGTGTGCGTGCTCAGTCGAACCCACTCGAACGCGAACGCCTCGCAGAGACGCGCCGGTTCGACGAAAAACAGTGCTGTGGCGAGCCCGTCCGCCAGCAGCGCGCTGTCGGCGACGACCCACGTCGCGATGACGCCGTCGGCCACGGGTCGCCCCGTGACGGCGTCGACGATGTGGTGCAGCCCCTCGCCCCACGCCCGCCGATTGATCGCCGAACCGCACAGTGCTGCATCGGTCACCTCGGCGATGCCGACCGCCTTCGTCGGGTCGGCCGGGTGCTCGAGCGCGATGCGGATGCTGCGCTCGCCCCGCACGCGCACGTCACCGCTCGCATCGACGAGCGTCTCGCCCACGCCGCGGGCCGCCAGCAGGTCGCCGACGAGGTCGACGAGGTAGCCCTTGCCGGCCGCACCCACGTCGAGCAGCACAGGCGCCACGGTGTCGAGCACGAGTCCGTCGGGCGCTTGCCGCAGCGCGATCGAGTCGGCCCAGCTGGGGGCGGGCAGCGCGTCGCCCGCCGACGTCAGGCGGTACGCGGCGTCGTAGCCGAGCCGTTCGAGCGAGGCGCCGACGAGGGGGCTCACGCGGGCATCCGTCAGCGCATGCAGCTGCTCGTAGAGCTCGAGCATCGGCGCCGCGTCTGCCGGTAGGCGCCACGTACCCGGCTCGCGGGCGATGCGCGACACGAGCGAGTCGGCGCGAAAGCGCGACCAGTCGCGATCGAACTGCTCGATGCGGTCGAGCACCGCCGTCAGGTCGGCGTCGCTGAGAGCCTGCCCGATCGAGCCCACCGGGGTCGCCGCGGTTCCGATGCCGATGTGCCAGGGCACCCCGAGCGCATCGAAGCTCGTCGGCCCCGACTCGGTCGGCGGAGCCTCAGCTCTCGAGGGCATCCGCCTTGATGGCCGTGAGGGCTTCGCGGAAGCCGTTGCTCGTCAACGACGACCCGGCGACGACCGTCACATTCAGGGTGTCGATGTCCTGCCCGATAACGAGATCGCCGATGCCGTCGGCGAACTGGCCCTGGTAGTTGGCGGTAGTCGGGTTGTTGGGGTTGATCGTGATCTCGACGTCGGTCACGATGTCGTTCTGCAGCTCGAGCACCACGATGATGTTCTCGCTGCCGTTGGGCGACTGGTAGGTGCCGTTGGCCTGGAAGCTGCCGTCGCGGTAGCTCGCGTCGACGGGAGCTTCAGCCTCGGCGGCCGTGGAGCACGCCGTGAGCGTGCCGAGCAGGGCGGCGGCGGCGCCGATCGGGGCGACGACGCGCGCAGTGTTCGTGCGTGCGCGGCCAGACATCATGCGGGTCACGGTGGTCTCCTGGGCTTGTGCGGGCGGTTCTCGAGCTTCGGCTGTGGCGTACAGCGCCCGGTCGGGCGACGTTCAGACTCTCCCACCGAGCCTGCCGGTTCTCGTTGGGTATTCGCTGTGCTCTGCGACCCGGTTTGCCCTATGGAGCCGCTGGTCGGCCGAGCCTCAGCTGTCGAGCGCCTCCGCCTTGATCGCGCTCACGGCCTCGCGGAACCCCATGCTTGTCAGCGACGACCCTGCCACGACCGTGACGTCGAGCGAGTCGATGTTCTGCCCGATGATGATGTCGCCGATGCCGGCGCGGAACTGCCCCTGATAGTCGCCCGTGATCGCGTTCGTGGGCTTGAGCCCCACGACGACGTCCGTGACGATGTTGTTCTCGAGTTCCAGCACCACGGTGATGCTCTCGTAGCCGCCGGGGGAGAGATAGGTGCCGCTCGCCCGAAAGCTGCCGTCACGGTAGTTCGCGTCGACGGCCCGCTCGGTCTCCACCGCCGCCGTGCAGCCGGTCAGGGTGCCGAGCAGCGCGGCCACGGCGCCGATCGGGGCACCGAGGCGCGCGGCGGTAGCGCGCGAGCTGCTCGCCATCATGCGGGTCACGAGGTCTCCTGAGATCAGTCGGTGGCCGGATCGGCCGAGCGGCCCCGCGGCACCTCGGCACCCGCCGCCCACACGCGCTCGACCTGCCACTCGGCGTCGAGCACGACGAGGTCTGCGGCGAAGCCCGGAGCGAGGCGACCCCACTCGTTCTCACGGCCGAGCACGCACGCGGGCGTGAGCGTGAGGGCCTCGATCGCGGCCGTCTCGGTGACGCCCGCGATGGTCACGGCGGTGCGCAGGGCGGCGTCTTGCGTGAGCGTCGAGCCGGCGATGGTCTCGGTGCCCGCGAGGTGGGCGATGCCGCCGCGCACCTCGACGTTGAGCGAGCCGAGCTGGTAGTAGCCGTCGTCACCGCCTGCGGCCGCCATGGCGTCGGTGACGAGCACCACGCGATGCGGTGCCGCGCGAAAGGTCATCTGCACGACCGAGGGGTGCACGTGCACGCCGTCGACGACGAGCTCGAGCGAGACGCGGTCGTCGTCGAAGGCGGCGGCGATCGGCCCGGGGTCGCGGTGGTGGATGCCCGGCATCGCGTTGAACACGTGCGTCACGAGTGTCGCGCCCGCGTCGAAGGCTTCGCGCGCGACCTTCTCGTCGGCCTCGGTGTGCCCGACCGCGACGACGACGCCCGCGGCCACGAACCGCCGGATCGCGTCGATGGCGCCGGGCAGCTCGGGTGCGATCGTGACCTGGCGAATGGCCCCGCGCCCGGCCTCGAGCAGCCGGTCGACGATCTCGGGGTCGGGCTCGCTCAAGAACTCGGGCGAGTGGGCTCCTCGTCGACCGATGGCGAGGAAAGGGCCCTCGAGGTGCGCGCCAACGATGAGCGGATCGGACTCGGCGAGCGACGCGACGAGTTCGAGCGAGGCCTGCACGTCGGCCAGCGGGTTGGCGACGAGCGAGATCACCGACCGGGTGGTGCCGTGCGCGCGGTGCACGGCGAGGGCCGCGGCGATCTCGTCGGCGCCGTTGTCGAAGGCCGCGCCGCCGCCGCCGTGCCCGTGCAGGTCGATGAACCCGGGCGTCAGGGTGCGGCCGCCGAGGTCGAGGGTGGTCGTGGCGGGAGGCGGAGCATCCACGCCCGTCTGCCCGGTCGCGGTGATCCGATCGCCGTCGACGAGAACCCAGCCGTCTCGACGGCCGTCGGTGTCGAGCAGGCTCGCTGCGGTGAAGAGAGTGGTCACGGGCTGCCCTTCGGGTCGGGGGAGCGGAACGGCCTAGCGGAAGATGATGGTGCGCTGCCCGTCGAGCAGCACGCGGTCTTCGGCGAACCAGCGCACCGCCTGGCTCAAGGTGCGGCTCTCTTCGTCGCGGCCGATGACCACGAGCTCGTCGGGCGAGCGCGAGTGGTCGACGCGCACGACGTTCTGCTCGATGATCGGGCCCTCATCGAGATCGCTAGTGACGACGTGCGCCGTGGCGCCGATGAGCTTGACGCAGCGGGCGTGGGCGCGCTTGGAG
>SXMG01000058.1 GCA_005778835.1 Actinomycetota bacterium
ACCTTGGCAAGGTGATGCGCTACCACTGCGCCACATCCGCATTTCGCGTCCCGTTGCCGGGCTGCATCGAAACTCTAGCCCACATTTTCATCGACGGCCAAACCGGCGCGCGCAGCAATGCCGATGGTCGACGGGCAGGCCGGATGCTCTCCCCCGTTTGTGGCAAGATGGTGTCGCACGGGCGATTGGCGCAGTTGGTAGCGCGCTTCCTTCACACGGAAGAGGTCATCAGTTCGAGTCTGGTATCGCCCACCACGACCTACTCTTCGGCGTTGTTCACCTGCGACGCCTGCTGCTCGACAGGTGTCGACCGCCGTTCGGCAATGACGATGGCGACCAGCGCGGCACCTGCACAGAGCAGCCCCGTGCCGAACGCGCCGACCGCGATCGCGATCACGGCACCGAGCTGCCCGGCGACGAGCGCGGTCGAGCCCGTGGCGGCCATCCCGAAGCCGTCGGCGAGCAAGGCCAGCACGATGCCGCCCACGGCGACCGCCACGATGATGCCGATCGACACGCGTCGTTCGAGCACGGCCCCTGCGGGGGCGCGCACGACGATGGCAGCCCCGGCCGCTGTGGCGATGACAGCTGTCGCGCCGAGAGCTGTCGGCGCCAAGAAGGGCACCCCGAGCCCGATAGCGCCCCAGGCGACGACCACGCCCATCGTCAGACCCCAGGGCGAGAAGGGTCTGCCCGCGATGCGCTCGATCAGCCACCACATCGCTGCGCCCAGAACGAGGCCCACGAGCGCGTTCGCGAGCGTTCTCCCCGTCGCAAGGCTCAGCACCCGCTCTGCGCCGACCATCCAGGCCGTGGCTCCGATCCCGACCACCGCGGCCGACACCATCGCTCGGGACAAGCT
This sequence comes from Actinomycetota bacterium, assembly GCA_005778835.1. Classification (GTDB taxonomy): domain Bacteria; phylum Actinomycetota; class Actinomycetes; order Actinomycetales; family Microbacteriaceae; genus Microcella. Next base: position 863 of record SXMG01000058.1, read on the forward strand.
CACCCGAGCTTCGGCAGGCGCCGGTCGTCGACGGACCGCCGGCAACAGCGTCGCAGCGATCATCGAGGCCGAGGCTGCAACGTGGGTCGCGAGCACAGCAGAGAAATCGACCGCACCGAAGACGATCTGCACGAGCGAGGGCACAGAACCCACTGTGGCGGCGAAGACCGGCTGAAAGACGAGCACTGACCACAGACTGGCGAAGACAGCCGCTCCGACAGGCCCGAATCGGCGAGCAGCGAGCAGCGCCACCGCCCCGGCGATCGCGCCGGCGAAGGACGCGTCGAGCACTCGTGCTGCAAGGTCGCCCGGGCTCGAGAGCACCGCATCCACCGCCGCCGAGCTGACGATGCCGAAGACGACTGCAACCGCTGCGCTCGCCGCCCGAGCTCGCATCGAACCGGCGTCGAGCACCAGCAGGCCGAGAGGGATCAGCAGAACGAGCAGCGCGGCGACGAGCTGCAGCAGCGGATCGCTCGACGACATGGTCGCCCCCTCTCTGAGAAACACCGCGGGGCGCTACTCCCTTGCGAGAGTAGCGCCCCGGTTTCCCGCGAGCGGGAGGGTGATCGTTGTGCCTACTTGGCGTCGAGCACGTAGCCCGCCTCGCCGTGCACGATCGGGTCGATGCCCGCGATCTCGTCTTCTTCGGTGACCCGGAAGCCGATGGTCTTCTCGATCGCGAAGCCGATGATGAAGGCGACCACGAAGGAGTAGATCATCACACCGAAGGCAGCGATCGCCTGGACGGCGAGCTGACCGAAGTCACCGCCCGTGAAGAGACCGGTGTCGATGGCGAAGAAGCCCAGGTACAGGGTTCCGATAAGGCCACCGACGAGGTGGATGCCCACGACGTCGAGCGAGTCGTCGAAGCCGAGCTTGAACTTCAGCTCGATCGCGAGGGCGCAGAGCACACCGGCGAGCACACCGAGCAGTAGCGCCCAACCCGGAGCGAGGTTCGCGCACGCGGGGGTGATCGCGACCAGGCCGGCGATCGCACCCGAGCCGGCGCCGACCGAGGTGGGCTTGCCGTCCTTGATCTTCTCGACGAGCAGCCAACCGAGGATCGCGGCGGCCGTGGCGACGAGCGTGTTGGTGACGATGAGGCCGACGTTCGCCAGGCCGTTGAGGAACTCGGCGCCAGCGTTGAAGCCGAACCAGCCGAACCACAGGATTCCGGCACCCAGCAGCACGAAGGGCGGGTTGTGAGGAACGTGCGCACCCTTGGCGAAGCCGACTCGCTTGCCGAGCACCAGGGCCAGCGCGAGCGCAGCAGCACCGGCGTTGATGTGCACCGCGGTACCGCCGGCGTAGTCGATGACGCCCGGCAGACCCATGACCTCACCGAGGTTGAGGATCCAGCCGCCACCCCAGACCCACGCGGCGACCGGGAAGTAGACGAGCGTCGCCCAGATGCCGGCGAAGATCATCCACGACCCGAACTTCGCGCGGTCGGCGATCGCACCCGAGACGAGAGCGACGGTGATGATCGCGAAGGTCGCGCCGAAGGCGGCTCCGACCAGCGTCTCGTTGTCGCCTGCCGCAGCCATCAGGCCGAAGTCGGAGAACGGGTTGCCCGCGAACTCCCACACGCCGCCGACGGCAGACATGTTGAAGCCGTAGAGCACCCAGAGGACGCTGATGAGGCCCATCGCGCCGAAGCTCATCATCATCATGCTGATGACGCTCTTGGCCTTGACGAGACCGCCATAGAAGAACGCGACGCCCGGGGTCATGAACAGAACCAGGGCGGTGGCCGTAATGGCCCAACTGAGTTCGCCGGTATCCATCTGTTTCTACCTCTCATAGTGGAACGTGGGTCGTGACCGTCGGGTTAGGGGAACCCAGCACGACGGTCAGCCGTCGCGGTCACGTGCCCAGTGTTGAGGCAGGAGGTTTCAGTGCCGGTGTCGTGATGTTTCCCCGGTGTTACGCCGATGCGCCCCAGGTAAACATCGCGTTTCGGCGATGTGCGGCGGGGCTATGAAGTCGCCGAGTCGTCCCCGAGGGCTCGACCGTCATCGATCTGACGATCGCGTGGTGAGGCTGCGGAGTCGGCGAGCTCGTCGGGAGCTGTCGTCGCCACAGGTCGACTGCCGGTCAGGTAGCCCGATCGGGCGAGCGCGAAGCTTCCGATCGCGCTCGTCAGCAGCTGGGCGACGATGGCGATGACGCCCTTGAGCAGATTCAGCGCGCTGAAGTCGAGCACGACGACACCCACGATGATGAGCGATACGCCGAGCCCCGCCGCGGTGCCGATCGCACTGGTTCGCGTGTAAAGGTCGGGAAGCCTGATCAGCCCGATAGCGGCGCTCGCGATGACGAACGCACCCAGGATCAGCAGGGCGCTTCCGACGATCGTCACGGCGAGCTCGGCGGTCATCGCTGGCCCCCCTGCAGCAGTCGAGCGAGCGACAGGATCGACAAGAAGCCGAGAATCGCCGCGATCAGCACGATGTCGATCACGGCGTCGATCGAGAAGGCCAGACCGAAGACCGCGACGATACCGATGAAGGCGAAGAAGATGAGGTCACCGGCAACCGCGGTGTCGCCCGGGGTGGGTCCGCGTACGATTCGCACGACGGCGAGCACGACGGCGATGGCCAGAAGGCCGATGACGATGGCGGCGACGACGTCGGGAATCACGGCATCTCCTTTCCGGTGCGAGACGCCGGGGCGCGCCAGCGCACCCCGCGCACGAGGCGCGCTTGCGTGTCGAGAAGAGACGACCGGAATGCCTCCGCGTCACCCGCGACGAACATCCCGTGCACGAACATGGTGCGCGCCTGTCGGTCGACGGCGATGACGAGCGTGTCGGGCGTGATCGTGATGATCGCGACGAGCAGCGTGAGTTCGGCGTCGCTCAGTTCATCGAGCTCGACCCGCACGATGCCGGGCTGCGGCTGGCGGCCCGGGGTGAGGATCAGTGCGCTCACCTGCACACTCGTCACGATGAACTGCCGGATGAACCAGCCGAGCAGCGCGAGCGCCCGTACAGGGAGGCTCCAGGGCGAGGTCGTCATCGGTCGATCACCGCCCGCACGTAGTCGCTCGTGTCGGTGAGCCCGCCGGCGGCCTGCTCGGCGAGCTGCAGCAGCGGTTCAGCCCCGAGACCGAGGCCCACCGAGATCGCCGCCAGCACGAGCGAGGGCACCAGGAGCCGCACCGGCACTCGAGTGCCCCGGTGCTCGTGCGGGTCGTCGTCGGCCGTCTCGGCGCCCCGCGGCGGGTCATGGCGCTCTACCGCGAGAGCCGCCTCTTCCGCGACGGCGTCGGCGTCGACCGGCGCGTCATCGAGCAGGTCATGCCGCTGACGGATACGCGCCTCGGCCGCGAGAAGCTCGACGTCGGCGTGCCGCTTGCCGTTGAACATCTCGGCCCAGATCTTCATCATCGCCACGAGAGCCAGCAGGCTCGCGACGATGAGCAACCCGGCGACGAGCACCTGGCCGCCGCCGGCCGTGGCCTGCACGAGGGCGTACTTGGCCACGAAACCCGAGAACGGCGGCAGCCCGGCGAGCGAGAGCGCGCCGACGACGAACGCCGCCGTCAGCAGCGGCTCGCGCGTGCGCAGGCCCGACACGCGGTCCAAGCGCCCCGACCCGTAGGTGTGCTCGATCGCACCCGCGATGAGCAGCAGCGATCCCATCACGATCATGTGATGCACCATGTAGACCACGCCCGCGGCGAGTCCGGCCGGAGTGAACACGGCGACCCCGACGAGGATGAAGCCGATGCCGCTGATCATCTGGAAGACCAGCAGAGGGCGCATCTCGCGCTCTCCCAGGGCCGCCAGCGCACCGACGAGGAGCGTGACGGAGGCGACGATGATGATCGGAGTCATCCAGGCGGGGTCGCCCTCGAAGATCACCGCGCTGATGCGGAAGATGATGTAGACGGCGACCTTCGTGTGCAGGCCCGAGAACAGGGCGGCTACCGCGGGCGAGGCGGCGCCGTAGGTGCGGGCGAGCCAACCGTGTGCCGGAAAGACTGCGGCCTTGACGGCGATCGCGCTGAGGCACACGGCAGCAGCGATGGCCGTGGCCGGGTCATCGCCCGTGCCCGCGAGCTCTGCCAGGTTGACCGTCCCCTGCACCGCGTAGAGGAGACCCACGCCCGCGAGGAAGAGGGTCGATGCGAGCAGGTTCACCGTGACATACAGCCGCGACCCGCCCAGATCTCCGCGCCGGCTCAGAATCACCAGCAAGCCGTACGAGGGCAGCAGCATGACCTCGATGAACACGAAGAGGTTGAAGAGATCGGCAGTCAAGAGCGCCCCCGCGACGCCGCCGGCGAGCACGAGCACGAACGATGCGATCGACGGGCTTCGGGCCTCGCCGCTGGCGATCAGGTAGCCGAAGGTGACCGCCGAGAGAATCGCGGTCACGAGCAGCAGCAGGCTCGAGAAGGCATCGGCGACGAAGGGGATCGCGATGCCTCCGGGCCACAGAGCGACCTGATGCGCGAGCACGGTGCCGTCTGCGGTGATCAGCACGAGCACCGCGGCACCGCCGAGCAGCGCCACGAGCGACGCTGCGCCGAGCACCTGCCGCAGGCGGTGGTGCGCAGGGGCGACGAAGAGGGCGCCGCCGACGAGCAGGGGCGCGCCGACGAAGAGGGGCAGCAGGGCCTCGATCACGGGGGTCATGATGCGGCCTCCGACGTCGCCGACGGCGCTTCGTCGCCCGAAGGCGGGGGCTCGGTGTCATCGTCGCCGCGACCGACCACCGCGAGAGTCGCCATGACGACCGTGATCGCGAAGGCGATGACGATCGCCGTCAGCACGAAGGCCTGCGGCAGCGGGTCAGCGGCGCTCGACGTGTCGCCGCCGAAGAACGGCGCGTCGCGGCGCGCGACTCCCCCGGCGGCGATCAGCAGAAGGTTGACCGCGTGCGTCAGCAGCACGAAGCCGAGGATGATGCGGATCATGCCGCGTTGCAGTACGAGGTAGACGCCCGCCGCAGCGAGCAGTCCGATACCGAGGGCGAGGCTCATGGCGCCACCTCCGCCCTGCGCACGCCCGCGCGCTCGGGAATCTCGCCGGGACGGTCGCGCACCCCGCCGAGTTCGTTGAGCACGGCGATGATGATCGCGACGACGGCGAAATAGACCCCGAGGTCGAAGATCAGAGCGCTCGTGAACCCGTACTCGCCGCCCCAGGGCAGCGGGATGTCGACGCGCACCGGCTTGAGGAACGAGCCGACGATGTAGCCGCCGATGCCGCTCACCACGCCCACGACGACGCCGGCGGAGAGCAACGCTCGATAGGGCCAGCGCACAGGAGCCTGCCGGTCGGACGATGCACCGAGATACGCGAGCGCGAAGCCGGTGCCGCCGACGAGCGCGGCGATGAAGCCGCCGCCCGGCTCATAGTGACCCCTCAGCAGCAGGTAGATCGAGAGCACGATGACGACGGGCGCGGCCCAGCGCGCGACCACCCTGATGGGCAGTGTGTTGTCGGCCTCGCGCAGGAGAGCGGTGCCCGCCCACGGCCGCAGATCGGGGGTGAGCTCGGGCAAGATCGGTCGAGCGGCGAGCACCCCCATCAGCACGATTCCCGCCACGGCGATGACGGTCAACTCGCCGAAGGTGTCGAGGGCGCGGTAATCGACGAGAATCGTGTTGACGATGTTCGTGCCTCCCGTGTCGGTGTAGGCCTCGTCGAGGAAGTACTGCCCCGCCGCCGAGATGTCGCGACGGCCCGTGAAGGCGAGCGTCACGACGGTCGCCAGCGCTCCGACCCCGAGGGCGATCGCCGCGGTGACGAACTGACGCGACCGACGCACGCGGTGAAAGACGGCGGGCAAACGGCGCAGGACGAGCACCAGGGCCACGACTGTCAGGAGCTCGACCAGCAGCTGGGTGAGCCCGACATCGATGGCACCGAGCGCGAAGAACCAGAGAGCCACGACGAAGCCCGCGCCGCCGACGAGGATGAGGGCGGTCAACCTCGACCGCGTGATGACGGCGGGCACGACGGTGGCGAGAAGCAGGGCGAGAAGCAGGGCATCTGTCCGTGGCTCGCCCGGCCCGACAACCGGTCCGACGACTGGCGCGAGGGCGATCGCGGCCACGGCGGTGATGCCGAGGAGGACCCAGGGGGTCGCAAGGTGGAGGGGCTGTGCGTCGGTGCGTGTCAGGTCTCCCACTCGGGCGCCGAGAGAGATCGACCCCGTGCGGATGCGTTCGACGACATCGATCGCGGTGAAGCGCAGGATGCGCCGTTCGAAGAAGCGGTCGAGTGCCCGACGGCGGCTGATGGCGACAAGGCCGAGCACGATGATCGTGAAGGAGAGCGCGAGCTCGACGGTGAGTCCGCCGAACAGCGCGAAGGTGGCGTCGTAGGGCGTGCCCGCGGCGGCACCGCCCGCAGCCCCGATGAGCGGGTGCAGCCAGACCACAGCGGGACCGAGCACGAGCCCGAGCAGCGCGGGCAGCAGGGCGGGCACGAGGATTCCCGGGCCCGCCTCGGTGACGAACTGCGGCATGCGGTGCGTGTCGAGGTCGTCGTCGACGCGCTCGCTTCCGCGGTAGTCGGTGAACCCGCCGAGCAGGATGCGACCGGTGTAGGCGAAAGTGGCAGTGGCGCCGATGACGGCGGTCGTCGCCAGAAGCAGGCCGAGCCACGCTGGTCCGCCCGGCTCGAGCATCTGCCCGAGCAGGTACTCCTTCGAGATGAATCCCAGCAGGGGGAAGACGCCGGCCATCGAGAGGCCGGCGAGCAGCGTGACCCAGAAGGTCACCGGCATCGATCGCCGCAAGCCTCGCAGCAGCCGAATATCGCGGCTTCCTGCGCGCTGGTCGACGATGCCGACGACCATGAACAGAGCCGACTTGAACAGTGCGTGAGCGAGTGTGTAGAGGGCAGCGGTCGCCAGCGCCGAGGGCGCGCCGACTCCGATGAGCGCCACGATGAAGCCGAGCTGGCTCACCGTCGAGTAGGCCATGATCTCTTTCAGATCGAAGCGTCGCAGCGCGAAAACCGCCCCCATGATGGCGGTGATGAGACCACTCGTGACGAGGATCGACTGCCAGACCACCGTGCCGGCGAGGGCTGGCGAGAAGAGCAGGAGAAGGTAGATGCCCGCCTTCACCATGGCGGCAGCGTGCAGGTAGGCGCTCACCGGGGTCGGCGCGACCATCGCATCGGGAAGCCACATGTGGAACGGGAACTGCGCCGACTTGGTCATCGCCGCGAGAGCGATCAGTACGGCGACCGCGGCCGTGAAGCCGGGGTCGGTCTGCCACGCATCGCTCGCGAGTGCGTCGCTCACGACCGTCGTTCCGGTGCGGGCGATGATGAGCACGACCGCGAACAGCAGCGCCAGCCCACCCATCGCCGTCACGAGCAGCGTGCGCACGGCAGGGGCGCTCGCACGACGGCCCGATCGGTTGATGAGGAAGAACGAGCAGAGCGTCGTGAGTTCCCAGAAGACGAAGAGCAGCACGAGATCATCGGCAAGAACGAGCCCGGTCATCGAGAACGCGAACAGCAGCATCCAGGCGAAGTAGCCGGTGTGCCGGTGCACCGTCATGTCTGAGAGGTAGCGAGCCGAATAGGCCATGACCAGAGCGCCGATGCCGAGCACGATGAGCAGGAACAGCGCGGCCAGCCCGTCGAGCCGCAGACGCACAGCGACGTCGAGCGTCGGCATCCACGGCACCACCTCGCGCACGACGCCCGAGCCCTCGAGAAGCTCAGGCACACGCAGGCCGACGAGAACCGCGAGCACGGCGAGCCCGCCTGCCGCGACCCACCCCGCATTGCGACCGATCGCCATCGTGGCGACCATCGTGATGACGACGACCGCGAGAGTCGCGACCAGCAGCGCCGTGAGCGTCACGACGCCAGGGCCTTGCAGGGGCATGCGGGGCTCATGGTCTCCTCACGAGGGGGCAACGTCGGTCGCACCGCCGCATCGACGGTGACGTGGAGCGCGTCGACCACGCTCCACTACGCCGACCAGGCTTCCCGGCACACCAGCTTCCAGGGTACTGGGTGAGACCTGGAGCCTCGCACAGCCAGCACCCAGCGCGAAAGCGTTAGGCGCCCGCGGTCAGGGGGCGACGTGCTCGTGCGCGGCCGAGGTGAGGGCGATCATGCGCGAGGTCGCCCGCAGGTACTTCTTGCGGTAGCCCCCCGCGAGCATCTCGTCAGAGAACACCTGATCGAGGGGAACGCCCGTGGCGTGGATGCGCACCTGCGCGTCGTACAGCCGGTCAACGAAGGCGACGAGCCTCAGTGCGTCGGTCTGGTTGTGCAGCACCTCGACATCGCGGATGCCGACGGCGGTGATTCCGTCGATGAGGCCGATGTAGCGGCTGGGGTGCACTGTCGAGAGGTGACGCAGCACGTCGCGGAAGCCGTCGACCGTGACCCCGTCGCCTTCGGCGCCGATGCGCGCGTCGAAAGCCTCGTCGCTGAGCGACACGGCGTGGCCCTCGATGTCGCGCTTGCGGTAGTCCTCTCCATCGATGCGCACGGTCGTGAAGCGGTCGGCGAGCGCGTTGATCTCGCGCAAGAAGTCCTGCGACGCGAACCGGCCCTCGCCGAGCGCGTGGGGAGGCGTGTTCGACGTGGCAGCGATGCGCGACCCGCTCGCGACGAGCTCGCCCAGCAGTCGCGACATCACCATCGTGTCGCCCGGGTCATCGAGCTCGAACTCGTCGATCGCGATGAGCGCTGCGCCCTTGAAGTGCGCCACGGCCTCCCGGTAGCCGAGCGCCCCGACGATCGCCGTGTACTCGATGAACGTGCCGAAGTACTTGCGCCCGCGCGTGCGGTGCCACAGCGCGGCGAGCAGGTGAGTCTTGCCGACGCCGAAACCGCCGTCGAGATACACACCCGGCTTGGCAACGGGTGCGGCAGGCTTGCGCGAGAAGAGGCCGCGAGAGGCCGGCACCACGTCGCCCGAGAAGGTGCGCATCGCCTCGACCGCCTGAGCCTGCGAGGGGTGCCGCTCATCGGGCTCGTAGTTCTCGAGGCTCGCGTGGGCGAACTGCGGGGGCGGCACCAGGTGGCCGACGAGCTCAGCAGCCGTCATGCCGGGCTGCCGGTCGACGAGGCGTGCCACCGTTCGCGTGGGTTCGCCCGTCATCGTGTGCCCTCGAGTCGTCGCACTCCGTCATCAATGGGTCGACGCCCAGCCGGAGTGCGTAGATTCATCGGTGGGCGGTGATGCTCAGTTTACCGCTGTGAAGAGAGGCCCTCATGACCGTCGCTTTCGATCCCGCCGAGAAGTTCCAGCAGTACGCGCACCCCGAGCGCCTGGTGTCGACCGCCTGGCTCGAAGCACACCTCGGCACGGCAGGGCTCGTGGTCGTCGAGTGCGATGAAGACGTGCTGCTGTACGAGACCGGACACATTCCCGGTGCCGTCAAGCTCGACTGGCACACCGAGCTCAACGACCCCGTCATGCGCGACTACATCGATGGCGAGCAGTTCGCCCGGCTCATGAGCGCCAAGGGTATCGCTCGTGATTCGACTGTCGTCATCTACGGCGACAAGAGCAACTGGTGGGCCGCCTACGCCTTGTGGGTGCTGACGCTCTTCGGCCACCACGACGTGCGCCTGCTCGACGGCGGTCGTGACCGTTGGATAGCCGACGAGCGCCCGCTCACGACCGAGGCAGCTCAGCACGCCGCCACCGACTACCCGGTCGTCGAGCGCGACGACGCGGCGGTGCGAGCGTTCAAGGACGACGTGCTCTCTCACTTCGGCAGGCCCCTGATCGACGTGCGCTCACCCGAGGAGTACAGCGGCGAGCGCACTCACATGCCGGCCTACCCGGAGGAGGGCGCGCTGCGCGGAGGCCACGTTCCGACCGCCGCGAGCGTGCCGTGGTCGCGCGCCGTGAACGACGACGGCACCTTCCGCAGCGCCGACGAGCTCGCGACGGTCTACCGCGACGAGGCCGGGCTCGGCGACGCCGACGACGTGATCACCTACTGCCGCATCGGCGAGCGGTCGAGCCACACCTGGTTCGCCCTCACGCACCTGCTGGGCATACCTCGTGTGCGCAACTACGACGGGTCGTGGACCGAGTGGGGCAGCGCAGTGCGCGTGCCGATCGCCGTCGGCACCGAACCGGGCACCGCACCCGGCCGATAGCCTGGGCGCGTGACCGACCTGCCCGGCCCTCTCGCCGAGATCCGAGACGACTTCCTCTCGTTCACCGAGAAGGAGCGGCTGCAGCTGCTGCTGGAGTTCTCGAACGAGCTGCCCGCGCTGCCCGATCGCTATGCCGAGCATCCGGAACTGCTCGAACGGGTCGAAGAGTGCCAATCGCCGGTGTATCTCTTCGTCGATGTCGTCGACGACGAGGTGCAGGTGCACGCGACCGCGCCCGCCGAAGCGCCGACGACCAGGGGTTTCGCGTCGATTCTCGTGCAGGGCATCACCGGCCTGCCCGCCGACGTCGTGCTCTCGATTCCTGATGACTTCCCGCTGCAGCTCGGGCTGACCGCCGCCGTGAGCCCGCTGCGGCTGCGCGGCATGTCGGGCATGCTGTGGCGCATCAAGCGGCAAGTGAGCGCCAAGGCGGCCGTCTGATGCTGCGGGGCACGCTGCGGCGCATCGTGCCGGCCGACGGCGGCGCGATCGATCTCGCGGCGACGGATGCCCGCACGGCCCTGCTCGACGCCTACGACCCGCGCTCCCCCGAGCACCTGCGGCTCAACCTCGTGACCACCCTCGACGGCCGCGCTGCCGGCAGCGACGGCACCTCGGAGTCGCTCACGTCACGCGCCGACCGCACGATTCTCGGGGTGATCCGCGAGCTGAGCGACGTCGTGCTCGTGGGTGCCGAGTCGGTGCGGCGCGAGGGCTACCTGCGCCCGAAGCGCGCCGCCCTCGCCATCGTGACCGCCTCGGGCGACCTGCGGGGGCACCGGCTTGACGCGCCGGCGGGTGAGCACCCGCTGATCGTGCTCACGACCGAGAGCGGCGCGCGGCGCGCTGCCGAGACCCTGTCGACGGCGCAGCGTCTCGTGCTCGAGGGCGACGACCGACTCGACCCGGCCGAGGTGATCGCGACCCTGCGTCGAGCGGGCTTCGGGCGCATCGTCGCCGAGGGCGGCCCGCGGCTCGCGGCTCAACTGCTCGAGGCAGACCTCGTCGACGAAATGTGCCTGACCGTCATGCCGCGCCTGGGCGGCCCGGCGCTGCCGCTGCTCACGTCGGCCTCGACCCGCATCCACGAGGCGCGACCGCTCTCGCTGCTCGTCGACGACTCAGGCGCGCAGTTCGGCCGGTGGGCGCTGCCGCGCGGCCTTCACGGCTGACGGTCGCCGAGTTCGGCGAGCCACGCACCGATCGCCCGCTCCCAGCGCGGAGCGTCGTAGTTCCAGAGCTTGGTGTGCCGCGCGACGGCGAAGTGCTCGAGCCGCACGACGTCGGGGCGAGCGGCCGCGAGGGCGACGCTGCCATCGCTCGGCACGAAGCCGTCGTCGACGCTGTGCAGCACGAGCATGGGGATCGTCAGTTCGGCGGCCCGCGCCACGATGTCGAGGCGATCGAAGTCGATCGGTTCGTCGAGGCCCACCCACTGCGAGGCGCTGTGCGAGGCGAGCATCGCCATCGCCGCATCGCGCACTACCGCGGGCAGCCCTGACGCGGCTGCCTGGAACCTGAGCACCCGCACCCAGTCGACGACGGGCGACTCGAGCACGACGCCGACGACCTGCTCGGCGAGCACCGAGCGCGTGATGCACTGCAGCACGGTGGCACCGCCCATCGACCACCCCATGAGCACGATGCGGGTCGCCCCCTCGTCGAGGGCGTAGGCGATGGCCGCTTCGACGTCGCGCCACTCGTCGTCGCCGAGCGCGTAGCGTCCGTCGATGCTGGCAGGAGCATCCCCGTCATTGCGATAGCTGATGAGCAGCGAGGTGTACCCGGCCTCGGTGAAGGCGTTCACGGCACGCAGCCCCTCGGCGCGCGTTACCGCGCGGCCGTGCACTTGGATCACCCAGTCGGAGCCCGACCCGGTGCCGTCGATGCGCCACGCGGGGGCGACCCCGATCGGAGTGCGGATGCCGACGTCGCTGAACGGCACCGCCAGATCGGCGGGCGTCAGGTACCACCAGCCGGCCCAGCGGGCGCGGGATGCTCGAGAGAGGTCGCCCCGCTGCACGGAGTGCAGCTGCCGCGTGACCGAGTGCTCGTCGTGCCCGATGATCTCGCCGATGCGCGCGTGACCGCGATCGCGGTCGAACCACATCGAGTAGCGGCCCGGTGCCACGGTGTCGGGGGTGCGGCTGAGCACGATCACGCCCGCCTCCTCGTCGACAGCGAGCACCTCGATGTCGTACCGCCGTCGCGTCGGCGGGGTGACGACGTTGCGCGCCACCCGCATCGCGACGACCGCGGCTCCGAGACCGGTCGCCAGGGCTCCGACGGCGAGCATCGCGAGCGCCGTCGAGACCGGTCGGCGCCTCTCGGTCACACGGGCCTCCGCAGGCGCGGCAGGGGTCGAGCGGCGAGTCTCACGAGCCGAATCTAGCAACAGCGCCTAGTCTGCAGACGTGTCCCCCGCCGCAACGACATCGCTGACGCCCCAGGCCGTCTTCGACGCTCTGGTCGCCTCGATCGAGCGTGCCGTGCTGCGCGACGAGCTGCAGGTCAGCACGATTCCGGCACCGACGGGCCTGGCGCCCTTCGCTCACGCGCTCGCCGCCGATGTGAACCCCGCGCGTCACGCCGACGATTCTGACCTCGGCACGGGCCGTGTCGTCGTGCTCTACGACCCCGACGCACCCGAAGGCTGGGGCGGCGTCGTGCGGGTCATCTGCTTCGCCCAGGCGCCGCTGGAGACCGAGATCGGCCTCGACCCCTTCGTCTCCGACGTGGCCTGGTCGTGGCTCGTCGACGCGCTGGCCGCTCGAGGCGCCCGGTACACGGCGGCGAGCGGCACGGCGACCAAGGTGCTCTCGACCGGCTACGGCGAGCTCGCCGCGCAGGGCAGCGGCGCGCAGATCGAGCTGCGCGCGTCGTGGACCCCCCTCGACCTCGACCTCGCCCCCCACATCGAGGGTTGGGCCGAACTGCTCTGCATGGTCGCCGGGTATCCCCCGGCCACCGACGGAGTGGCGGTGCTGCCGACCCGACGGAGCCCGCGTGCCTGAATCCGCCCCCGACGAGACGGAGACCGCGCCCGACCTGCCGGTCGCCCGACTCGCCGAGACCCCCGTCGTCATCGACACGCGCGCCTCCTATCTCGACGCCGTCGCCCGCATCGCCGACGGCGATGGCCCCGTGGCAGTGGATGCCGAACGGGCGAGCGGCTTCCGGTACTCGCAGCGGGCCTACCTCATCCAGGTCTTCCGACGCGGCGCCGGCACCTTCTTGTTCGACCCGCCCGCGGTCGGCTCGTTCGTCGAGTTGCAGCAGGCGATCGGCGACCTCGAGTGGGTGCTGCACGCCGCGAGCCAAGATCTGCCGTGCCTGCGCGAACTCGAGCTCGAGCCGGGCTCGCTGTTCGATACCGAGCTCGGGGCGCGCCTCGCCGGTCTGGCCCGCGTGGGGCTCGGGGCCGTGGTCGAGGAGACTCTCGGGCTGCATCTCGCGAAAGAGCACTCGGCCGCCGACTGGTCGACTCGGCCCTTGCCCGCAGCCTGGCTCGTCTACGCCGCGCTCGATGTCGAGCTGCTGATCGACGTGCGCGACGAGATCGCTGCCCGGCTCGATGCGGCCGGCAAGACCGAGCTCGCTCAGCAGGAGTTCGACGCGGTGCTCTCGCGCGACGCCCCCGAGCCGCGGGCCGAGCCCTGGCGCCGCCTCTCGGGCCTTCACACGGTGCGCGGCCAGCGCGCCCTCGCCGTCGCACGCGAGCTCTGGAGGGCCCGCGACGACTACGCCCGCGAGGTCGACACCTCACCGGGACGGCTGCTGCCCGATTCGTCCCTCATCGTCGCGGCCCGCAGCACTCTCGCGTCGAAGCGCGACCTCGCGGCGCTCAAGACCTTCAGCGGCCGCGCGAGCCGCTCGCAGCTCGATCGATGGTGGGCGGCGATCGAACGAGGACTCGCGACCGATGATCTGCCGGCGTTCCGCAGCGGCGAGGAGAGCATCCCGCCCCCTCGTTCGTGGCCCGATCGCAACCCGGAGGCCGACCGGCGCATCCGCGAGCTCAAGCCTCGACTGCAGGCGATCGCCGAGCAGTTCGAGCTGCCTCTCGAGAACCTGCTGACGCCCGAGCACGTGCGCCGCATCGCGTGGTCTCCGCCCACCCAGCTCGACGAGCAGAGCGTGCGCGGAATGCTCGCAGAACTCGGCGCTCGGCCGTGGCAGATTGACGCAACCGCACAGGTTATTGCCGCTGCCTTTGTCGATGCCCTCCAGCCCGCGGAGGAGCCTGCGGAGCCCGCTTCGTAGGAAGACGCAGGCAACCCGCCGCCTTCTCCCCCGCCTCCCTAGGCTGGGCCGCAGTCCCATCAACTGCTAGGAGGCACCATCGTGGCTGAACGAGCCGACGTCGTATTCGTAGACGGGGTTCGCACCCCCTTCGGCCGAGCGGGTGAGAAGGGCATGTACTGGAACACGCGTGCCGATGACCTCATCGTGAAGGCCATGATCGGCCTGCTCGAGCGCAACCCTTCACTGCCGAAAGAGCGCGTCGACGAGGTCGCGATCGCGGCGACGACGCAGGTCGGCGACCAGGGTCTGACGCTGGGCCGCACCGCCGCGATCCTCGCTGGCCTGCCGCTGAGCGTGCCCGGTTACGCGATCGACAGGATGTGCGCCGGGGCCATGACCTCGGTCACGACGACTGCGGGCGGCATCGCCTTCGGCGCCTATGACGTCGCGATCGCGGGCGGCGTCGAGCACATGGGCCGCCACCCGATGGGCTTCGGTGCCGACCCGAACCCGCGGTTCCTCGCCGAGAAGCTCGTCAGTGGCGACGCGCTCAACATGGGCCTGACGGCCGAGCGCCTGCACGACCGCTTCCCGGCCCTGACCAAGGAGCGCGCCGACCGCTTCGGCATGCGCAGTCAGCAGAAGGTGGCCGCGGCCTACGCCGCCGGCAAGATTCAGCCCGACCTCGTACCCGTTGCCCTGCGCAGCGAGACCGGCTTCGGCCTTGCGACGACCGACGAAGGGCTGCGCCCCGAGACGACGATGGAGGGCCTCGCGGGTCTCAAGACCCCGTTCCGTCCGCACGGCCGCGTGACCGCGGGCAACGCCTCGCCCCTGACCGACGGTGCGACCGTCAGCCTGCTCGCGAGCGCCGATGCGGCGAAAGAGCTCGGCCTCACCACCAAGATGCGTCTCGTGAGTTTCGCCTATGCGGGCGTCGCCCCCGAGATCATGGGCATCGGGCCGATTCCCTCGACCGAGAAGGCCTTGCAGAAGGCCGGGCTCACGATCGACGACATCGGAGCCTTCGAGCTCAATGAGGCCTTCGCCGTGCAGGTGCTGAGCCTGCTCGACCACTTCGGCATCGACGACGACGACCCTCGCGTCAACCCCTGGGGCGGTGCGATCGCGCTCGGCCACCCGTTGGCGAGCTCGGGCGTGCGCCTCATGATCCAGCTGGCCCGCCAGTTCGAAGAGCGACCCGACGTGCGCTACGGCCTCACGGCCATGTGCGTCGGGCTCGGCCAGGGCGGCAGCGTCATCTGGGAGAACCCGCACTACACCGGAAAGAAGGCATGACCGTGGCGACCAGCGCGATCGCACAGTACTCCCCCGACCAGTTCGCCGAGCTGCGTGCTCTGAGCGACGACGAGGTCGTCACGCACAGCTACGTGCGCGACGTGCCGCTGCCGAGCGGCGGGATGCTCGCTCTCGTCACTCTCGACAACGGTCGAGACCACACGCGCCCGAGCACTCTCGGGCCCGCGGGTCTCATGCAGCTCGCCGAGGTGCTCGACGCTCAGAAGGCGCGCGCTGCGGCGGGCGAGATCCGCGCCCTCGCGATCACCGGCAAGCCGTTCATCCTCGCCGCCGGGGCCGACCTCTCGAAGGTCGGCGACATCCCGAGCTACGAGGCAGGCCTGCAGATGGCGCAGATGGGCCACTACGCGCTCGGCAAGCTCGGTGAGCTCGGTGTGCCCTCGTTCTGCTTCATCAACGGCCTCGCCCTCGGCGGCGGCGTCGAGGTGGCGCTCAACTGCGACTACCGCACGCTCGACTCGAGCGCAGCGGCGCTCGCGCTGCCCGAGGTCTTCCTCGGCATCATTCCGGGTTGGGGCGGCGCCTGGTTGCTGCCCAACCTCATCGGCATCGAGAACGCCCTCAAGGTGGTCGTCGAGAACCCGCTCAAGAACAACCGCATGCTCAAGCCCGCCGAGGCGTTCGAGCTCGGCATGGCCGACGTGCTGCTGTCTCCGGCGAACTTCCTCGAAGACTCCATCCGCTGGGCCGACGGCGTGGTCGCCGGCACGGTGAAGGTCAAGCGCCCGAACGAGCCCGGCAAGATCGAGCGCGCAGTCAAGTGGGATGTCGCCATCGGCATCGCCCGCAAGACGCTCGAGAAGCGTCTGGGAAAGGTCGCGAAGTCGCCCTACGCCGCACTCGAGCTGCTCGCGGCCGCGAAGAGCTCGACCAAGGCCGAGGGCTTCGCCGCTGAGGACAAGGCTCTGGCCGACCTCGTCGCGGGCGACCAGTTCCGAGCTTCCATCTATGCCTTCAATCTCGTGCAGAAGCGTGCCAAGCGCCCCGCCGGCGCCCCCGACAAGGCACTGGCCAAGAAGGTGACGAAGGTCGGCGTGCTCGGTGCCGGGCTCATGGCCAGCCAGTTCGCGCTGCTCTTCCTGCGCCGTCTGCAGGTACCGGTCGTCATCACCGACCTCGACCAGGCGCGCGTCGACAAGGGGCTCGACTACATTCGCGGCGAGATCGCCGAACTCGAGAAGAAGGGCCGCATCGACAGCGACGAGGGCAACCGGCTGCGCGCCCTGCTCTCGGGCACGGTCGACAAGGCCGATTTCGCCGACTGCGACTGGGTCATCGAGGCCGTGTTCGAAGAACTGTCGATCAAGCAAGACGTCTTCGCCGAGATCGAGCAGCACATCTCGCCCGAGGCCGTGCTCGCGACGAACACCTCGTCGCTCTCGGTCGAGCAGATCGGCGCAAAGCTGAAGAACCCCGAGCGCGTCGTCGGGTTCCACTTCTTCAACCCCGTGGCCGTCATGCCGCTCATCGAGGTCGTCAACACCCCGGCCACCGATGAGGCGACGCTCGCGACGGCGATGGCGACGGCGCAGGCACTGCGCAAGAACGCGGTCATCACCGCCGACACCCCCGGGTTCGTCGTCAACCGCATTCTCGCCAAGGTGCTCGGCGAGGCGATGCACGCCGTCGAGCTCGGAACCCCGTTCGAGACCGTCGTCGAGGCGCAGCGCCACTTCGGACTGCCCATGGATCCCTTCGTGCTGCTCGACCTCGTCGGGCTCAAGGTGGGCGCGCACGTGCTCGACACGCACCACGCGGCGTTCCCGGATCGGTTCTTCGAGTCGAAGGCCCTGCACGAACTCGCCGAGGCGAACGTGCTGCTGGAGAAGGACAGCAAGGGTCAGTCGAAGGGAATCTCCACGAAGGCCATCGCGATCGTCGAGAAGCACCGCCCGGCCGACGCGAAGCCCTACACGGTCGAGCAGCTCACCGCGCGGCTCGAAGACGGCCTCGCCGACGAGATTCACCGCATGCTCGACAGCGGCGTCGTCGAGGCGGCCGAAGACATCGATCTGTGCATGATCCTCGGTGCGGGCTGGCCGTTCCAGATGGGTGGCGTCACGCCGTTCCTCGACCGCGTCGGCGCCTCCGAGCGCGTCTTCGGCGGTACGTTCCACGACCCGCGCATCCGCGGCATCCGCTGAGGCTCAGCGGCGGTCTCCCGTGTCGGAGGCCGCCGCTAGCCTGACGGCATGAGCGGTTCGACTGTCTACTACGTCGCCCAGAGCCTCGACGGCTTCATCGCCGACCGCGACGATGCCCTCGACTGGCTGCTCGCCTTCGGGTTCGACGACTTCCAGCAGCAGTACGACGAGTTTCTCGCCGGCGTCGGTGCGGTCGTCATGGGCGCGGGAACCTACCGCTGGCTCGCCGCGCAGGGCGAGCCGTGGGCGTACACCGGCACGCCCTGCTGGGTGCTGTCGAGCGGTGAGCTGCCCCGCATCGACGGCGCCGACGACGCCGAGATCACGGTGCTCGCCGACGCACGCACCGCCGTCGCCGACGCACGCGCGGCAGCAGCGGGGCGCGACGTGTGGCTCGTCGGCGGCGGGTCCACGGCAGCATCGCTCGCCGATGCCGGTCTGCTCGACCGTCTGCACCTCACCGTGATGCCTGTGACTCTCGGCGCGGGCACCCGGGTGCTGCCGCACACGCTCGCGAGCATCCGATGGCACCTCGAATCGGCGCAACCGATCGGCTCGGCCGGGGCGGTCGAACTGCGCTACCGCGCGCGCTCGTCCTGATCGACCGACGCGCCCAGTTCCTCCGGAAGCGGCCGCGCCACGGGAATGCGCGTGCCGAGAACCTGCGCGACCAGGTCGCGCGCGATCGCCTGCGAGGTGAGTCCGACGCGCTCCATGATCTCGTCGCGCGTGGCGTGCTCGAGGAACTCATCGGGCAGACCCAGCTCGTCGACCGCCGTGTCGACGCCCGCCGCCCGCAGATCCTGACGGATGCGGGTGCCGATGCCACCGACGCGCACGCCGTCTTCGATGCTCACGAGAATGCGGTGATCGCGAGCGAGCTCGATCACGCTCTGCGGAACCGGCACGACCCAGCGGGGGTCGACGACGGTCGCGCCGATGCCCTGGGCGGCGAGCCGCTCGGCAACCTCGAGCCCGATCTTCGCCATGGGGCCGACGGTGACGATGAGCACGTCCTTGTGCGGCGCCTCACGCAGCACGTCGACGCCGTCGTCGGTGCGGCGCACGGCGTCGTACTCGGTACCGACCGATCCCTTCGAGAAGCGCACGACGGTCGGCGCGTCGTCGACGGCGACGGCTTCTCCGAGCTCTTCGCGCAGCCGCGTGGCATCGCGCGGAGCCGCGAGGCGGATGTTCGGTACGACCTGCAGAATCGAGAGGTCCCACATGCCGTGGTGGCTGGCTCCGTCGGGCCCGGTCACTCCGGCGCGGTCGAGCACGAAGGTCACGCCCGCCTTGTGCAGGGCGACATCCATGAGCACCTGGTCGAAGGCGCGGTTGATGAACGTCGCGTAGACGGCCACGACCGGGTGCATGCCGCCGTAGGCGAGGCCGGCGGCCGACGCGACGGCGTGCTGCTCGGCGATGCCGACGTCGATGATGCGGTCGGGGTGCTTCTCGGCGAGCTTGTGCAGCCCCGTGGGCCGCAGCATCGCCGCCGTGATGCCCACGATGCGTCGATCGCGGTCGGCCAGTGAGACGATCTCGTCCGCGAAGACCGAGGTCCACGACGGCCGGCTCGCCTGCTCGACCGACTCCCCCGTCTCGGGGTCGATCTGCCCGACGGCGTGGAACTGGTCGGCGACGTCGGCGAGGGCGGGCTCGTAGCCCTTCCCCTTCTGAGTGATCGCGTGCACGATCACGGGTGCGCTGTACTCCTTCGCCTGCCGCAGAGCACGCTCGACATCTTTGAGGTCATGACCATCGATGGGGCCGATGTACTTGATGTCGAGATTCGAGTAGAGGGCCTCGTTGTTCGTGAAGCGCGAGAGGAACCCATGCAGGCCGCCGCGCACGCCGCGGTAGACCGCGCGGCCAGGAGCCCCCAGGTACCCGAAGGCCCGCTCGGTGCCCCGGCGGAACTGGTAGTACGAGCGACGAGTGCGCACCGTCGACAAGAAGCGCGCCATGCCGCCGATCGTCGGCGCGTACGAGCGTCCGTTGTCGTTCACGACGATGACGAGATTGCGGCTGTTGTCGTCGCTGATGTTGTTGAGGGCCTCCCAGGTCATGCCGCCCGTGAGCGCGCCATCGCCGACGACCGCGATGACGTGCCGGTCGTCCTGACCCGTCATCTCGAAGGCGCGTGAGATGCCATCGGCCCAGCTCAACGAGCTCGAGGCGTGCGAGCTCTCGACGATGTCGTGCTCGCTCTCCGACCTCTGGGGGTAGCCCGCGAGCCCGCCCTTCTGGCGCAGCAGCGAGAAGTCTTGACGACCCGTGACGAGCTTGTGCACGTACGACTGGTGCCCCGTGTCCCACACGATCGCATCGCGGGGTGATTCGAAGACGCGGTGGATTCCGAGCGTGAGCTCGACGACGCCGAGGTTCGGGCCGAGGTGGCCGCCCGTCTTCGAGACCTCGGCAACGAGAAAGCGACGGATCTCTTCCGCCAGCTCGACCATCTGGGACTCGGTGAGCCGGTCGAGGTCGCGGGGTGAGCGAATGGTGTCGAGCAGTGCCATTGAATTACTCTACCGACGCTTCCCGAACGTCACCCGGTCTGCGCGCGCCAGTTGCTGAGCGTTCGCTGACGGTTGCCTCGAGACCTAGACGAGACTGCGCAGCACGTACTGCAGACTGCCGCCGT
>SXMG01000059.1 GCA_005778835.1 Actinomycetota bacterium
GGCTTCTTGGCCGGAGCCTTCTTGGCAGCCGGCTTCTCGGCGGCCTCCTCGGCGGCGGGCTCGTCGGCCGGAGCCTCAGCAGCGGCCTCCTTCTTCGGGGCAGCCTGCTTGGCCGGAGCCTTCTTGGCGGCCGGCTTCTCAGCAGCCTCCTCGGCGGGGGCCTCCTCAGCGGCAGCCTCCTCGGCAGGCGCCTCAGCGGTCGCAGCAGCCTCGGCGGGCGCCTCAGCGGCAACCTCGTCGGTCGGCTCAGCAGCAGGCGCCTCAGCAGCCTGGCCCTGCTCAAGCAGCTCGCGCTCCCACTCGGCGAGGGGCTCGACGGCCGAGACATTGCCCTCGGCTTCGGGCTTCTGGTGCTTCTGGATGAGGCCCTCGGCAGCAGCATCCGCGATGATGCGCGTCAGCAGCGCGACCGAGCGAAGGGCGTCGTCGTTGCCCGGAATCGGGTACGCGAGCTCATCGGGGTCAGCGTTGGTGTCGAGGATGCCGATGACCGGGATGCCCAGCTTCTTGGCCTCGTCGATCGCGAGGTGCTCGCGCTTGGGGTCGACGACCCACATGGCGCTCGGCGTCTTGGTCAGGTTGCGGATACCGCCGAGCGACTTGTGCAGCTTGGTGAGCTCGCGCTTCTTGATGAGCAGTTCCTTCTTGGTGAAGCCCTGCGTCGTGTCGTCGAAGTCGATCTCTTCGAGCTCTTTCATACGCTGCAGGCGCTTCGACACTGTCTGGAAGTTGGTCAGCAGACCACCGAGCCAGCGCTGGTTGACGTAGGGCTGGCCGACGCGCGTGGCCTGCACGGCGATCGACTCCTGCGCCAGCTTCATGGTGCCGACGAAGAGGATCGTGCCGCCGTGGGCGACGGTCTCCTTCGCGAAGTCGTTGGCCTTGTCGATGTAGGCGAGCGACTGCTGCAGGTCGATGATGTGGATGCCGCTGCGCTCGGTCAGGATGAAGCGCTTGACTTTCGGGTTCCACCGGCGGGTCTGGGGCCCGAAGTGCACGCCGCTGTCGAGCAGCTGGCGAATAGTGACGACGGCCATGGCCGTGCTCCTTTGTTCTCAGTTGTCGCCCCGCCCGACGGGAGGGGCCCTGGTGCCCGGCGCTGGCCCCGACCCGAGTGGCTGCCGATTGCTCGGAAGACATGCGGGACTGACGGGGATATGCGCCATGAAGTGGACACGCGAAGTCAGCCGTGACGCGCACGACTGCGTCGCCCAGCATATCACCGCTCCCTCACCTGCTGGTCGTGCGGCCCTGGTCTCCCCCGACGCGCGAATTCTCGACGTGGATGCTGTGCTCTCGTCAATGCTGTCGCCGTGCTCCTGCCCTCTCGAGTCGTCCTGGTCACCCTGCTGGTGCTCGGTTCCGGAGGCGGCGCCGCGCCGCTCTCGTCGGCGAGCACCGCCGCCGCGGGCTGGGTCTGGCCGGTCGACGGTCAGCGTGTCATCGTGCGGCCGTTCCTCGCTCCGCCGACCCCCTACGGCGTCGGCCACCGCGGGGTCGACCTCGCGGCGGCTGGCGCAGGTGTCGAGGTTCGCGCCGTGACGAGCGGCGTCGTGCACTTCGCCGGAGTCGTCGTCGATCGCCCGGTCATCACCGTGCGTCAGGGGCAGGTGCTCTCGACCGTCGAGCCGGTCGAGCCTGTGGTGGCCGCCGGCGACGTCGTGCGGGCGGGCGACGTCATCGGGATGCTGCTGCCGGGGCACTGCGCACGACCGTGCGTGCATCTCGGCGTGCGCGTGGCGGGTGAGTACGTCTCGCCGCTGCTCTGGCTCGGAGGGCTGCAGCGCGCCGTGCTGCTGCCGCTGGGTGAGGTGCCACCATGACGTGCTCGCTCCCCGCGGGCGCGCTCATCGCTCGCGGCGGACGGCGGCTCAGGCGCGCGGGTGAGCCGTGCGGTACACCGAGGCCAGGCGCTCGGCGCTCACGTGGGTGTAGATCTGGGTCGTGCCGAGGCTCGCGTGCCCGAGAATCTCCTGCACCGCGCGCAGATCGGCGCCGCCGTCGAGCAGGTGCGTGGCCGCGGTGTGCCGTAGCGTGTGCGGCCCCGACGGCCCGGTGCCCGGCAGCTCGGCGAGCAGACCGGCGACGAGCCCGTACACCGCGCGCGTCGAGAGGCGACGGCCTCGGGGGCCCAGCAGCAGCGCCGAGGCCGACTCGGCCTCGACGAGTGCGGGTCGACCGCGCTCGAGGTACGCGCGCACCGCCCGTTGCGCGGGCAGTCCGAACGGCACGATGCGCTCTTTCGCCCCCTTGCCCAGCACGCGCACGACGCGCCGCTGGTCATCGACATCGTCGACGTCGAGCCCCACCAGCTCGCTCACGCGCAGCGCGCTGGCATACAGCAGCTCGATCGCCACGCGGTCGCGCAGCGCGCTCGGGGCGTCGTCCGCAGCGCGGGAGTCGAGGTCGTCGAGCACCTCATCGATCTGCGAGCGCGTGAGCACGCGCGGCAGTCGTCGCTCGCCCCGCGGAGCCCGAAGTCGCACTCCGATGTCGGCCGGCGTGCGGCCCGTGCGGGCCAGCCACGCCGTGAATCCGCGCACGCTCGACGTGCGACGCGCGAGCGTCGAGGCGGCGAGGCCCTGCTCGTTCTGCTGCCAGACCCAGTCGCGCAGCAGTTCGAGATCCCACCGATCGGGGTCGTCTGCCGCACCCCGGCTCTCGGCGAAGTCGATGACCGTGCCGAGGTCTCCCGCGTAGGCGCGCAGCGTGTGCGCGCTCGCGCCGCGCTCGAGCTCGAGCGCGCGCAGGTGCAGCGTCACCGCCTCACGCATCGCCGATGCCCGCTCGTGCATGCACCCAGCATGAGCCTTCGCGCACGGCAACGCACGGGCGACAGGCCGGGCGCCAGAGACGCGCGACCCGTCAGCGCGAGATGCGCGCTGACGGGTCGCAGGCGATTCCCCCCGGAATCAAGCTCGTCAGGCGGCCGGAGCCGGCTCGGGCATCCGCTCGGTCGCCTCATCGGGCATGCGCTCGGCCTGGCCGTTCGCGCCGCGTGCGGCGGCCTCCGCGTCGGTGAGCTCAGGGCGGCGAGGCCACCAGAAGCGATCTTTCGCGATGAAGGTCAGAGCCGGCACGATCACGGTGCGCACGAGCAAGGTGTCGATGAGCACGCCGATGCAGACGATCACACCGATCTGCGTGAGGGCGATGAGCGGCAGCACGCCGAGCACCGCGAACACCGCCGCGAGCAGGATGCCCGCGCTCGTGATCACGCCGCCCGTCGCAGCGAGCGCCCGGATCATGCCCTCCGACGTGCCCAAGAGCGGCACTTCCTCCTTCGCCCGCGTGACCAGGAAGATCGAGTAGTCGACCCCGAGCGCCACGAGGAACAAGAAGCTGAACAGCAGCACCGTCGTGTCGACGCCGGGGAACCCGAAGACCGTCGCGAAGATGATCGACCCGATGCCCACCGCGCTGAAGTAGCTCGCCACGACCGCGATGAGCAGCAGCACCGGAGCAAGCAGCGCCCGCAGCAGCACCACAAGCACGATGAACACGAGCACGAGGATCAGCGGAATCACCAGGCTCTGGTCACGTTGCTGCGCGTCGCGCAGATCGAGACCTTCGGCATCGATGCCGCCGACGAGACCGGTGCCGTCGCCGAGATCGTCGAGCGCGAGGCGCAGCTCGGCGACGATCTCGAAGGCGCGCTCGCTCTCGGGGTCGGCATCGAGCACGACGTTGATCTGCGCGATGTCGTCGTTCGCAGGGCCGGGCACGGCGTCGTCGACGCCATCGACGTCGAGCAGGCCGTCGAGCACCTCATCGACATCGCCCGCCGGCACGACCACCGTGGCGGGGGCCGAGCTGCCGGCCGAGAACGCCTCGGCGAGGCGCTCCTGGCCGAGCACGGCCTCGGGCTTCACGATGAACCGATCGTTCTGCGAGAGCCCGACGTTGAGCGTCGTGAGCCCGGTCGCCATCGCCCCGAGCACGACGAAGCCGACGATCGCCACGAGCACGGGCTTCTTGCTGACCGCGCGCCCGAGCTTGCCCCACGGGCTGCGCGAGATGGCATCGGGCGAGCCGTACTTCGGCACGATCGGCCAGAAGATCCAACGGCCGAAGACGACGAGTGCCGCCGGCAGCACGAGCAGGGCATAGGCCATGGCGACGACGATGCCGACAGCGCCGGCGAGACCGAGCGAACGGTTGCCCGACAGCTCGCCGAACAGCAGGGTCGCGAGCGCGAGAGCGACGGTCGAGCCGCTCGCGATGATCGCGGGGCCCGCGCCGCGCAGCGCGATGGCCATCGCCTCGCGACGATCGAGGTGCAGGCGCAGCTCGTCCCGGTAGCGGGCGATGAGCAGCAGGGCGTAGTTGGTACCCGCACCGAAGACGAGCACCGAGAGGATTCCGGTGACCGAGCCGTCGAGCGTGATGTCGAGCGACTCGGCGACGAGCCGTGCGGCGATGCCCGCGATGAAGTCGGCGACGCCCACCACGGCGAGCGGCACGATCCAGAGCACGGGGCTGCGATAGGTGATGATGAGCAGCAGCGCGACGACGAGGGCCGTGATGCTCAGCAGCACGAAGTTGGCGCCTTCGAAGACGGCGGCGATGTCGACGGCGAAGCCCTCGGCGCCCGTGAACCAGACGATGATGCCGTCGGGCAGACCATCGGCGGCGATGGTCCGGATCTCGTCGGCGCGCTCAGCCTGCACCGAGACGCGGTCTTCGATCTCGAGCGGCACGACCACGAGCGCGGTGGTGCCATCGTCAGAGACGGTCGGGGGCGGCACGAATCCGTCGAGGGCGAGGTCGGCGAGTTCGGTCGTGCGTTCGGTGATGGCGGCGAGGTCGTCATCGCTCAAGTCGCCGCTCTCACGGCCGAAGACGAGCAGGCCGCTCGTCGACTCGTCGTCGGCGAACTGCTCGAGCAGGGCAGCGGCCTGCACCGATTCGGCCGACTCGGGAAGACCGACGGGCGGCGCAGCGTCGGCGGTCTGGTACCCCGCAGCCACGAAGAGGGCGACAGTCGCGGCGATGCCGGCGACGAGCACGATCCACGAGGTCTTCGCGGCGGTGATGAAGCGCGTGAGCGCGATCATGAGGCTCCTAGGTACTGAGGGGCGGGATGGTGCGATGGGGACGGTCAGCACTCAGGAGAAGCGTTCCCGGAATCTATCTTGATGATCGAGATACATGACCTTCGAAGAAACTAGCGGTACTCTGGCCCCGTGAGCCAATCGGATCAGCAGACTCCCAGCTTCGGGGACACCCATCCCGCGACGCTGCTGCTGCGCGAGTTCCTCGACGTGACTGAAGACTTCGAGCGCGGTCTCGGCGAAGAGCTGACCGTGAACGCGACCGACCTCACCGCGATGCAGCACCTCATCGTGGCCGGGTCGTTGACGCCGACCGCGCTCGCCCAGCGACTGGGGCTCTCATCGGGCGCCGTGACGACGGTGATCGATCGGCTCGAATCGCTCGGTCACGTGCACCGCACCCCGAATCCCGACGATCGGCGCGGCACGATCGTGGTTCCCGAGCCCGCGTCGGTCGGGCGGGCGATGAGCCGCATCATTCCGATGGTCACCGAGGTCGACCGGGCGATCACCGACTTCGACGCGGAGGAGCAGTCGGTCATCACGCGCTATCTGACGCGCGTCGTCGAGGCATACCGCGGGCATTCCGGCGATTCAGGTCGCGCGAGAACCTGGCGAGCGGATGCCCGTGCGGAGAACCCCTAGACGTCGCTCGCCGCAGCCTCGTTGAGGTTGAGGTGCGAGGTCTTGCTCGAGAGCTGCTCGAGGCGAGCATCCGCCGGCATCGCCTCGATCATGGGGCGGTAGTCGGAGGAGAAGCCCGTCACCTCGGGAAAGCCCTCGAGCGGAATGGTCGACGTCACGATGCGGTCGTCGTAGACGTGCACGAAGTCGAACGACTGCCCTCCGTCGACACCGCTCAGCAGCCGACCTGCATCGGCGCCGAGGTCGAGCGTGTAGCACGTGGCCGCGGCGACCGAGACGGGAATGCCGGCGAACATGCTGTGGGTCGAGTAGTGCAGGTGACCCCCCAGGATCATGCGCACATCGGTACCCTGCAGCACCTCGGCGAGCGCCGGCTGGTCGAGCAGCTCGAGCACGGCCATGACCTCGAGCGGCGTCGGCACCGGAGGGTGGTGCACGGCGACGACGGTGCCGTGGGGTGCGGGCTCGGCGAGAACGCCGGCGAGCCACTCGAGCTGTGCAGGGGTCAGCTCGCCGTGGTGGTAGCCCGGCACCGTCGTGTCGAGCGAGATGACTCGCAGGCCGCGGATGTCGTAGACCCGGTCTTGCGTCGCATCGGTCTCGGGCTCGTCGAACAGCAGCGAGGCGTAGGGCGCCCGCTCGTCGTGGTTGCCCATGACCCAGATCAGCTCGGCCCCGAGGCGCGCGGCGACCGGTTCGACGATCGCGCGCAGCCGCACATAGGCGTCCGGCTCACCGAGGTCGGCGAGGTCGCCCGTGAAGACGAGCGCATCGGGCTTCACGGGCCCGGCTTCGAGACGAGCGAGCGCCGTGGCGAGCCGCTCGTCGACGGGCACCTTGCCGTAGAGCGAGCGCCCCTGCCCGAGCAGGTGGGTGTCAGAGATGTGCACGAGCACGTGGCCGGCCGGTGGATACTGCCCCATCTGCGTCATGCGCTCAGGGTACCGGTCGTGATGAACCGTCGTCAGGATGCGGATGCCGCGTTCGTGCTGCCCGCAGCGATCGCGATGCGGCGCCAGAGGCCGTCGGCACCGCGAGCCGCATGGCCGTCGAGGTCGAGCCGGCCGAGCACCGATCGGATGCGCTCAGTGCTCTCGCCCACCGCTCGAGCCAGTTCGTCGACGGTCTGCCCACGGCGCGGTCGGAGGGCGTCGATGACTCGGGTCGCGAGCGGATCAGAGGATCGATCGTCGGCACTGCCCTCGTCGACACCGCCGCCGTCGAGCTCGAGAGCCATGGGGATGTCGAGCACGCCGTCGGCCTCGAACGCGAGCTGCATGACCTCGGCGACGCTCGTCACGCACGTGGCGGGCTCTGTCCGCAGGGTCGCGTGGCAGCCGGCGCTGGCCGCGCTCGTGATCGGACCCGGCACGACGCCGACCGGTCTGCCCATGCCCAGAGCGTGCCGTGCCGTGTTGAGCGCGCCGGAGCGCCGACCCGCTTCGACGACGACCGTCGCGGTCGAGAGCGCGGCGATCAGGCGATTGCGCTGGAGGAACCTCCACTTGGTGGGCGGGGTGCCGCACGGCACCTCGGAGAGCAGCAGCCCCTGCTCGGCGACCCGGGTGAGCAGCGCTTCGTGGCCGCTCGGGTAAAGGCGGTCGATGCCGCCGGCGAGCACGGCGATTGTCGCGCCTCCGCTCGCGAGAGCGGCACGATGCGCCATGCCGTCGATACCGTAGGCGCCGCCCGACACGACGACGACATCGCGTGCACTCAGCCCGGCGGCGAACTCCATCGCCACGTGCTCGCCGTACCCGGTGGCGGCACGCGCGCCGACGATCGCGACACCCGGTCGCCTCAGCAGCTCGAGATCGCCCTTGGCCCAGAGGAGCACGGGCGGGCTGTCGCCGAGCGCGGCGACCGCCTCATCGGGCCAGTGCGCGTCACCCGGCACGACCATGCGCGCTCCGCACCGGCCCGCGCTCTCGAGGCTGCGCAGAACATCCGACGCCCGCAACCGCTCCGTCCAGCGCTTCAGCCCCGACTCGGCATCCTCAGCGGTGATCTCACCCGCTGCCGCCTCGCTCAGCACCCTTGCCGGCGCACGGTCGAGGACGAGCTGAGCGGCGGTGACGGCTCCGACTCGGCGGATCAGCACGCCGGCGACCGAGTCGCCCGGCTCGACGAGCACGCTCCAGATCGCTCGCGCGAAGAGCTCGTCGAGCACTCCGGGTTCATCGTGACCCGCGCCCTCGTGATCCTCCCGATCGTCGACGCCTTCTGCGTCGACGGCGGCGTCGAGCTCCCACTCCA
This sequence comes from Actinomycetota bacterium, assembly GCA_005778835.1. Classification (GTDB taxonomy): domain Bacteria; phylum Actinomycetota; class Actinomycetes; order Actinomycetales; family Microbacteriaceae; genus Microcella. The sequence goes on from SXMG01000059.1 coordinate 7,956, forward strand.
TCGCGCCTCGCGGGCGCACGACTGCCATGACCGACGCGATGCGGTGCTCATCGATACCCCAGCGGCTCATTCAGATTCCCTTTCTCAGATACAGCGCCCGACCCACGTGGTCGGCCGAGGGGCGTTCGTCGCCATCGAGGTCGCACAAGGTCCAGGCGACCCGCAGCACCCGGTCGTAGCCGCGCATCGTGAGCGCGCCGCGCTCGAGCGCTCGGTCGAGTGCGCCACGATCGGCGGCCGGAAGCCGCCATCGGTGGCCCCGCAGGGCCGCGCCGGGCACGTGGGCGGTCAGGTGCCACCCCTCCGACCCCCAGCGATCTCGAGCGCGGGCGCGGGCCGCGACGACCCGGGCGCGGGCGTCGGCCGTCGTCACCGGCCCGGTGGCACCCTCGGTCATCTGCGCCACGCTGACGCGGCGCACCGTGAGGTGCAGATCGATGCGATCGAGAAGGGGGCCGGAGAGCCGACCGAGGTACCGGCGGCGCATCATGGGCGTGCACGTGCAGTCATCGCCGCCACCCTGACCGCACGGGCAAGGGTTCGCCGCGAGCACGAGTTGGAACCGCGCGGGAAACCGCGCGACCGTGCGCGCGCGGTGGATCGTGATCTCACCGGTCTCGAGCGGCTGCCGCAGCGCGTCGAGCACGGCCCCGGAGAACTCGGGCGCCTCGTCGAGGAAGAGAACTCCGTGGGCGGCTCGCGAGATCGCGCCCGGCCGCACGAGACCGCTGCCGCCCCCGACGAGCGAGGCCATCGTCGCGCTGTGGTGCGGCGCCTCGAGTGGGGGGCGTGTGACGAGCGAGGCGCCGAGCGGCAGCCCGGCCAGAGAACGCACCGACGAGACCTCGACGGCGGCATCGGGCTCGAGATCGGGCAGCAGCCCGGGCAGGCGCGAGGCGAGCAGCGTCTTACCCGCGCCCGGCGGGCCGAGCATGAGCATGTGGTGCCCGCCCGCCGCGGCCACCTGCAGCGCTTCGACAGCCTCAGGATGCCCCACCACGTCGGCCAGGTCGCCGGTCTCCGGGCGCGGCCCGTCGGCATCGGCAGCGACGAGCGCCTCGACCGGAACGGGGTCGAGCGCAGCACCGTGGCCGATGAGCACGTCGCGCAGCGAAGCGGCGGCGATGACGCGGATGCCCGGCACGAGCCGCGCTTCGTCGGCGTTGCCGCTCGGCACGACGACGGCGCGCGCACCACCACGGCGAGCCGCGAGCACGGCGGGCAGCACTCCCGCCACCGGACGCAGCCGGCCGTCGAGCGACAACTCGCCCAGATGCACCACCGCCTCAATGGCCTCGTGACTGACGATGCCGGTCGTGGCGAGTGCCGCGACAGCGATGCCGAGATCGAACCCCGAGCCGTGCTTGGGCACCGAAGCTGGCGAAAGGTTGACGGTGACCTTGCGCGACGGCAGATCGCAGCCCGAGTTGGCCGCCGCCGAACGAACCCGGTCTTTCGCCTCACCGAGGGCCGCGTCGGGCAGACCGATGATGGTGAAGGCCGGCAGCCCGTTCGCGAGATCGGCTTCAATCTCGACGAGAGCGCCGTCGACGCCGCGCAGGGCGACCGACAGGGTGCGCGCGACGGGCATCAGCAGACCTGCTGGAGGTGATCGATCGTGATGCCGTCGCGCCCCGCGACGACGCCGATGACGTCGATGCGCAGCTCTCGAACACCCTGGGCCGGGGGTGTCGGCTGCGCCTCGCACCAGGCACCCGCGAGCCGGCGCAGTCTCGCCAGCTTGCGCGGCGTGACGGCGTCGAGAGGATGGCCGAAGCCGACACCCGACCTGGTCTTCACCTCGACCACGACGGTCGTGCCGCCGTGCTGCGCGACGATGTCGATCTCGCCGATCGCGCAGCGCCAGTTGCGCTCGAGGATCGTGTACCCCGCAGCGGTCAGGTGCTCAGCGGCGAGCTTCTCGCCCGCGCGGCCGAGCTCGTCTTTGCGTGCCATGTCGCCTCCCGCAGAGCAGGATGGCGCGCGGGGAGCGCTGGCAGAGTGGGAGGCCCGATCGGTGTGCGATCGGGCCCCTCACTCGCGCCTGTGAAGGAGTCGCCCGATCAGCGCACGGTCGCCGACGGCTGCTCGACGAGCTCGTCGTCGTCGCTCTCGCCACGGCCGGTGAAGTGCAGAATCGCCCAGAGCGTGAGGGTGACGACGGCGAAGATCACCATGACGAGCATCCAGAACCCGACATCGGCCACGTCGCCCGTCTCGCCCGCCGCGGTCGGCAGCACGATGAGCGAGAACACGGTCCCGACGGCCGCGAACGATCCGGCCCACAGCAGCTTCGAGCGGCGGAACACCTCGTGCCCGTCGAGGAACCCGAGCGGCAGCAGCGCGGCGAGCGCTGCGGTGAGCCCCTCGGCCGTCGTCGCGACCAGCGCGTCGCTGACCAGCAGACCGACCACGGTCGGCTCGCCCGACATGACGGCCGACATGATCGAGAAGCCGATCCATGAGACCACCGCGAGCCCGACGATCACCCCGATGTTGGTGAGAATGGCGCGCACGCGGTGCGGGGCGCCGACGCGGGTCACGAGGTCGAGCCCGATCACGAGCCCGATCAGGAAGCCCGGCGAGAACTCGAGGATGCGGGCGATCACGACACCGATCACGGCGAAGACGAGAGCCGCGGGCTGCAGGCTCACGCGCGTCTCGATGCTCCAGACCCGGCGGATGATCGCGCCGCTGATCCACGACGACACGTACGTGACGATGAAGAGGCCGATCGCGAGCGAGACCGTCATGCGCACCGAGACCGGATCGAAGCCGTACTCGGGATCGACGAATCCGAAGATGAGGCTCGTGAGCACGACCAGCAGAGCCGCCGCCGCGGCGCGCGTGCGCGTGACCGACGCGAACCACTCTGTCGCGCGGTCGACACCGCGCTCGACCGCCGCGTACCAGCGGCCCAGTCGGCGCGTGTTCGAGGCGAGCGTGCTGTTGAGCAGCTCGGCCGGGAAGGCGACGAGCAGCAGGATCGCGAGCGCGAGACCACCCGAGACGATGATGGTCAGCGGCGAGGTGAAGATGCGCTCGATCGTGGGGATGCTGTCGCTGATGGCCGAGGGCGTGGCAGCTTGCGACCGGTCGCCGGCGCCGCCGGCACCGCCCGCACCGCTCGCTCCGCTCGAGCCCTCGTCGGTCTCGGGCTCCTCCGGCTGCTCGACCGGCGGAGCTTCGTCGATCGGCTGCACCGGCTCGAGCACCGTGACGGGGATCGAGACAGCCGAGTCGACGCCGCCGGGCGGCGTCGCGGTCGCGACGAGGGTGTGCTCGCCCGGCTCGAGATCGTCGGGCACGACGACGTCGAGGGCGAAGATGCCCGTGTCACCCACGACGGTCGTGCCGAGCACCTGCGGCGTCGACCGGATCTCGACCACGACGATCGTGCCGACCGGCAGCCCCGTCGCCGTCAGGCTCAGCTGCTGGCCCGGCGTGAGCGGCGAGCCGTCATAGCCCTCGAGCACCCAGGGCAACGGTGTCGGAGCAGCGATCGTGGTGGGAGGTGCGGGTGGTGCCGGCGGCGCAGGTGGTGGCGGCACCGTCACTGAGATCGCCGACGTGAGAGCCGAGAACCCGTCGAGCGAGCTGTCGGAGCTGACGAAGTAGTCGAGCGTGTCGAACCCGACCGACTGCTGAAGACTCCGGTAGCTCGCGGTGCCGACCGGCCGCGTGACGGTGCACTGCCACGCACCACCGGCGGTGATGATCGTCGAGCAGACCGAGTTCTGCGCCGTATCGCGCACGATGGCCCGGAAGCCGGGCTCACCCTGACCCGAGAACCGCACCGACCGATCGGCGAGCACGGTCGCCGTAAAGCCGGTCGGGGTGCTCGGGATCAGCACGTACTCGTCGATCGTCTCGAGGTAGGTCTCTTCGAAGTCTTGGTTCGTGTAGAAGTTCCAGATACCCGGAGTCAGTCCCGAGACCGAGCACTCGATGACGGGCGGGTCGCCTGCGGAGTCACAGGTTTCGCGCAATGTGAAGCTCGACCCCTCGCCGTTCAGGATCGCCTCGTACACCCGCGTCTGGAACCACGTGTCGGCCGTGCCCTGCGCGGTGAGCGACGCACTCGCGGGGCCCAGGACGATCTCGGTCGTGGGGGCGGGCGGCACGAACTCGCCGACGATCTGGTCATCGGCTGTCGGGTTGCCCGTCACATCGAGCCCATAGGCGCGGAATTCGACAGAGCCCCAGGTCCAGCTCGGTACGGCCGAGGGCGTGCAGGTCCATGCTCCCGATGCCGGAACCTCGGAAACGATGCAATAGGTCGCGCTGCCTTCGCCGAAGAGAATCTCGACCTCGACCTCGCCCAGCGCCGGCCCCGTGCCCGAGAGCTGCGGTGCCAGGCTGTTCCACACGGTGCCCGACTCGTCATAGCCCAGCAGTGCGGGGTTGGTGTTGCCGACGATGACCGTCACCGCGTTGCTCACCGGGCTCGGCACCAACTCGGGGTCGAACAGGTCGACCGAGGTGGCCGTGAGTTCGTACTTGCCAGGGCCCGGTATCGACGCATCGCACGTGAAGGTGCTCTCGGTGTACAGCACGTTGGCGACGCACCCCGTCGTGATCGTGCCGTCGTTGTCGACCCAGACCGTGACGTCCTGGTCAGTGTTGACCTGCACGTCACCCGACACCGAGATGGTCGTCGCCGTGAAGGTCGACTCATCGCCCGGCGTGGTGATGAAGGGAGCAGTCGGGGCCGCCTCGGCCAGGGTCGTACCGGCGGCCAGTGCCGCAGCGGCGACGATCATGACGGCAGCGCCCGCGACGACGGCGCGGAAGGGAGAGCGAGCTGACAACGCGGGTGCCTGCCTCAGGTCAACGGATGCGTGCGGGGGAACACGCGATGCTCAGCATAACCCGAGGGTGTTTCGTTCGCGTATCGCGAATGTCACGCCCGCTATTCGTCGAGCGCGAGCTCTTTCGGCAGCTTGAGCTCTTTCTTGCCGAGCTCTTCGACGTTGACGTCTTTGAAGGTCAGCACCTTGACGCTCTTGACGAAGCGGTCGGCCCGATAGACGTCCCACACCCACACGTCGGTGAGGGTCAGTTCGAAGTAGAAGTCGCCGCCCATCTCGCGCACGACCTGCTCGACCTCGTTCGCGAGGTAGAAGCGCCGCTCGGTCTCGACCACGTACTGGAACTGCGACACCACATCGCGGTACTCGCGGTAGAGAGCGAGCTCGACCTCGCGGTCGTAGTCCTCGAATTCGTCGTCGTCCATAGCGGTGTCGAGTCTAGACCGTCGAACCCGGGCCCACATCGACGGCATCGAGCAGCGCGGGCTGCCGCAGCCACGTCAGTCGATGGCGCGGCGACGGGCCGTGCTCGGCGACCGCCGCCAGATGACCGGTGCTGCCGTAGCCCTTGTTGCCCGCCCACTCATAGACCGGCCAGCGGTCGTGATCGGCGACCATGAGGGCATCGCGATGCTGCTTCGCGACCACCGAGGCGCCGGCCACCGAGGCGCAGTCGCGATCGGCCTTCACCCGGGTCAGGATGCGCGGCGGCGAGCTCAGCGCCGGCGTCAGCCAGTCGTGGCTGCCGTCCAGCAGAACCGCAGCCCTGGCGACGTCGATGCCCGCCTCGTGCAGCAGGATGAGCGCGCGACGTGCGGCCAGCCCGAGCGCCACGATGATGCCGTGCGCGTCGATCTCGTCGGGCCCGGCCTCCCCCACCGCGACAGCGGCCGCCCAGGCTCGCACCTGCGGCTCGACCTCGGCACGTCGCGCGGCAGAGAGCAGCTTCGAATCGCGCAGGCGCTCGGGCGGAGCATCCACCGTCGGCAGCACCGCGCACGCGCCGACCGCGACGACGCCCGCGATCGCGCCACGACCGACCTCGTCGCACCCGATGACGACCGGGGCTCCGGCGGCGAACAGCGAGCGCTCGACCTCGAGCGTGGGTGCCGTGCTCATGGTCGCACCGTCACTCGATGCGCTCGACCCCGTCGAACGTGAGCGGCGGGTTGTCGAGCCAGCGCCAGCGATCGATCGGCCAGCTGATGACGAAGGCGCGGCCGACCACGTCGTCGATCGGCACGACGCCGTTGAAGCGCGAGTCTGACGAGTCGTACCGGTTGTCGCCCATCACCCAGATCGTGCCCTCGGGAATCTCTTCTTGGAAGTCGCGCGAGCTGACATCGGTCGTGTCGGGCGGCAACTGCACGTAGCGCTCGTCGATCGGCACGCCGTTGATGCTCAACTGCCCGAGGTCGTTGCAGCACACGACGCGGTCGCCCGGCAGGCCGATGACGCGCGTCACCAGGTGCTCGTCGCTATCAGACGTGCTGAGCCCGATGACCTGCAGCACCCAGTCGCCGACGGCGTCGATCGGAGCCTGAGGCTGCTCGATGCGGGCCGGCAGCCACCCGCCCGGGTCGCGGAAGACCACGATGTCGCCGCGCGAGATCGGCACGACGTCGGGCACGAGCTGGTTGACGATGATGCGGTCGTTCACCTGCAGAGTCGACTGCATCGACTCGCTCGGAATGTAGAACGAGCGGATGAGGAACGTCTTGATGAGGAACGAGATGACGAGCGCCGCGGCCACGATGACGACGACATCGCGGAGGAACAGCAGAACGCTGCGTCCGGGCGATCGTGCCGGTCGCGACGCCGCGGTGGATGCTCCGCCGACGGCGGTCGCGTTCTGCTCAGTCATGACTCCCCTGGTGTTCTGAGCCAGTCTAGGCGGCCGCGGGCGGCAGACGATGAAGGGCCCCGCCGAGGATTCGACGGGGCCCTTCGAGGTCAGGGGGCGAGAGCTCAGCTCTCGCGCTTCTCCTTGATCTTGGCCTTCTTGCCGCGCAGCTGGCGGAGGTAGTAGAGCTTCGCCCGGCGGACGTCACCGCGGGTGACGACCTCGATCTTGTCGATGATCGGGCTGTGGACGGGGAACGTGCGCTCCACACC
>SXMG01000060.1 GCA_005778835.1 Actinomycetota bacterium
GCGAGATCCAGTTCGACGGCTTCATCTTTCCGGGCTTCGACCAGATCACGACGCAGCTCGCGAAGCTCACGGCGCGGCACGAGGGCGCTCTGCAGCTGCCGGTCGTCATCCGCGTGCCCTACGGCGGGCACATCGGCGCCGTCGAGCACCACCAGGAGAGCCCCGAGGCCTACTTCGCGCACACTCCCGGCCTGCGTCTCGTCAGCCCGGCGACTCCGCACGACGCCTTCTGGATGATTCAGCAGGCCATCACGAGCACCGACCCCGTGCTGTTCTTCGAGCCCAAGAGCCGTTACTGGCCGAAGGGCGAGGTCGACGTCGACGCGCCGGGCATCGACCTGCACGCCTCGCGCATCGTGCGGGCGGGCACCGACGTCACGGTCGTCGGCCACGGCGCCATGGTGAGCATGCTGCTCGACGCCGCCGAGCTCGCCGCCGAGGAGGGCACGAGCATCGAGGTCGTCGACCTGCGTTCGCTCTCACCCATCGACTACGGGCCGTTGCTCGACTCGGTGCGGCGCACCGGTCGGCTCGTCGTGGCGCAGGAGGCGCCGGGCTCGGTGAGCATCGGCTCCGAGATTGCAGCGACCATCACCGAGCGCGCCTTCTACTCGCTCGAAGCGCCGGTGCTGCGCGTGAGCGGCTACGACACCCCTTTTCCGCCCGCCAAGCTCGAGGGCGTCTACCTGCCCGACGTCGACCGCATCCTGCACACCGTCGACCGCGCCCTGGCATACTGACCGAAGCCTGACTGGAGGACACCGTGAGCGTCTCCGAGTTCCCCCTCCCCGATGTCGGGGAAGGCCTCACCGAGGCCGAGATCGTGTCGTGGCGCGTCAAGCCCGGCGACACCGTGACCATCAACCAGGTGCTCGTCGAGATCGAAACGGCGAAGTCGCTCGTCGAACTGCCCTCGCCGTTCGCGGGCACGGTCGACGCGCTGCTGGTCGACGAGGGCCAGACCGTCGAGGTCGGCACGCCGATCATCACGGTGCGGGGGGATGCTGATCTCGCGTCGCCCGATTCCGGTGCCGCCGACGGCGTCGCCGACACCGCCTCCAGCATCGCGACCGAGGCCGAGCCGTCGACCTCGGGCGCTGTGCTCGTCGGCTACGGGTCGAAGGGGCACGTCGCCTCGCGCCGCACGCGGGGCCGACCCGCCGCGCCCGCCGAGGCCGCCCCGGCCGCGGCCCCGCCGCGCCTCAGCTCGGTGCCGGCCGCCGAGTCGAGCCCGGTCATCGCGAAGCCGCCCATCCGCAAGCTCGCGAAAGATCTCGATGTCGATCTGGCCGCCGTGACCGCCACGGGTCTTGCGGGCGAGATCACACGCGACGACGTCATCCGGCATGCGCAGCAGGCGAGCGTGTTCCGCAATATCCAGACCCCCGCGTGGCCGAACGAGCGCGAAGACCGCATCCCGGTCAAGGGCGTGCGCAAGGCCATCGCCGCGGGCATGGTGAAGAGCGCGTTCAGCGCCCCGCACGTCGGCCTCTTCGTCGACGTCGACGCGACCCGCACGATGGAGTTCGTCAAGCGCCTCAAGGCGAGCCCCGACTTCGCGGGCATCAAGGTCTCGCCGCTGCTCATCATGGCGAAGGCGATGATCTGGGCGGTGCGCCGCAACCCCACGGTGAACTCGACGTGGACCGACACCGAGATCATCGTGCATCACTTCGTGAACTTCGGCTTCGCCGCGGCGACCCCGCGCGGGCTGGTCGTGCCGAACATCAAGAACGCGCAAGACCTGAGTCTGCGCGAGCTCGCCCAGGCGATCGAGGCAATGACGATCACGGCGCGCGACGGCAAGCTGCAGCCCGCCGACATGGCCGACGGCACGATCACGATCACCAACATCGGCGTCTTCGGCATGGATACGGGCACGCCCATCTTGAACCCGGGCGAGGTCGCGATCGTCGCGCTCGGCACGATCAAGCAGAAGCCGTGGGTCGTCGATGGCGAAGTGCGCCCGCGCTTCGTGACGACGCTCGGCGCCTCGTTCGACCACCGCGTGGTCGACGGCGACGTGGCGAGCCGCTTCTTGGCCGACGTGGCGAGCGTCATCGAAGAGCCCGCGCTGCTGCTCGACTAGGGCGCTGGCGCCGGCTCGAGGATCACGACCGGTATCTCGCGCTCGGTCTTGCGCTGGTACTCGGCGTACCCGCGGTAGGCCGCGACCGCGAGAGGCCACAACCGGGCGCGCTCGTCGGCGTCGGCGGTGCGGGCGCGATAGGCCTGCGGATGCTCGCCCCACGGCGCCACCTGCACACTCGGCTCGGCCACGAGGTTGAGGTACCACGCGGGCTGCGCGTCGTCGCCGCCGCGGCTCGCGATGACGATCAGTCGCTCGCCGCTCTGACCGTCGGGCATCGGCTCGCGGTGCGGCACGGTGAGGATCGTCGTGCGGGGCAGGCCGCTCGACCTGCCGGTCGTGGTGAGCTCGATGACGGGCATTCCCCCGAGCCGGCGGCCGAGCCGCCCGCCGCTCAGCCGCAGCACAGCGCGGTGCAGCCCCGTCATGGTGAGCATCGAGCGGCGGTTCGACATGCGGGAACGGTAGCGGGGCATCCTGAACCGACGCCGGAGCGAGCGCCTTATTGAGAATCGTTTTGACAATCATTCTCGATAACGTTTAGCATCGCCTCATGACCTCGACCCGCCGCGCTCTTCCCGTCCTGCTCGTTGCTTCTGCAGCCGGCCTCGCCCTCACCGGGTGCGCCGCCCCGGTCGCCGAGACGACCGGACTCTCGGTCGTCGCCTCGACGAACGTCTACGGCGACATCGCTGCCGCGATCGCCGGCGACGCCGCCACGGTGACGAGCATCATCGACTCCCCCGCAATCGATCCGCACAGCTACGAGGCGAACGCGCAAGACCAGCTCGCGATCGCGAATGCCGACCTCGTCATCGAGAACGGCGGCGGATACGACCCGTTCATCGATGTGCTCGTCGAGGGCTCGGGAACGGAGGCCATGGTGCTCAGTGCCGTGGTCGTCGGCGGGCTGCTGGAGGAGGGCGAGGACGCCCACGGCCACGACGATGAGGAGAGCCACAGCGACGAGGAAGCCCACTCGGAGGAGGAAGCCCACTCAGAGGAGGAAGCCCACTCGGAGGAAGACGGCCACAGCGACGACGACGGGCACGGCCACCTCGAGGGCACCAACGAGCACGTCTGGTACGACATCCACCTCATGGGCGACGTTGCCGCCGCGATCGCCGCCGCGCTCATCGAGCTCGACGCCGAGAACGCTGAGACCTTCGAGCAGAACCTCGCGACCTTCGAGGCGGCGCTCGAGGAGCTCGAGGGTGTGCTCGAGCAGACCGCTGCCACGCTGGGTGGTGGCGTTGTGGCCACCACCGAGCCGGTACCCGCCTACCTGCTGGCCGAGCTGGGCTTCGACGACGAGACCCCGGCCGAATTCACGGAGGCCATCGAGGAGGGCGCCGATGTGCCCCCGCTCGCCCTGCAGCAGACGCTCGACCTGATCGCGTCGGGCGAGGTGCGTCTGCTCGCCTACAACGAGCAGACGGCGAGCCCCGAGACCGAGCGCGTGCGATCGGCGGCCGAAGCGGCCGGTATCCCGGTGGTCTCGTTCACCGAGACCCTCCCCGACGCGCAAGACTATGTCTCGTGGATGCGCACGAACATCGAAGCGGTCGCCGCGGCACTGACGCCGTGACGCCGAGCGAGGCACTGCCCGTCCCCGCCCCGGTGCTCAGCATCCGGGGCGGGGCGCTCGGCTTCGGGGCCCGTGCGCTCTGGAGCGGCCTCGACCTCGAGGTCAACCCCGGCGAGTTCATCGCTGTGCTGGGCGGCAACGGCACCGGCAAGACGAGCCTGCTGCGGGCGATGCTCGGCGAGCAGAAGCTCGACAGCGGCGTCGTGCTCGTGGACGGGCATCCGGCGCACCGCGGTCACCGGCGCATCGGCTACATTCCGCAGCAGAAGATCGTCGCGCCGGGCACCCCGCTGCGCGGGCGCGATCTCGTCATGCTCGGCGTGAACGGTCAGCGCTTCGGCCCGCCGATCACGACGCGCGACGATCGTGCCGCGGTGGATGCTCTGCTCACGGCCGTCGGCGCTGAGACGTTCGCCGATCGCCCGCTCGGCAGCCTCTCGGGCGGTGAGCAGCAGAGACTCCGGGTGGCTCAGGCGCTCGCCGACGACCCCAACCTGCTGCTGTGCGACGAGCCGCTCATGAGCCTCGACCTGCAGCACCAGCGCGCCGTGAGCGAGCTCATCGACCGGCGCCGGCAGCAGCACGGCACCGCAGTCGTGTTCGTGACCCACGACATCAACCCCGTGCTCAGCATGGTCGACCGAGTGCTCTACCTCGCGCAGGGCCGGTTCACGATCGGCACCCCCGACGAGGTGCTGCGCGACGACGTGCTCTCGCGCCTCTACGGCACGCCGGTCGAGGTGTTCCGCTCGCGCGGTCGCGTCATCGTGGTCGGCGCGCCAGAGGCCGAGCACCATCACGAGGTCATCGCATGACCTTCGTCGACCCGGCCACCTATCTGCAGCTGCTCGCACTCGTGCAGAACTCGATCATCGCGGCCGCGGTGCTCGGCATCGTCGGCGGCCTCATCGGCGTGTTCGTGATGCAGCGCGACATGGCCTTCGCGGTGCACGGCATCAGCGAGCTGTCGTTCGCCGGGGCCGCCGCCGCCCTGCTGCTCGGCGTGAACGTCGTCGCCGGTTCGATCGTGGGCTCGCTGCTCGCCGCGGCGCTCATCGGGGTGCTCGGCGCCAAGGCGCGCGACCGCAATTCGATCATCGGCGTGCTCATGCCGTTCGGCCTGGGCCTCGGCATCCTCTTCCTGGCGCTCTACCCCGGGCGCAGCGGCAACAAGTTCGGGCTGCTCACCGGGCAGATCATCAGTGTCGACCTGCCGCAGCTCGGTCTGCTGATCGCGATCAGCATCGTGGTGCTCGTCGCCCTGTTCATCGTGTGGCGACCCTTGACCTTCGACAGCCTCGACCCCGAGGTGGCGAGTGCGCGCGGTGTGCCGAGTCGGGCGCTGAGCATCGTCTTCATGACGCTGCTCGGGCTCACGGTGGCCGTCTCGGTGCAGATCATCGGGGCGCTGCTCGTGCTGGCTCTGCTGGTCACGCCGGCGGCCGCGGCGCTGCGGGTGTCGTCGTCTCCCGTGCTTGTGCCCGTGCTGAGCATGATCTTCGGCTTCGTCTCAGCGGTCGGCGGCATTCTGCTCGCGATCGGCGGCTCGCTGCCGATCAGCCCGTACATCACGACGATCTCGTTCGCGATCTACCTGGTCTGTCGGCTGATCGGAAGTCGTGCGAAGGTGGCTCGATGAAGCGCAACACCTGGCAGCGCGAGGCCGTGCGCACGGCCCTCAGCGAAAACGAGAACTTCGTCAGCGCGCAGGCCCTGCACGGCGCCCTGAAGCAGTCGGGGTCGAGCATCGGTCTCGCGACCGTCTACCGGGCCCTCGCCGACCTCGCTGACGAGGGCGAGGCCGACTCGCTGCAGCAGGAGGGCGAGGCCCTCTACCGCGCCTGCACACCGGGCAGCCACCACCACCACCTCATCTGCCGAAACTGCGGCTTGACCGTCGAGATCGAGGCGACAGCCGTCGAAGACTGGGCGCGCCAGGTGGCGGCGCAGCACGGGTTCACCCGCGCCGAGCACGTCGTCGACGTGTTCGGTCTCTGCGAGGCGTGCTCGAGATTGCAGGCCGACCCCTCTTCGTCGTAAGCTAGGGGTTTGTGTTGAGCGGCCATCCGCTCATCTTGTACGCGCTCTCGCCTCTCCAGCCGCATCGGAGGGATCAGCGGGTGTCTGCGTGCCGACAAGTGACCTTGGGTACGGCGCTCGCCGTACGGTAACCACATACAGGAGGAACCATGGCAGCCGTCTGCCAGGTGACCGGAGCCGTTCCCGGCTTTGGGCACAACATCTCGCACTCGCACCGGCGCACCAAGCGCCGTTTCGACCCGAACATTCAGAAGAAGACGTACTTCGTGCCGTCGCTTCGCCGCAATGTGACGCTCACCCTGTCGGCCAAGGGCATCAAGACCATTGATGCTCGCGGTATCGAGTCGGTCGTCAAAGACCTGCTCGCTCGTGGGGTGAAGATCTAGTGGCCAAGCAGCAGGACGTCCGTCCGATCATCAAGCTCAAGTCGACCGCCGGCACCGGGTACACCTACGTGACCCGCAAGAACCGTCGTAACGACCCCGACCGCCTCGTGCTCAAGAAGTACGACCCGGTCGTCCGCAAGCACGTCGAAGTCCGCGAGGAGCGCTAAGTCATGGCCAAGAAGAGCAAGATCGCGCGCAACGAGCAGCGCAAGGTTGTCGTCGAGCGGTACGCCGCGAAGCGACTCGAACTGAAGAAGGCCCTCGTCGACCCGAACGGCACCGACGAGTCGCGCGAGGCCGCCCGCAAGGGTCTGCAGAAGCTGCCCCGCAACGCCTCGCCCGTGCGCGTGCGTTCGCGTGACGCCGTCGACGGCCGCCCCCGTGGTGTGCTGACGAAGTTCGGCATCTCGCGTGTGCGGTTCCGCGACATGGCGCACCGCGGCGAGCTGCCCGGCATCACCAAGTCGAGCTGGTAGTCCGACCACTCTGCGAAGGCGGGGCCCCCGAGCCGGGGTGCCCCGCCTTTCGCGTTCTCGACCCCCGAACCCCCAGTTTCGGCGCACCGAGGTGAATTGCCCGGAAACACGCGGATCTGCTGATACCGTCAAGGCGGTTCGCGGTCATTCATGACTCGCGAATTATCACCACCAACGTTGAGGTCCGAGGAGGACACCATGAACCGTTCCGAGCTTGTCGCCGCTGTGGCCGCTGAGTCGGGCCTGAGCCAGGCAGATGTGAACCGCACCGTCGACGCCCTCTTCTCGGTCGTCTCGGGCGCCGTCGCGTCGGGCACCAAGGTCTCGATCCCGGGCTGGATCTCGTTCGAGCAGACGCACCGCAAGGCGCGCCAGGGCCGCAACCCGCAGACCGGTGCGACGATTCAGATCGCCGCATCGAACGGCGTGAAGGTCAGCGCCGGCAGCAAGCTGAAGGCTGCTGCCAAGTAGTCTTCGGCTTCGCACCGCTGTGAGGGCGGCTTCCCGTTTCGACGGGGGGTCGCCCTTTGCGCGTTCCGGATGCTCGGCCGAAGCCCCCGTACAGCCCCGTCGCCTACCCTGAGACGGTGACGACGACTGCTCCGGCGACCCGCACCACGGCCCTGCCCTGGGCTCTCGTCGGCACCGCATCGCTCGTGTCGGGCGCGGTCGTGGCCCTGCTCATCGGGCTCGCCACCGGGGGCGGCGCTGACGCCCCCCTCGCGATCGATCCGGGAGCGGTGGTGCGCTACGGGCTGCCGATCGCCAAGCTCGCCTCGACGCTCGGTGCCGCCGGCACGATCGGCGGCCTGCTGCTCGCGCTGCTCGCGCTGAGCCCCGCGCGCGCCGAGTTCTCGAGGGCGCTCGATATGGCTGCCGCCTCGGCCGCCGTGTGGACCATCGCTGCCGTGGCCACGGGCTTCTTCACCTTCATGAGCGTCTACAACGAGCCGCTCTCGATCGATGAGCGGTTCGGTGCTCTGCTCGCTGCGTACTTCAGCACGACCGAGCTCGGGCAGGCGTGGCTCTCGACGGCACTCATGGCCGCGGTCGTGACGGTGCTGTGCTTCGCTGTGCGCAGCCCTGCGCTGCTGGCCGGAGTCGCCGTCATCGCTGCGGCTGCCCTCTGGCCGGTCGCGCAGACCGGTCACACCGGCGGCACCGCCGACCACGATGCGGCCGTCACCGCCGTGTACCTGCACAGCGTGTTCGCGGCCGTGTGGATCGGCGGGCTGCTGGTGATCGCGGCGCTGCGCCCCGTGCTCGACGAGCGCCTCACGGTCGTGCTGCGGAGGTACTCGACGGTCGCGCTCATCGCCTTCATCGTCGTCGCGGCTTCCGGCCTCGTGAGCGCGCAGCTGCGCGTCGGCGGGCTCGAGGCGTTGACGACGCCCTACGGACTGCTCGTGATCGCGAAGGTCGTCGCCCTCGTCGGGCTCGGCACGTTCGGCGCCTACTACCGGTTGCGCATGATCGCGCGCATCGAGCGCGACGACCGCGGGCGCGGCGCCTTCTGGATCATCGTGGCCGCCGAGCTTGCGCTCATGGGTGCTGCCGCCGGGCTCGCCACGGCGCTCGCGCGCACGGCCACCCCGGTGCCGCAAGTGCCCGTCGATCAACTGGCCGACCCGTCGCCCGCGGAGATTCTCACGGGTGCCCCACTGCCGCCGGCGTTCGAGCCCTGGCGCCTCGCGACCGAGTGGGATCTCAACCTGCTGTGGGCGCTCGTCGCCGGCTTCGGTGCGTTCTTCTACCTGGCGGGCGCCGTGCGGCTGCACCGGCGGGGTGACGCGTGGCCCGTGCACCGCACCATTCTCTTCACGCTCGGCATGCTGTCGCTCGTGCTCGTGACGAGCAGCGGCCTCGCTGTGTACGAGCGCTACCTGTTCAGCGTCCACATGCTCGGCCACATGGTGCTCAGCATGGGCATTCCCGTGATGCTCGTGCTCGGGGCGCCCGTGACGCTCGCGTCGCGGGCCATCCACGCCCGCACTGACGGCTCGCGGGGCCCGCGCGAATGGATTCTCGCGATCGTGCACTCGCGCTTCGCCGGCATCATGGGGCACCCGCTCGTGGCCTCGGTCGTCTTCGCGGTCTCGCTGCTGGTGTTCTACTACTCGCCGCTGTTCTCGTGGGCGGTGAGCGACCACCTCGGGCACCAGTGGATGATTCTGCACTTCTTGCTCAGCGGCTACCTGTTCGTCAACGCGCTCATCGGCGTCGACCCGTCGCCGTACCGGCCGGTGTACCCGATCCGGCTCATCATCCTGCTCGCGACCATGGCGTTCCACGCCTTCTTCGGGCTGTCGCTCATCACGGGCACCGGGCTGCTGCTGCCCGAGTGGTTCGGCGCGATGGGGCGCGAGTGGGGCCAGCCGCCGCTCGCCGATCAGCAGACCGGCGGCGGCATCGCCTGGAGCGTCGGCGAGATTCCCACCCTGGTGCTCGCGATGCTCGTCGTGTGGTCGTGGAGCCGCGCTGACGGGCGCGAGTCCAAGCGTCGTGATCGCCAAGCTGATCGCGACGGCGATGCCGATCTCGCGGCCTGGAATGCCATGCTCGCCGAGCGGGCTGACCGCGCGCCCGTCGAGCAGCGCGCCGCTCGCACCCCTGCCGGTCAGTCGGGCGGCGGGTAGATCGTCAGCTCGGGGCCGTCGGGCGTGAGCACCACCTCACCGCTGAGGTTCGCCGTGACGGTCTCATCGAGATCGCTCAATCGGCCGTCGCGCAGGCGCTGCACTTGCGCGGTCAGCCGCAGCTCGGCCTCGCCGATCACGCTCCACCGACCGGGCGCGTGCCCCGGCACGATCTCGAGGTCGGGGCCCGCGACGAGCTGCCAGAGAGGCAGGTCGACGACACGCTCGGTCACGGTGCGGCCGAACGGGCACCCCGTCGGCAGCAGCACCCGCTGCTCGGTGCAGTCGAGCAAGAACTGCTCGACCTCGAGCGCGACCACGCGCTGCAGCAGAGCCGTGGTCTCGGCCTCGAGCTCGATCGTCGTGGCCGTCGAGCCGTCGACCCGGCGTGAGACCGGTGCCGCCTGCACGTGCGGCTCGACGACGCGCGCGGTGACCAGGCTCGGTACGAAGACGGCGAGCGACACTGCTTCACCGGCCTCGGGCGTCTGGGCGAGCACGCCGTTCACGCGCACGCGATCGTGCTGATCGACGCCGACCGTCGCCGTGGTCACCGGGGGGCGGGCGAACTGCCACACGGGCACGATCCCCAGGTGGGCCGGGCCTGGCTCGAGCGTGAAGACGGCGGTCACCGCATCCTGCTCCGTGCCGTACTCCGCGAGCACGCGGGCGGTGCCGCCAGCGGAATCGATGCGCTCGATGATGCGCACGATGCTGGGCTCGCCGTCGTCGCCGAGCGGCAGGGGAGCGTCACTCGGCAGACCGGCGAGGCGCGCGGCCGCCACCAGATCGTCGTCGGCGAGCGCGTCGAGGTACTGCAGCACGTGCGCCTCGGGGGTCGCGGTCGCGATGGCGGCGAGCGCGAACGAGGCAGCGCCGAGCCCGAGCAGCGCCGCCGCCGCTCCTCCCCACCGCACCGCCTCGCGAGTCATGCGGTCAGCCTAGGCGCGGGCCCGGGCCACGGCCCTCGAGCCGAGCCAGTCTTGCTGCGGGTCGCGGCTACAGTGGAGGCTCGTCGGCCCGCGACCGACGAGACAGGAGTGGCATGACGACGCAGGCCGAGGGTCGCACGGCTCCCGACGGCACGCCCCTCAGCCCCGAGCAGTCGGCGGTGCTCGACCTCATCGAGTCGACGCGCGAGCACGTCTTCGTCACCGGGCGCGCGGGCACGGGCAAGTCGACCCTTCTCGAGTCTTTCATCGCCGCGACCGATCGCCAGGTCGTCGTGTGCGCCCCGACGGGCGTCGCAGCGCTCAATGTCGGCGGGCAGACCATCCACTCGCTCTTCCGGCTGCCCATCGGGCTCATCGCCGATCACGACTTCGACGACCCGCCCGAGCTGCGTCGCCTGCTCGCTTCGATCGACACGGTCGTCATCGACGAGGTGTCGATGGTGAGCGCCGACCTCATGGACGCGATCGATCGACGCCTGCGTCAGGCCCGAGCCCGTCGTCACGAGCCCTTCGGCGGCGTGCAGGTCGTGCTGTTCGGCGACCCGTACCAGCTCGCGCCCGTGCCCGGCCGCGACGAGGGCGAGCGCGCGTACTACGCCGACCACTATCGCTCGATGTGGTTCTTCGATGCCGCGGTGTGGAACGAGGCCGATCTGCGCATCGTCGAGCTGCAGACCATCCATCGCCAGCAGGACGCCGACTTCCGGGCCATGCTCACCGCCGTGCGGCACGGCGCGGTGACGCCCGAGATCGGCCGTGCGCTCAACGAGGCGGGTGCGCGCCCCGCGCCGACCGAGGGCGTGCTGACGCTGGCGACGACGAACGCGACCGTGACGCGCATCAACATGGATGCCCTCCGCCGCCTGCCCGGAGAACCCAAGACCGCGCGAGCCGACGTGCAGGGCGAGTTCGGGCCCAAGGGCGGCTACCCCGCCGATGAAGAGCTGCAGCTCAAGGTCGGTGCGCAGGTCATGTTCTTGCGCAACGACACGGGGGGTGATGGCACCCCGCGCTGGGTCAACGGCTCGCTCGGCACGGTCGAGCGCATCGGCCGCACGGTCTTCGTCGAGGTCGACGGCGTGAGTCACGAGGTCGTGCCGGCCACGTGGGAGAAGTACCGCTACACCTACTCGGCGGCCACGAAGCGGGTGTCGAAAGACATCGTGGCCGAGTTCACGCAGTTTCCGTTGCGCCTTGCCTGGGCGGTGACCATTCACAAGTCGCAGGGCTCGACGTACGACGCGGCGATCGTCGACCTGGGCCCGCGCGCTTTCGCGCCGGGGCAGACCTACGTGGCGCTCAGCCGCATCCGCTCGCTCGACGGCCTGCATCTGGCACGGCCCCTGCGGCCGAGCGACATCATCGTCGACGAGAACGTGCGGCGCTTCATGGCCGATGTCGAGCCGCTCATCGGCCGGGCGGTCGCTCAGTCGGTGTGACCGGCGTGGGCGGGGTCGCCCGCAGGCATGTCACCCGGCAGCATGCCGTCGTGCTCGCTGTGATCGCCGAAGACGATGGCCTGCTCGACCTCTTCGGCCGCAGGAGCGACGGGCGCCGGCAGCGTGGCCGCGACCGAGGGCGTGACGACGAGTGCCGTGAGAGCGGCGGCGGCCGCCAGGGCGATTCCGGCTCGGGCCGGGCGCACGCGGGCCCCCACCCGCGTGCGCCGCGCATCCGCCCCCGCGAATGCAGCCCCGGCCAGCCCCAGAATCGATGCTCCGACGAGCGGAGCGGTCGCGAGCGCACTCGCGATCGCCGGTGAATCGGCGGTGACGGCGACCAGCAGCAACGTCGCCCACAGCAGCACTGGCGCCACGAGCACCAGCGCGACCGTGCGTGCGGTGGGGAGCCATCGGGCGGCGAGCGCGGCCCCCACCGCGATCGCCAGCTCGATGGCTGCCACCACCCAGAGAACAGCGCCGACGCCCCCCGCAGTCGTCGTCAAAGCCGTGGCGGCGTGGATGACGGCGGCCCCCACCGCTGCCATGGTCACGAGTGCCCGGTTCACTGCCGTTCTCATTTCTCCCCCTTGCGTGTGCATGGTGTTCGGCACCCCGCGCGATGCGGTTTGGTGCATCTTTCTGAACACTGCTGGCCGCCCTAGGCTGACGCCATGACCCGGCGCTGGTGGCACCTCGACCCGGGCGGAGTGCTCATCGGCCTCGCGCTCGTGGCCCTCTCCCTCACGCCCTCGCTGCTGCCGCGCCCCGCGATTCTGCAGGGAGCGCTCGCCGGCGTGGCCTTCGGCATCGGCTACGCGATCGGCGCCCTCGTCTGGTGGATCATCCGATCGTCCACCCCGTGGCGGCCGTCTGCTCGCGTTCGTATCGCCTTCTGGTGGGGGATGCTCGCTCTCGCCGCTGTCATCATCATCGTGGTCGGCCTCGTGGCCGTGGGCTGGCAGAACGAGGTTCGGGCGCTCGTCGAGGTCGCCCCGCTCGACGCTGTCGCGGTGGGCGCCTTCTTCGTCGGCACGCTCGCCACCGCCGCCCTGCTCCTGGTCATCGGCCGCGGGGTGCGTCGCATGACCGCGCACCTCGTGCGCCTGGCCGGGCCGGCGATCGGTCTGCTCACGGCGACGGTCGCGGTGGCCGCCGGAGTGCTCGCCTTCGGCATGGTCGTCGTGGCCGCCATCGACACGATCTACGCCGACCGCAATGGCGTTCCCGATGCTGCGCTCGTCGAGCCCTCGAGCGACTTCCGCTCGGCGGGCCCCGAGTCGGCCATCGAGTGGGAGGGCCTGGGTCGCCACGGCGGCACCTTCGTCGCGGGCGGCCCGACGGCGGCGCAGATCAGCCAGCTGACGGGTGTCGACGCCCTCGAGCCCATTCGCGTGTACGTCGGCCTCGGCAATGCCGAGACGGTCGCCGAGCGCGCCGAGCTCGCGGTCGCCGAGCTGCGCCGCACGGGCGCGTTCGAGCGCGAGCTGCTCGTCGTCGCGACCACGACCGGTTCGGGATGGCTCGAAGACCAGGGGGTCGACTCGGTCGAGTACCTGCACGCGGGCGACACGGCGATCGTGGCGGTGCAGTACGCCTACACCCCGAGCTGGGTGTCGTTCTTGTTCGATCAGGATGCTCCGATCGGGGCCGCGCAGGCGACCTTCGAGGCGGTCTACGCAGAGTGGTCGAGCCTGCCGGCCGATGATCGCCCGCGGCTCGTGGCCTACGGGCTGAGCCTCGGTGCGCATGGCGGCCAGGAGACCTTCGCCAATGTCGACGAGCTGCGTGACCGCACCGATGGCGCGCTGTTCGTCGGCAGCCCCGCGAGCTCGACCATGTGGCGCGAGCTGCAGGCGGCGCGGGACGCCGGCACTCCTGCCTGGCAGCCCGTGCTCGACGGCGGTGCGGTGGTGCGCTGGATGTCGCAGCCGGGCGACACCGCGCGCCTGCCCGGCCAGTGGGCCGAACCTCGGGTGCTGTACCTGCAGCACGCGACCGACCCGATCACGTGGCTCACGGCCGAACTGCTGTGGTCACCGCCCGAGTGGCTCGAGCCCGAGCAGCGCGGCGCCGACGTGAGCCCGTCGATGCGCTGGATTCCGGTGGTCACCGGCCTGCAGGTCACGATCGACATGCTCATGGGGCAGAGCGTTCCGGCTCGGCACGGCCACAACTTCGGCGACGTCATGGTCGACGGCTGGCGCGACGTGACGGGCGATGCGGGCCTCACGCCCGCGGCCCTCGACGCCGTCCGAGCCGAGATCGCCAGCTACGCCCTCACCGACGAAGACTGAGGCCCGACGTCAGCGAAGTGCCGCGACCGCGCTCGTGGCGCGAAGCGTGCTGCGCCGCAGGAGCGGCGGCGCAGCCAGAGATAAACACAGAGGGGATGACGGGAATCGAACCCGCGCTATCAGCTTGGGAAGCTGAAGTTCTGCCATTGAACTACATCCCCAGTCGCACTGCAGCAGTGCACCGTCAGTGTAGCGAACCCGTTGGCGTCGATAGGCTGACCGCATGCTGCTGAGCGACCGCGACATCCGCACTGAATTGTCTTCGGGCCGCATCGGCCTCGACCCGCTCGACCTGGCGATGGTGCAACCGTCGAGCGTCGACGTGCGCCTCGACTCGCTCTTCCGGCTGTTCGACAACCACAAGTACCCGTTCATCGACCCGGCCGAAGAGCAGCCCGAGCTCACGCGCCTGGTCGAGGCGAAGCCCGATGAGCCGTTCATTCTGCACCCGGGCGAGTTCGTGCTCGGCTCGACCTACGAGCAGGTCAGCCTGCCCGATGACGTCGCGGCCCGGCTCGAGGGCAAGAGCTCGCTCGGTCGACTCGGTCTGCTCACCCACTCGACGGCGGGCTTCATCGACCCGGGCTTCACGGGGCACGTCACGCTCGAGCTGAGCAACGTGGCGACTCTGCCGATCAAGCTGTGGCCGGGCATGAAAATTGGCCAGCTGTGCTTCTTCCGGCTCAGCTCTCCGGCCGAGAACCCCTACGGCACGGGCGCCTACCTGAACCGCTACCAAGGGCAGCGCGGGCCGACGGCCTCGCGCTCGTGGCAGAACTTCCACCGCACTGAGATCGCACCGACCGCCGAGTAGGCCGGTCGGGCGTCACGCGCCGGCGAGGCTCGCGATGCGCTCGATGAGGTCGCGCGAGCTGAAGGGCTTCACGATGTAGTCGTCGGCCCCGGCGGTGTAGGCCCGGTCGATGTCGCTCTGCTGCGATTTCGCGGTCAGCATGAGCACTTTCACCTCGTGGTCGGGGTCGTCGACCCGAAGCTTCTCGAGCACGTCGATGCCGCTGACGCGCGGCATCATCCAGTCGAGCACGATGAGCCCGGGGCGCCGTGCGGCGATCATCTCGAGGGCGGTCTCGCCGTCGGTGGCGCTCTCGACCTCGTGCCCGGCCGCGCGCACCCTGTTCTCCAGCAGCAGCAGCACGTCGGGTTCATCCTCGACGATCAAGATGTGCGCCATGCGCCACCACGTCCCCTCGTGTTGTCGATAGTGTCTCATGCAGAACGACGTTCGCGGCACACCGAGGGCGTTCCTCGGCTCAGCAGAGGAGGCCCGGTGAGCATCATCGCTCGGCTGGTCGCGGGGTCGAACGCCCTTCGCCGGTCGATCATCGTGGTGATGCTCGTGGCGACCGCCGTGGCCTCCTACGCCGCCGTCGAGTTCAGCTTCGCCGACCCGCAGCTCGCGGCGTGGTGGCCCGCGGCGGGTCTGGCGTCGTTCGCCGCCATGCTCTCCCGCAATCGGGAACGACTTCTCGTGTTCGTGCTGGTCGTCGTGCTGACGGGCGTCGGCAACCTGCTCGCCGGGCGCGACCCGCTGTTCGCGCTGCTGCTCGGCATCGGCAACACCGTCGAAGTCATCATCATCGCGTCGTTCTTGGCTCCGCGCGGTGTGCCCGAACGGCTGGCGACGTTGCGCAATGCCGGGCGCTTCATCGCGGTCGCGCTGATCGCCGGTGCCGCGGCGGGCGTTTCGATCGCCGTCGCCGTCGCGATCTTCCTCGGGCGCTCGCCACTGGAGTCGTTCGCGCAGGTGACGGCCTCGCACGCCACGGCGACTCTCGTGATGCTGCCGGTCGTCATGGTGCCGGTCGCCGCCGTGCGCGGCCTGCGCCGACTCGAGGTGCTCGCGCAGTCGACCCTGCTGTTCGGGCTCATCGCTCTTGTGTTCTGGCCGGGCAACCAGTGGCCGGTCGCCTTCACCCCCGTCATCGGCATTCTGTGGTCGGCCTTCCGCTTCCCGATGTTGATCAGCGCGCTGCAGGTGTTCCTCACGTCGGCGGCGATCATCGTGCTCACGACCTTCGGTGGGGGGCCGTTCGCCCCCATCACGGCCGATGGCCGCTCGTTCATCGTTCTGACCCAGACCTTCATGCTCGTCTTCGCCATCACAGCGCTCATCGTCTGGGCCGCTCGAGCAGACTGGATCGCCGTCGTGAACCGCCTGCAAGCGCAGGAGGAACTGCTGCGCGAGGGCATCGTCGCGGCGGCTGTCGGCATCGTCATCGCCGAGCGCACCGGCACGGGGCTGCGCATCGTGGCCCGCAACGATCGCGCGAGGAGGGTGGTCGGAGATTCCGACCCGCCTTTCGGCATCGACGAGATCGATCGCGTCGTCGCCGCGGCAGAGTCGCAGAACGTCGTGTTCGAGCGCGACGGGCGCACCTTCGACGCCTCCATCGCAGAGCGCAGTTCGAGCGATGGCCCGGGCCTCGTCACGATCGTCGTCACCGACGTGACCGAGCGCGACGAGCGCGAGCGCCTGGCCCTCAGCAGCGCCGAGCAGCTGCGGCGGCTCAACGACCAGAAAGACGACTTCATCTCGGCCGTGAGCCACGAGCTGCGCACGCCCGTGACGAGCATTCTCGGGTTCAGCGAGCAGCTCGAAGCCTCGCCGCTGCCCCCCGACGCCGCGCAGGCCGGCGAGATCATCGCCCGCAACGCGCGCCGCCTCGCTGATGTCATCGACGACGTGCTCGAGCTGAGCCGCCTGAGCGCTCTGGGCGGGCCGCTGTCGTCGACCGATTCCGTCGATCTCGTGCAGCTGGCTACGGAGTGCGCGCGCGACTCTGAGGGTTTGGTGCTGAGCCGCCGTGTCAGCGTGAGCGTCTCGGCGCCCGACGGGCCGGTCGTGGTGCGCTCGCGCACGCGGGAGCTCGTGCGGGTGTGCGCCAACCTGCTGTCGAACGCGGTCAAGTTCTCGCACGACGAGGGCGTCGTGACCATCGAGGTGCGGCGCGATGGCGAGGGTGCGCTCGTGCGCGTCATCGACCACGGGCTCGGCATTCCGGCCGAGCACCGCGAGATGGTGTGGGAGCGCTTCGCGCGCGCACCGATCGATGCCCACCGCGCCGTGCCGGGCACGGGTCTCGGGTTGCCCATCGTGAAGGCCCTCGTCGAATCTCGCCTCGGTGGGGCTGTCTCGATCGGCGAGACCCCGGGCGGTGGCACGACGGCTGAAGTGCGCCTGCCGAGCGAGGCTCCGGCGCTATCGTTGGCGCACGAGGGCGACTGAGCCTTCGCACCGAGTCGAGGACGAACCATGGATGCTCGAGGGCTGGCCGCTCGTCTGCACGACCTGCCCGCCCTCCCCCGGCGCATCCTCATCGCCGCTCTCATCATCGCGGCGATCGGTGTCGCACGGCTGAGCCTCGTCGCCATCAGCGCCGACGCACCGATCGCACTCTGGTGGCCGGCGATCGGCGTGCTCTTCTTCGCGGTGCTGGCCAGTCGTGGTCGCCGGATCGCCGTCAGCGGCGTCGTAGTCATCGCCGTGGCATTCGGCAACTACCTCGGCGGCCAGCCGCTCGAGCTCTCGCTCGCCTACGGCCTGACCAACGCGATCGAGGTGTGGGTGGTCGTGCGCATTCTGACCGGCGGCGCCGCGCACGCGAGATTCTCGACCCTCGTCCAGATCGGGCGCTTCTTGATCAGTGTCGCCATCGGCACGCTCTTGTTCTCGATCTTGACCGCCGCGGCCGCAGCGGTGCTCGTCGGGGCTGATCCGGCTCTCGTCGCCTCGTCGCTCATCACCTCTCACGCGAGCGCCTTCTTCGCGATCGCTCCGCTCGCGCTCGTCTCGCCGAGCATTCCGCTGCGCGTGCCGACGTGGGAACCCGTCGTGCAGTCGCTCGCCCTCGTGTTTCTCACCGTGGTCGTGTTCGCGCTCGCCGGGGGCCTGGCGCTGACCTTCTTGATCATCACAACACTCATGTGGGGGGCATACCGACTGCCGCCTATGGCGGTCGCGCTGCAGACCGTGGCACTAGCGATCGCGGCGACGCTCGCGACGGCTGCCGACATCGGGCCGTTCGCGCTGCTGCTCGATACTGATGAGCGCGGGGCCATCTTCGCTCTGCAGCTCTTCATCATGACCCACGCCGCCGCGGCGCTGTTCGTCTCGGGCCAGAGCGCCGACTGGAACACCGCGGCTGATGCACTCGCGGCTCGAGAGCGCGACGCCACGCTCGTCGCCGACGAGCTGTTGCAGCTCAACGCGCAGAAAGACGACTTCATCTCAGCCGTGAGCCACGAGCTGCGCACGCCGGTGACGAGCATTCTGGGCTTCTCGGAGCAGCTCGTCGACGCCGACCTCGACCCCGAGACCGATCAGGCCGGGCGCATCATCCACCGCAACGCCCGCAGGCTCGCCGATGTCATCGAAGACGTGCTCGAGCTCAGTCGCCTGAGCACGACCGAGGGCAGCACGCGGCCTCCGGCCGACCTCGACCTGCGCGTGCTGCTCGACAACTGCATCGACGACACGCTCGTGCTCGTGCCCGCCGCGCGCGCCGTGACGGTCGAGCGGCGGATGCCCGACGAGCCCGTGACCATTCACGCCGTCGAGCAGGATCTGGTGCGCGTCTTCTCGAACCTGCTCACCAACGCCATGAAGTTCAGCCCCGCTGAGGGCACCGTCACGGTCGCGCTCAGCGCGCCTGTCGAGTCAGCCTGGGTGGAGGTGCGCATCGACGACGAGGGTCCCGGCATTCCGCTGGCCGAGCAGGAGGCGGTCTGGGAGCGCTTCTACCGCGTGCAATCGCCGCAGCACCGCGACGTGCCCGGCACCGGGCTCGGCCTGCCGATCGTTCGCGCGCTCGTCGAGCATCGCATCGGCGGGCAGGTGAGCCTGAGTTCAGACGGAGTGTCGGGCACGAGCGTCGTCGTGCGCATTCCCCGGTCGCCGCTCTCGATCGCTCCGCCGGCTCAGTCGGCCGCTCGGTAGTCGCCGGGCCAGGCCGCGAGCTGCCAGCCGAGCCACGGGCTGAAGGCGAACGGCGCCGCCTCGACCGAGGCACGCAGTTCACTCGGGTCGACCCATGCCCACTCGGCGACCTCGTCGGCAGCCGGCGCCACATCGGTTGCGGCACGTGCGACGTAAACCGGGCAGATCTCGTTCTCGACCACTCCCGAGGCGTCGACCGCGCGGTAGCGGAAGTCGGGCAGGGCCACCTGCACGTCGGTGAGGGCGAGACCGAGCTCGCGCTGCGCTCGCCGCACGATCGCCTCGGCGGTGTCTTCGCCGGGTGCCGGATGCCCGCAGAACGAGTTGGTCCACACCCCCGGCCAGGTCGCCTTGCCGAGCGCTCGGCGGGTGACGAGCACGCGCCCCTTTTCGTCGAACACGTGGCAGGAGAACGCCAGATGCAGGGGCGTGTCGGCGGTGTGCACGGTCGCCTTGGGGGCTGTGCCGATGACGTCGCCGTCGTCGGACAGCAGCACGACGGTTTCAGGGAGTTCGCTCATGGGCCGCGGTAGTCTGCTCGGGTGAAGAGGAACGACCAGTCGAGCATCGCAGAGGCGCGAGCCGCCTTGGTCGACGCTGTGCTGCAGCGCTTCTTCAGCCTATCCAAGAAGCGCGCGGCTCCTCTCGGAGCCCACTACGAGCACCTCTGGGGTCTGCTCGAGCGCAACACCCAGGGCGGCAAGCGCTTCAGGCCGCGCATGGTGATGGCCGCTTATGAAGGGCTCGGCGGCGATGATCGGGATGCTGCTGCCTACGTGGGCGCCGCCTTCGAGCTGCTGCACACCGCCCTCATCGTGCACGACGATGTGATCGATCGCGATTTCGTGCGGAGGGGCATCCCGAACATCTCGGGCGCGTATCGCGACCATGCTGTCGACCGCGGCGTCAGCGTCGAGATCGCCGAGCACCGCGGAGTGTCGGCGGCGGTCATCGCGGGCGACCTCGCGCTCTTCAACGCCTACCGACTCATCGACAAGAGCGGGGTCGCTTCGCCCGTTCGGGAGCGGCTGCTCGACGTGCTCGACGAGGCCATGTTCACGAGCGCTGCGGGCGAGCTCATCGACGTCGACTTCTCGATCGACCCCGACATGCCTCTCGTCGACGACATCCTCACGATGGAGCGCCTCAAGACGGCGGTCTACTCGTTCGAGTCGCCTCTGCAGGCGGGCGCGATTCTCGCGGGAGCCCCGGAGAGCACCGTGGCGACGCTCGGCGAGTTCGGCCGCGACATCGGCATCGCGTACCAGATCGTCGACGACGTGCTCGGCGTCTTCGGCGAAGAGGAGGCGACCGGCAAGACCACGATCGGTGACCTGCGCGAGGGCAAGCGCACGGTCATGATCGCGTTCGCCTGCTCGACACCGGCGTGGGCCCGACTGTGCGAGCTGATCGGCAAGGCCGATCTCTCGCTCGAGGAGGCCGATGAGGCGCGGCTGCTCCTCATCGAGTGCGGCGCCCGCGCGTTCGCCGAAGACCTGGCCCGCGGTTACGCCAACCGGGCACTGGCACGGCTCGCCGAGCCGCACATCCCCTCCGCCCTGCGCGACGAGCTGCACCCCGTCGCCGAGACCGTGCTGAAGCGGGTGCGATGAACCGCCTGAGTCTCTACGACCGCGTCGCCGACGAGACCGCCTCGACCGTGATCCGCCGCTACTCCACCTCGTTCGGGCTCGCCTCGCGCCTGCTCGACGCCCGCGTGCGCCAGCACGTCGAGAACATCTACGCGCTCGTGCGCGTCGCCGACGAGATCGTCGACGGCGGCGTCACCGACGCGGGCCTCGACAGCGTGCACGCCGCGCGCTACCTCAACGAGTTCGAGGCCGAGACCGAGGCCGCGATGCAGTCGGGCTACTCGACCAACCTCGTCGTGCACGCCTTCGCCCGCACCGCGCGCGAGGTGGGGTTCGGCACCGAGCTCACCGAGCCGTTCTTCCACTCGATGCGCATGGATCTCACCGACACCGAGCACGACCAGGCGAGCTTCGACCGCTACGTCTACGGCTCGGCCGAGGTCGTCGGGCTCATGTGCCTGCGGGCGTTCGTTCAGGGGATGCCCATCGACGCAGAGCAGGATGAGCGTCTGGTCACCGGTGCACGTGCCCTGGGGGCGGCCTTCCAGAAGGTCAACTTCTTGCGCGACCTCGCCGCCGACTTCGAGACGCTCGGGCGCAGCTACTTCCCCGGAATCCGCGTCGACTCGTTCACCGAAGAGGAGAAGCACCGCTTGCTCGACGACATCGACGCCGACCTGCGCACCTCCGCCGCCGTGATTCCCGAGCTGCCGAAGGGCAGCCGCCGCGCGGTCGCCCTCGCGCAGGGGCTCTTCGCCGAGCTCTCCGTGCGCCTGCGCAAGACCCCAGCGGAGCAGCTCGTGCGTGCGCGCGTGCGCGTGCCCGACCCCGTCAAGGCTCGCATCGCCCTCGGGGCGCTCGCCGGCCGCACCCCTCGACCGCGCCCCGCCGCGGCAACCCTCTCGATCGGAGCAGCATCATGAGTCGCGTCGTCGTCATCGGTGGAGGCATCGCGGGCCTGGCCAGCGCAGCTCTGCTCGCCCGCGATGGACACGAGGTGACGCTCGTCGAGAAGCAGCCCGAGGTCGGCGGCCGCGCCGGGTCGTGGGAGAAAGACGGCTTCCGCTTCGACATGGGCCCCTCGTGGTACCTCATGCCCGAGGTGTTCGACCACTTCTTCAAGCTGTGCGGCACGAGTGCCGCCGAGCAGCTCGAGCTCGTGCAGCTCGACCCCGGCTACCGCGTCATCACGCAGGGCTTTGACGAGCCGACCGACATCGCGGCCACGCGTGACGAGAACATCGCGCTGTTCGAGTCGATCGAGCCGGGCGCGGGCGCCAAGCTCGAAAAGTACCTCGACTCGGCGCTCGACACCTACGAGATGGCGAAGAAGCGCTTTCTCTACACGAGCTTCGCCTCGTTCGGTCCGCTGCTGCGCGGCGACGTGCTCAAGCGCACGGGCAAGCTCGTCAAGATGCTGCTGCAGAACCTCGACGACTACGTGGGCCGCCGCTTCAGCGACCTGCGCCTGCGCCAGGTGCTCGGCTACCCCGCGGTATTCCTCGGCTCGTCGCCGTTCTTGACCCCGAGCATGTACCACCTCATGTCGCACCTCGACCTGACCGACGGCGTGCTCTACCCGATGGGCGGCTTCACGACCCTCATCGAGCGCATCGCCGCGGTGACCGAGCAGCAGGGCGTCAACATCCGCACCTCGTCGCCCGTCGCACGCATCATCGTCGACGAGACCACGAAGCGCACCACGGGCGTGGAGCTCGAAGGCGGCGAGGTCATCGAAGCCGACATCGTCGTCTCGGCCGCTGACCTGCACCACAGCGAGACCCAGCTGCTGCCCGAAGCGCTGCAGACCTACCCGCAGTCGTACTGGGACAAGAAGACGGCGGGGCCGAGCGCCCTGCTGCTCTACTTGGGCGTCGAAGGCGAGCTGCCGCAGCTCGAGCACCACACGTTGCTCTTCACGGCCAACTGGCGCGAGAACTTCGAAGCCATCTTCGGCCCGCAGCCGACCCTGCCCGACCCGGCCTCGCTCTACATCTGCAAGCCGAGCGGCGTCGACCCCTCGGTCGCGCCCGAGGGCCACGAGAACGTCTTCGTGCTCGTGCCGGCGCCCGCCGATCTATCGTTCGGCCGCGGCGACGTCGACGGCGACGGCGACACGCCCCTCGAGGTCTACGCCGACCGCATCATCGCGCAGATCGCCGACTGGGCGAAGATTCCCGACCTCGCCGACCGCATCGTCGTGCGCCGCAGCTACGGCCCCGGCAACTTCAACGCCGACCTCAACGCCTGGCGCGGCACCGCGCTCGGGCCGGCGCACATCCTCTCGCAGAGCGCCTTCTTCCGGGCCGGCAACATCTCGAAGAAGGTCAAGGGCCTCTACTACGCGGGCGGCTCGACGATTCCGGGCATCGGCCTGCCGATGTGCCTCATCAGCGCCGAGGTTCTCGTGAAGCGCCTGCGCGGCGACACCTCGACCGGCCCGCTGCCCGAGCCGCTCGAGCGCACGGTCGCGGCTGAGTCGACGACCGAGGCGGCCGACCCGGCACCCGCCGCCGCCTGAGCCTGAGCCCCGCGATGTCTCCGATCAACTTCGCGTACCTCGTCGCGCTCGCCGTGGCGCTCACCGGCATGGTGCTGCTCGACCGCCGGTTCACCCTGTTCTTCTGGCGCGATGCGCGCCGTGCCGTGATCGTGCTCGTCACGGGCGTCGTGTTCTTTCTCATCTGGGATCTCGGCGGCATTCTGCTCGGCATCTTCTTCCGCGGCCAGACCGAGTTCATGACGGGGCTGCTCATCGGCCCCGAGCTGCCGATCGAAGAAGTCTTCTTCTTGACCCTGCTCTGCTACAACACGATGAACGCGTACACCGCGGCGGGCGACTGGCTCGACGGGCGATGGTCGCGGCGGGCATCCACAGCCCCGATCGAGGGAGGCGCCGAGGGATGACCTACACGCTTCTCAACATCGTCTTCCTCGCCGTCGTCGCTCTCGTCGCGATCGCAGCCATCGTCGTGCGCCGTGCACCGCGCTGGCGCGCGGTGGGCCTCGCCGCCGTGCTGCTGCTCACCCTCACGGCGATCTTCGACAACGTCATCATCGGCACAGGCCTCGTCGCCTACGACGACAGCCTGATCAGCGGGGTGCGCATCGGCCTGGCGCCGATCGAAGACTTCGCCTACACCGTGGCGGCGCTCGTACTGCTGCCCTCGGTGTGGGAACTGCTGCGACGCTCACCCGCCCGCCAAGATGGGGAGCCGTGAGCACTCTCGGCCAGTTGTTCGTCAGCTCGCGTCCGCTGAGCTGGATCAACACGGCGTTCCCCTTCGCGGCCGCCTCCCTGCTGACGACCGGGCGCGTCGACGCGGCCTTCATCATCGGCACGATCTACTTCCTGATTCCGTACAACCTCGCCATGTATGGCATCAACGACGTCTTCGACTACGAGAGCGACCTGCGCAACCCGCGCAAGGGCGGCGTCGAGGGGGCACTGCTCGACCCGAGCATCCACCGCACGACGCTGTGGGCCGCCGTGATCACGAACGTGCCGTTCCTCATCGCGCTCGTTATTCTCGGCTCGCCGCTCTCGTGGCTCGTTCTTGCGGTGAGCGTCTTCGCGGTCATCGCCTACTCGGCCAAGGGCCTGCGGTTCAAGGAGAAGCCCTTCCTCGATTCGGTGACCTCGTCGACCCACTTCGTGAGCCCCGCGGTCTACGGCCTCGTGCTCGCGGGGGCGGCCTTCACGCCCGCGCTCTGGCTGATTCTCGCCTCGTTCTTCCTGTGGGGCATCGCGTCGCACGCGTTCGGCGCCGTGCAAGACGTCATCGCCGACCGCGAGGGCGGGCTCGCCTCGATCGCCACGGTCATCGGTGCGCGGGCGACCGTGCGGCTCTCGGTCGTCGCCTACGTGCTCGCCGGTCTGCTGCTGCTCGGCACCGAGTGGCCGGGGCCGCTCGCCGCGCTCGCCGCCCTGCCCTACGTGATCATCACCGCGCAGTTCTGGATGATCACCGACGAGACCGCCGAGTCGGCCAACCGCGGTTGGAAGCGCTTCTTGCTGCTGAACTTCGTGGCGGGCGCGATCGTCACGATGCTCATGATCTACTGGGCGATCAACCGCTGAGGTGCTAGCCGGCCTGCACGCCTCCCGCGAGACCGATCGCGACGAGCAGCAGCACGGGGGCCAGGCCGAGCAGAAGGCTGGTGCCGAGAGCGAGCGACGCGATGGCTCGACCGCCGAGTCGCGGGGCCGCGCGCAGAGCGAGGATCGAGGCGATGGCCGTGCCGATGCCGACGGCGGCAGCGACGACGAGCGCTCCGATGATGAGGGCGATCTGCTCGACCCCTGGCACCTCGATGGTGCTGGTCGCCACGAGGGTCTGCAGCACGAAGCTGAGCAGAATGCCCACGATGCCGAGCCGGGCAATGCGGGCAGCGCGGTTCGGGCCGGGCCGCAGGCTGCGCGCGAGCTCGGGCGTGAAGGCCGAGAACGGGTCGGGCTCGCGGTGCGGGCGACCGCGCCATTCGGAACCGTCGTACCACTGCTCGTAGCCGGGCTTGTCCAGCAGCGGCTGCCATCCCGCCCCCGAGCGATCGGGGTCGAGATCGTCGTTGAAGGGTTCGCTGCTCACAACTCGTAACGGTAGCCGAGCTCGCTCGGGTAGTCGCCGCGAGCGGTCAGCTGCGCGGCGGCGGCGGCGAGGTGGTGCAGCGTGAGCCCGAGCGACTGCGGGCCGAACGAGACGCGGCCCACTCCCAGCTCGGCCAGGCGCGGCAAGGCGATGTAGCCGGGATGCGCGAAGACGGCGATCGGCGCGCGCACGGCGGCCACAGCATCCGCGACCTTCTCCTCGGTGCTCAAGCCGAGCATGAAGATGCTCGTGGCGCCCGCGTCGACGTAGGCGTTCGCGCGGTCGATCGCCTCCTGCCAGTTGTCGGGCGAGCCCGCGAGCGTGTCGGTGCGCGCGTTGATCGCGAGCGGCACGCCCGCGGCGTCGGCAGCGGCTCGAGCGGCCGCGACGCGAGCGGCGGCCTCGTCGATCGGCCGGCGCTCGCTCGTCGCGCCCTCGAGGGAGTCTTCGATGTTGAGTCCGGCAGCACCGGCGTCGATGAGCCGGGCGACGTTGTCGCGCACGCCGGAGGAGTCGACGGCGTAGCCGCGCTCGAAGTCGACGCTCACGGGCAGCTCGGTCGAGGCCGTGATGCGGCCGGCGGCGGCCAGAGCCATGTCGACCGTCATGCCCTCGCCGTCGTCGACGCCGAGCGAGTAGGCGACCGAGTGGCTCGCCGTCGCGAGCGCCTTCACGCCGGGGGTGCGGGCGACGATGCGGGCGGTCATGGCGTCCCACACGTTGACGACGATGAGGGGGTCGCCCGCGATGTGCAGGGCGGAGAGGGCGGCGGCTTTGTCAGCAGTACTGGTCATGGCTCTACCCTGACACGACGAACGGGGCGAGCACACTGTGCCCGCCCCGCTCCTTGTGCTTCGGCTGATCAGCCGGCAGCCTCGGCCTTGCGCGCCGCCTTGGCGGCCTTGCGCTCGGCCTTGTGCTCGGCGTTGCCACCGTGCTCGCCGCAGTGGCCGTGACGACCCCGGTGACCGCGGTGGCGGCCGTGATCACGCCCGTGCCACCCGCCGGGGCCGCGCCCGGGCATGCCCTGACTCTCGTCCCAGCCCAGGTTGCGGGCCATGGTCTCGAGGGTCGCCATGGTCGTGGCGTAGTCCTCGTCGCTGATGCCCTCGCGGGCGGTGGCGTCGAGGCCGCGGTAGTACTCGTGGGCCAGAGCGCGCTTGCGCCAGGCGGCGGCGCGCATCCAGCGGCCGGGGGTCATCGACGCGGCGTCGAACGCCGGTCGGTCAGTGTTTTCCGAGTTCTC
This sequence comes from Actinomycetota bacterium, assembly GCA_005778835.1. Lineage (GTDB taxonomy): Bacteria > Actinomycetota > Actinomycetes > Actinomycetales > Microbacteriaceae > Microcella. The sequence goes on from SXMG01000060.1 coordinate 26,289, forward strand.
AGATGAGTTCTTCATGAGTGTGTCTCCTTCAGACAGTGTGTATGTCATATGACAACGAATGTCACCATACATATATTCCCGAGGGGCGTCAAGCGCTCTGTTCGCCACCTCGTGCGCGATCGATGTACCGTGACATCTATGGATGCTCCGCGCGACGACCTCGACCCGATCACCGCGATCGAGCGCGCCGTGAGCGAGCTGCGGCGCTCGGGCAGCCGATCGCCGTGGAGCCGACCGGCGGCAGGCAAGAAGCAGCACGACGCGCATCGGCAGCACGACGGGCAGCACGCACCGTTCGGGTGGAAGGGCGGTCGGCACGAGCATCCGTTCGCGAACATGGCGCGCTACCGCCTGCTCTCGACGCTCGACCGCCTTGGTGACGGCGCGAGCGTCAACGAACTCGCCGCCGCGATCGGCGTCGATCAGCCGCGCGCGAGCCGCGTGGTCGCCGACTGCGTCGCGCGCGGCCTCGTCACGAAAGAGACCGACCCGACGGATGCCCGCCGCAGCGTCATCGCCCTCACCGACGCCGGCCGCGCCGTGCTCGACGAGCGCCGCCGCGAACGCCGCGCCGCCGTCGAGCAGGCACTGCAGGGCTTCACAGTCGAGGAGCGCGCGCAGTTCGCCGAGCTGCTCGCCCGCTTCGTCGCGGGCGGCCGCTCGAGCTGACGCAGGGAGCTACTCGGCGACGGCCCGCGGCGGCGCCTTCACGAACAGCAGCATGATGCCGCCGGCGAGCAGTACAAGAGAGATGCCGAGAATGCCGTACAGGGTCTGGCTTCCGGCGACCGCGATGAACACGCCCCAGAGCAGTGAGGCCATCCAGCCCGCTGCCCGGCCCGTCGTGGCGTAGAGCCCGAACACTTCGCCTTCACGACCGGCAGGAGTCACGCGTGCAAGGAACGAGCGAGAAGCCGCCTGCGCCGGACCGACGAACGCCGCGAGGACGATACCGACGCCCCAGAAGAGGCCCGAGCCGAGGTCGGCGAAGAAGAACACGACGAGCGTGCACAGCACGAGGCCGAAGACCGAGACGAGAATCACCCGCTTGGGGCCGAAGTAGTCGTCGAGACGCCCGGCGAGAATGGTCGAGACGCCCGCCACGATGTTGAGCGCGATGCCGAAGATGACGAGGTCGGTGAAGCCGAAGCCGAACACGAGCGCAGCGATGACGGAACCGAAGGTGAAGACCGCGGAGAGCCCGTCGCGATACACCGCGCTCGCGAGCAGGAACCAGAAGGTCGGCCGGGTCTCTTTGTAGAGCCTTATGACGCTGCGCACGAGTTCGACGTAGCTGCGGAAGAAGCCGACCTTCTCGTCGGTCGTGACCTTGGGCGGCTCGGGCACGCTGAGGAAGATCGGAATCACGAAGATGATGGTCCAGATCGTGGCGCCGAAGGCGATGAGCTGGAAGGTCGTGCCCGACTCGCCGTCGAGCACGCCGCTGAGAATGAGCCCGACGACGATCGTCAGGGCGACAATGCCGCCGAGGTAGCCGAAGCCCCAGCCGAGGCCCGAGACCTTGCCGATGGTCTTGGGCGTCGAGACCGAGATGAGCAGGGCGTTGTAGTTGACGCCAGCGATCTCTCCGAACACGCTGCCGATCGCGATGAGCGCCACGCCCATCCAGAACCACTCGGCACCGGGCTGCACGAACGCCAGGCCCAGCTGGGCGACGATGAGCAAGGCCGTGAAGATGAACAGCTGCAGCTTCTGGCGGCCGGCTCGGTCAGCGCGCTGCCCCATGACGGGGGCGAGCAATGCGATGAGCAGACCCGCGACCGTGATGCCGTAGCCGAGGTTGCTCGCGAGCTGCCCGAGCGCGGCCTCTTCGCCCGCCGTGCCGATGAGCTCGGGGTCGATGAAGAACGTGCTCGTGAGGTAGCTGGGCACCCACACGAAGGTGAGCAGCACGGTGTTGAACGGTTGAGTGGCCCAGTCCCAGAACGCCCAGGCGAACACCCGGCGGCGCGGCACTTGTGCACCTGCCCGGAGGTCGAGCCCCATGATGCCCACCGCACCGGTGTTGGCGGTGGCGGGAACGGTCTTGTCGGTCGGGTGCACAGCGTTGGGCTCTTCCGTCATGCGCTCACGCTATCCCGCAGCAGTGAACAACAGGTAGCGCGAATCGGCATCGTTTTCGTGCCGCATGCTGTCACCCCAAGCATGCGAACACCTCGTCGGTGAGGGCCCGGGCGTCGACCGCGAGACCGCGCCGGGCGAACCACTCGGCGGTGACGCGGCAATCGCGCTCGAGCAGCTCGAAACCGCTCGGGTTCGAGACCACGTCGACGAGTTGCGGCAGGTCGATGACCACGATGCGCTCGTCGTGCACGAGCAGGTTGTACGGCGAGAGGTCGCCGTGCGCCCAGCCGTGGTCCGCGAGCAGCAGCAGCACCGAGCGCACCTGGTCGAACAGCGCGCTGAGCTCGGCCGATCCGACTCTGACCTCGGCCAAGCGCGGCGCGGCGGCACGGCCGTCGCCGATGAACTCGAGCAGCAGCTCGGTGCCGTGCACCTGCACCGGATACGGCACGGGTGCGCCGAGCATCCACAGCGTGCTGAGCGCTTCGAATTCGGCCGCGGCCCACGCGCCCGCCTGCACTTGACGGCCATAGGTCGACCCGCGCTCGACGGCGCGCGTGTCGCGCGAGCGGCGAAGCCGGCGGCCCTCGGTGTACTGCGAGGAGCGGTGGAAGTCGCGATGGTCGGGGTCGCGATAGCGCTTCGCGGCGAGCACGACGCCTTCGCCGCCCGGGATGCTGCGCTCGAGCAGGTGGACGTCTGCTTCTTTGCCCGTCTTGAGCACGCCGAGCTCGGTATCCCACGCGGCGGATGCGGTGATCACCCACGCGGGGCGCGGTTCGGGCCCGCGCTGGGTGGGCGTGGTCAGGGGCCAGGTCGACCATCGCTGGTCGGGCCCGGGCTCGTCAGGAATCCCGGAGACGGGTGTGGACAGATCGCTGAAAGACACGAGAGAACTCCGAATGCCGGAGGCCGCCGCGCAGAGGAAGAGAAGTTCTAGACGAGGGCGGCCCGAATGGTCGAGGGGTATGCGCGCAGGCTGACAACAGTCATGGCGTGCTCCTCTCTCGACGGGCGGCTCGCTCGAGTGCGATCTCGCTGACGCCACCGTATCCCCGTGAGACCGGCGCCGACAAGGGCAACCTGAGAATTGAGCCAGTGCCGCTCAAGTTTGTGCCTCTCGACTTGACAGCCAGCATCCGTCCTCCCAAACTTGATACAGCGCGACTCAACCTTTCGCGCTCCCTGATCTCGTAAGGAGCACCACCATGGCTCGTGCCGTCGGTCGCGACCTCGGAACCACCAACTCCGTCGTCTCCGTTCTCGAAGGTGGCGAACCCACCGTCCTCGCCAATGCGGAAGGCGTCCGTCCGACCCCCTCGGTCGTCGCCTTCACGAAAGACGGCGAGGTGCTCGTCGGCGAGACCGCGAAGCGCCAGGCCGTCACCAACGTCGACCGCACCATCGCGAGCGTCAAGCGCCACATGGGCACCGACTGGAAGGTCGAGGTCGACGACAAGAAGTACACCCCGCAGGAGATCAGCGCGCGCATTCTCGCCAAGCTGAAGCGGGATGCGGAGCAGTACCTGGGCGAGAGCGTCACCGACGCCGTCGTCACGGTTCCGGCGTACTTCAACGACGCCGAGCGCCAGGCCAC
>SXMG01000061.1 GCA_005778835.1 Actinomycetota bacterium
GATGATGCGCGTCATCTCGTCGCCATCGAGTTCGACGACCGTGCCGTCGACCTTGATCTTCTCCACGTAGTGCTCCTTGCCTCGGTTGCTGCAGTGTCGGCATTCAGCCTATCGTTTCGGGCGGATGTCTCGATATCGAGATATATCGGCGTGACCGCTCTCGGCGGTTGCGTCTACCCTGGGGGCATGGGTGACTTGAGACTAGAAGAGCTGTCGGCCAAGACGATCGTCGCGGCGAACGGGCTCACTCTGCGCCCGGGGCAGGAGCAGTTCGTCACTCCGGTGTCGTACGCCGAGGCCGACGCCTACGTGAATCCGACGACGACGTGGGCGCGCGTCGTGCTCGACGGGGACGATGTCGTCGGGTTCGTGCGCGGCAACTTCGACGCCGAGCACCCGCGCGAAGAGTTCCGCAGCTGCATCTGGCGCATCAACGTCGACGCGAGCTCGCAGGGCCGCGGCGTAGGCAAGTTCGCCGTGCACGCGCTCGCCGATGAGGCGCGCGCCCGCGGCTTCAGCACCGTCACCGTCATCTGGGAGCCGGGCGAAGAAGGCCCTGGCGAGTTCTTCCGGCGCATCGGCTTCGTCGAAACCGGCGAGACCGAGTTCGGCGAGAAGATCGGTGCGCTCGACGTCTGAAAGGCGCCTTCGGGATGCCCTCCGTGCGCCAGCCGTCTGACCACGCAGCCCCGCCGCCGTCGCTCGACTTCGCCGGCGCAGTGCTGCTCGTCGTCGCGGAGATTCCTCGTGGTCGTGTCATGACGTACGGCGACGTCGCGAGCGAGCTCGGGTCGCGCGGTGCCCGCGCGGTCGGTCGAGTCATGGCGACCGAGGGGTCGAGCGTGCCGTGGTGGCGGGTGGTGCACGCCGACGGGCGGCCGCCCGCGGGTCATGAGCGCGCAGCGCTCGAGCACTACCGCGCCGAGGGCACTCCCCTGCGCGCGAGCAGCGGCGCTCGTGATGCCCCGGGCGACGAGCTCGACTACCGGCTCGACCTCGCCGCCGCCCGCTGGGTGCCGTGGCGCGACGCGCCCGCAGCGAGTCGCGCCCGGTCGTAGCGCCCGACCCGCGGCGGCGATACTGTGCCCTGGTGCGGCGAGCGCCGCGCATCCTGATCTCCGGAGGTTCTCGTGACCGACTCGCCCACCCCCGCCTCGAGCCCGCGCAAGCCGAAGGCGGCGCCCGCCGCGGCGACGGCCGCCCCCGACGCTGCCGCCCCGACCCTGACGGCAGCCCGTGCCGACCAGACGCTCTCGCTCGACGTCAGCGCCGTGCCCGGGTTCTTCAAGGCCCTCGTCGACTTCAGGTTCACGACCTTCATCACTCGCCGCATCGCGGGCTTCATCTACGCCATCCTGCTCGTGAGCATCGTGCTCGCCGGCCTTGTCGCGTTCTTCAGCATCGTGGTCACGGGCGTCGGGCTCATGACCGGCCCCGTGAACGCGCAACCGATCTCGGGAATCCTGACGATTCTCGGCGCCCTCGTGCTCGTGCCGATCGCCACGCTCGTCGCGATCGTGCTCGCACGCATGATCGTCGAGGTCAACGTCGCCCTCGTCGCGATCGCCGAGAACACCGCGAGCCTGCGCAAATAGGCCCGGCCCCCGCCTCGGCGATGCGCTGAACGGCGTCGCGCGCTAGAGTCGTGCAAGCGCTTGCACACGGCGGGCGCGCGACGAAGGGGTTCGGGATGCGCCGCACACTGCTCGCCGCGACCGCCGCGGCGGCCCTGCTTCTGACGGCGGGCTGCACACCCGCGGCCGAGCCGCCCGAGCCTGCCGGGTCGCGCGATGCGGGCATCCTGCTGTTCCAGTACACCTGGGATGCCATCGCTGAGGAGTGCCCGACGCTCGGCGAGCTCGGCATCGGCTGGGTGCTCACGAGCCCCCCGCAAGAGCATGTCGTGCGTGACGAGTGGTGGGTGCACTACCAGCCGGTCAGCTACCTCATCGAGTCGCGGCTCGGCACGCGCGACGAGTTCGCCGCCATGGTCGCGACGTGCGCCGAGCACGAGGTCGACATCGTCGCCGACGCCGTCATCAACCACATGACGGGCCTAGGCACACCCGGCACGGGCTGGGCAGGCAGCGCCTATGAGCACTACTCCTACCCCGGCATCTGGGGCCCCGACGACTTCCACCAGTGCACCGAGTCGCCGACGGGCGACATCATCGACTACCGCGACGAGGCCGAGGTGCAGAACTGCGAACTCGTCAACCTCGCCGACCTGCGGACGGGCGAGCCGCACGTGCAGGAGCGCCTGCGCGCCTACCTCGACGATCTGCTGTCGCTCGGCGTCGCGGGCTTCCGCATCGATGCGGCCAAGCACATGCCCGCAGACGACATCGCCGCCATCGTCGACGGGCTGCCCGAGGGCACGCGCATCTACCAAGAGGTCATCCGCGGCCAGGGCGAGCCGATCACGCCCGAGCAGTACCTGGGCAACGGCCACGTGTGGGAGTTTTTGCAGGCCCGCACCCTCACGAGCATGGTCGAGAGCGGCAAGCTCAACCCCGACGTCGTCTTCGGCCCCGAGGGCGGGTCGATCCCGAGCGAGCAGGCCATCAGCTTCGTCGACAATCACGACACCGAGCGCAACGGCGAGACGCTCTCGTACGTCGACGGCGAGCAGTACGCGCTCGCGATCGCCTTCCTGCTCGCCCACCCCTACGGCACGCCCCAGCTCTCGAGCGGCTACGCCTTCGTGGGTCGGGATGCTGGGCCGCAGCTCGACGATTCGGGTGCCGTGCTCGACGCGTCGTGCGACGCAGTCGCGACCACGCCGCAGCCGCGCTACGACCCCGGCACCTGGGTGTGCCCGCAGCGCTGGGACGTCGTGCGCGGGATGCTCGCCTTCCGCTCGGCGGTCGGCGACGCGCCCCTGACCGACGCGGTCGAGTTCGACGCCAGCGACGATCGCGCACTGCGCGCGGTCACGGGCTTCGGTCGGGGAGCCTTCGGCTTCGTCGCCTTCAACGCCGGTGCGACGAGCACCGAGGCGACGTTCGAGACCTCGCTCGCCCCCGGCCGTTACACCGAGGCCGTGTCGGGCACCGTCATCGAGGTCGACGGTTCGGGCCGCTTCACGGCTGAGGTGCCCGGATACGGCGCGGTCGCCCTGCACGTGGGCGCCGTCGAGCGCTGACCTCCCCCTGGCCCAGATCTGGGGCAAGAGGGCGTAAGTCGAGCGATGAAGCCACGATTTGTGGCGAATCTGCGACCTAGTGCGCTTCTCAGAACGCTGAGAGCAGCATCCCGCCCCCGGCGCCGATGATGACGATCACCCACGCCGGTAGCCGCGCGACGATGAGCAGCACCGTGCACAGCACCGCCATGGCCACCGTCGGCGCGTCGACGAGCGCGCTCGTCATGACGGGGTCGTAGAGCGCCGCGGCAAGCACGCCGACGACGGCCGCGTTGGCTCCGCGCACGAGCGCCTGCACCGACGGCCGCTCCTGCAGTGCGCCCCAGAACGGCAGCACTCCGGCGATGAGCAGCAGCCCCGGCACGAAGATCGCGACGAGCGCGACGGCGGCGAGCAGCACACCCTGGGTGCCGGGAGCGATCGAGGCGCCCAAGAAGGCCGCGAAGGTGAAGAGCGGGCCCGGCACGGCTTGCGCGGCGCCGTAGCCCGCCAAGAACTGCGACTCGCTCACCCACCCCGGCTCGACCACAGCGGTCTCGAGCAGCGGCAGCACGACGTGCCCACCACCGAAGACGAGGGCGCCCGCACGGAAGAAGCCGTCGGCGACGGCCAGAGGCTGGTTCGGCACCAGTGCCGCGAGCACCGGCAGGCCGATGAGCAGCAGAGCGAAGACGCTGAGACAGATCGCGCCCGCCGTGCGGGAGATCGGGATGCTGAGCCTCGCGAGCGCCGCCGACACCGCGGCCCGGCAGAGCAGCAGACCCGCCCCGGCCCCGAGTGCGATCGCGACGAGGGTCGCCCAGCCCGTGCCGATGAGCAGAACGATCAGGCCCGCGACGATCGCGATGGCAGCGCGCCGCAGGTCGGGCGTCAGCGCGCGAGCCATGCCCCAGACGGCATGCGCCACGACGGCGACCGCGACGACCTTGAGTCCGGCGATGAGCCCTTCGGCGAGTGGCCCGTCGAGCAGCGGAGCCCCGAGCGCCGCGAGCACGAGCAGCACCGCGCTCGGAAGCGTGAACGCGGCGAAGGCGGCGAGCCCGCCGAGGATGCCCGCTCGATGCAGCCCGAGCGCGAACCCGACCTGGCTCGACGCCGGCCCCGGCAAGAACTGCGCGAGCGCCACGAGGTCGGCGTAGCCCTGCTCGCTGATCCAGCGGCGACGCACCACGAGGCGCTCGCGGAAGTAGCCGAGGTGCGCCACGGGTCCGCCGAACGATGTGAGGCCGAGCACCGTGAACTGACCGAGCACCTCGAGCGCCGACCCGCGCGGTGCGGGGTCGATGGCGTCGTCGGGCTCAGGCGGAGCATCCACAGGCCGATCGGTCACAGGGCGAACCCTACCCAGCCCCCGTGAACGCTCCGCGCCGAGCGAGCTAGACGAGCGAGTCGCGCCAGGCCGCGTGCAGCTGGGCGAACTTGCCCGTTCCGGCAATGAGCTCGGCGGGAGTGCCGTCTTCGACGACGCGGCCGTGCTCCATGACGAGCACGCGGTCGGCGATCGCCACGGTCGAGAGCCGGTGCGCGATGATCACCGCGGTGCGGTCGGCGAGCAGGGTCTGCAGGCCGAGTTGCACGAGGCGTTCGCTCGGAATGTCGAGCGAGGCCGTCGCCTCGTCAAGGATCAGCACGACCGGGTCAGCCAGGAACGCGCGCGCGAACGAGATCAGCTGCCGCTGCCCCGCCGAGACGCGACCGCCGCGCTTGTTGACGTCGGTCTCGTAGCCGTTCGGCAGCGACTCGATGAAGTCGTGCGCCCCGACCGCCTTCGCCGCGGCGACGATCTCCTCGCGGCTCGCCTCGGGGTTGCCGAGCGCAATGTTGTCGGCGACCGTGCCCGAGAACAGGTAGGCCTCTTGCGTCACCATGACGATCGCGCGCCGCAGGTCTTTCGGGTGCAGCTTGCGCAGGTCGACGCCGTCGAGCGTGACCGCACCCTCGCTCGGGTCGTAGAACCGCGCGATGAGCTTGGCGAGCGTCGACTTGCCCGCGCCCGTCGTGCCGACGAGGGCGATCGTCTGCCCCGCCGGAATGGTGAGCTCGAGGTCGGGCAGCACGACCGCATCCTCGTTGTACGAGAACTTCACCTGGTCGAAGTGCACGGTGCCGCGCGCCTTCCACAGGTCGATCGGGGTCGTGGGGTCGGGCACGCCAGGCTTCTCTTCCAGCACGCCCGAGATCTTCTCGAGCGCGGCCGCGGCCGACTGGTACGAGTTGTAGAACATCGCCATCTCTTCGGCCGGGTCGAAGAACCGGCGCGTGTAGAGCACGATCGCGAGCAGCGAGCCGATGAGCAGCGCGCCGTCGACGACGCGGAACGCGCCGACCACGAGCACCGCGGCGACGGTCACGTTGCCGATGAGCACGAGCCCGGGGTCGAAGATGCCGAACAGGCGGATCACGCGGGCGTTCGCATCGCGGTAGTCCTCGACGTGGCCGGCGAACTGACGCGCGTTGCGGGGCTCTTTGCGGAACGCTTTCACCGCACGGATGCCCGTCATGGTCTCGACGAAGTGCACGATCAGGCGGGCCGAGGCCACGCGGGTCTGCCGGAACAGGGTCTGCGAGCGCACCTGGAACCACCGCGTGAGCAGCAGCAGCGGAATCAGCGAGACAGCCAGCACGATGCCGGAGACCGGGTCGAGAATGACGAGCGCCGCCGCCGTGAAGCCCATGTAGAGCAGGCCCGAGACGAGCTGCGTGAGCCCCGAGTCGAGCAGCTCGCGAATCGAGTCGAGGTCGCTCGTCTGGCGCGCGATGATGCGGCCCGAGGTGTACGACTCGTGGAACTCGAGCGACAACCGCTGGGTGTGCAAGAAGACGCGCTTGCGCAGGTCGAGCAGAATCGCCTGGCTCAACCGCGCGCTGATCACCTGGAACGCGGCCGCGAGGGCCGCGCCCACGATGCCCGTGAAGACGTAGGCGCCCACGATGAGCGCGACGGGCATCCAGTCGTTCTGGTCGAGCAGCGCGGGCAGGCCCGTGTTGATGCCGAGCGCGATGAGTGCGGGGCCCGCGACCTGCAGGGCGATCGAGATGACGAGCACCACCATCGTGCCCACGATGCGCCACCGCAGCGGGCGCACGAGCGAGCCGAGCAGTCGCAACGATCGGGCTCGAATCTGCTTCGATTCGGCGCGCGAGAAGTCGTCGCGCTCTTCGCCCTCTACTCCTGTGACGCTCATCGGGTCACCTCGCCTTCGTTGTCGATGACTCTGCTCTCGCGGTCGATGGCATCGCGCCGTCGGCCCTCTTCTTCGGCCTGCTTGAGCTCGCGGTCGACGCGCTCGGCAGCGGCCAGCTCTTCGTCTTCGAGCGACGACAGCACATAGCGGTAGTGCTCGTTGCGCTTGAGCAGCTCGCTGTGCGTGCCCACGTCGGTGATGCGGCCCTCTTGCAGCAGCGCGACACGGTCGGCCATCTGCACGGTCGAGGGGCGGTGCGCGACGATGAGCCCCGTGGTCGTCGCGAGCACGCGCCGCAGTGCCGCCTCGACGAGGGCTTCGGTGTCGACGTCGAGCGCACTGAGCGGGTCGTCGAGCACGAGCACGGCGGGGTTCGCCGCGACGGCGCGCGCGAGCGCGAGCCGCTGCCGCTGGCCGCCCGAGAGGCTCAGGCCCTCTTCGCCGACGGTCGTGTCGACGCCGCTCGGCAGGCTGTGCACGAAGTCGGCCTGCGCGATCTCGAGCGCTTCGGTCAGCACGCGCTCGGCCTCGGCCGCTGCCTCAGGCGTGTCGCTCTCGGTGAGCTCGGGTCGGCCGAGCAGCACGTTGTCGCGCACGCTCGCCGAGAAGAGCGTCGCGTCTTCGAAGGCCATGGCGATGTGGCGGCGCAGCTCTTCGCGCGTGAGGTCGCGAATGTCGACGCCGTCGAGCAGCACGCGCCCCTCGGTCACGTCGTAGAGCCTCGTGGTGAGCGCCGTCATGGTCGTCTTGCCGCTGCCGGTGATGCCCACGAGAGCCATGGTCTCGCCGGGTTCGAGGGTGAGGTCGATGCCGTTGAGGGTTCCGGGGGTGTCGGCAGCGGCATCCTGATACCGGAAGACCACGTTCTCGAACGTGAGGCGTCCGGTGGGCGCGGCGATCGTGGCCGGTTCGTCGGGGTCGGTGATCGTGTTGATCTCGTCCATGACCTCGAAGAAGCGGTCGGTGGCCGTGCGCGCATCGAAGGTCATCGAGAGCAGGAAGCCGATCGACTCGATCGGGAAGCGCAGCACCGTCGCCGTCGCGAAGAAGGCGAACAGCTCGCCGACCGTGAGCTCGCCGTTCGCCGCGAGTGCGACGCCGCCGAGCAGGCACAGCGCGAACGCGACGTCGGGAATGAGCAGCAACCAGAACCAGATGCCGGCGATCGCCTTGGCCTTCTCGATCTCGGTGCCGCGCAGCAGCTCGGCCTGATCGGCGAACTTCAGCAGCGAGTGCTTGCCGCGACCGAACGCCTTCAAGACGCGGATGCCGTGCACGCTCTCTTCGACCGCGGTCGCGAGGTCGCCCTGCTGGTCTTGCGCCCGGCGGGCGATGACCGAGTACTTGTTCTCGAACAGGTAGCCGTAGATCCACAGCGGAATGCTCATGACGAGGAAGAGCAGACCGAGCCAGAGGCTCCAGTTGATGAGCACGACGAAGCCGATGACGATCGTGATGGAGTTGACGATGAGCAGGACGAAGCCGAACGACAGCCAGCGGCGGATGAGGTTGAGGTCGCTCACGGCGCGGCTCAGCAGCTGCCCCGACTGCCAGCGGTCGTGGAAGGCGACCGGCAGGTCTTGCAGCTGCGCGTAGAGACCGTTGCGCATGCGCGCCTCGATGTGGGTGCCGGGGGTGAGCACGAACAGGCGGCGCAGCATGATGAACACGGCCTCGAGCACGCCGAGCACGAGCACGATGAGCGCGGCGGGCCAGATCTGCCCGGGGTCGCCTGTCGCGAGCGGGCCGTCGACGAGGCCCTGCAGCACGATCGGGATGATGAGCGTGACGATGCCGGCGGCGAGCGCCGCGCCCATGCCCGCGTAGATCCACGGCATCGCGGGCTTCGCGTAGGGGTAGATGCGGGCGATCGCCCGAAAGGTGCTCAGCCGGGGCTGATCTGGTGTGGTCGTCGACACGGTGAGTCCTCGATACGACGCGGCCGCTCGTGGCGGTCGCGGTGGTGTGCAGATGGTGGCGTGCGGTGGTGGCGGTAGGCGATGCGGCGGCCTGCCCGGGGTGGCCGAGCGAAGCCTTTCAGCCTATGGGTAAGGTCATACCTTTGTCGACGTGAGCCGCGATCGTGATGCGGGCGTTATCGAAGGGGCTATCTGACGAGCACACTGAGGCAGGTGACGCAGCCCTCGAGCTTCTCGAACTCCGAGATGTCGACCGTGACCACCCGGTAGCCGAGCGAGCGAATCAGCTCGGCACTCTCGGGCGCCGAAGCCGCCATGAGCACGGCGTCGTCGCTCAGCACGACGACGTGGCCGCCCTCGGGCTCAGGCATCGGCAGGAGCGAGCGCCACATCGACACGTCGTCGACCGTCGACGGATGCCCGATGACGGTTCCGTCGGGCAGCGCCGTCACCGCGCTCTTGAGGTGCAGCACCTTCGACACGGGCACGGCGACGACCTCGTAGCCCAGCCGGCCGGCGATGACCCGCAGCTGCCGGATGCCCTCGGCGTTCGTGCGCCCGCCGCGGCCCACGTAGAGGGTCGAGCCGATCGCGAGCACGTCGCCGCCCTCGAGCGTGCCGGGCTCGACGATGCGCTCGATGCGCAACCCGAGCTCGCGGACCGTCTGCTCGGCGGCCTCGATCTCGGCGCGACGCGACTCGGCGCCCGGGCTCGTGACGACGGCCGTTCCGCCGATGATCACGAGCGTGTCTTCGACGAACACCGAGTCGGGCAGCTCGTCGGCGGGCGGCACGTCGATGATCGTGAAGCCCTCCGTGCGCAGGGCCTCGACGTAGGCCTCCCACTGCGCATCGGCGAGGTCGACGTCGACCGGCACGCGCTGCTGGTGGGTGAGTTCGCCCTCGGCGAGACGCGTGGAGGGCATGCGCACGAGCGCGACGCGGCGGGGCGGGCGGCTCGCGGCGCGCATCCGGATCACCCGTCGACCGATTGTCAGCACCGACAGAACCGCGACCACCTGGAAGAGCAGGTTGAAGCCGAACACACTCACCCACAGGTAGTCGATGAGCTCGCCCGAGATCGCGTTGCCCGACGCGACGAGCGCGATGAGCGAGCCGAGCCACGAGGCTACGAAGGCGGCGACGAGCCCGACGAGCAGCGTGACGCTCCAGTGCTCGAACACCGGCGCCGTGCCGACGATCGTCAAGAAGATGAAGAGCAGCAGCGACGAGAAGCCGAAGATGCCGTTGAGCTGCACGAGCACGTCGGGCGTCGCCCCGTTGATCGCCGAGTAGAGCACGATCGTCACGAGGTGCGTGACGAGGGCGACCGCGAGCGCGGCGAGGGCAGAGTCGAGCAGGCGGCGAGCGAGGGGCGTCATGCCCCCAACGCTACTGCCCCCGAAACCCCTCCAGATCTAGGGCAAGAGGGCGTAACCCAGCCCACTTTCAGCCGGTTTGCGACGAATCTGGGCGAGCTAGTGGAAGAAGTGCCGCTCGCCCGTGAGGTACATCGTCACGCCAGCCGCCTGCGCCGCCGCGATGACCTCCTCGTCGCGCACCGAGCCGCCGGGCTGCACGACGGCAGCGACGCCCGCGTCGATGAGAACTTGGAGGCCGTCGGCGAAGGGGAAGAACGCGTCTGACGCGGCGACCGAGCCGCGCGCCCGATCGCCCGCACGCGACACGGCGAGGTGGCACGAGTCGACGCGGTTGACTTGGCCCATTCCGACGCCGACGGATGCTCCGCCCGAGGCCAGCAGAATGGCATTCGACTTGACGGCGCGGCACGCGCGCCAGGCGAACTCGAGGTCGGTGAGCTGCTCGGCCGAGGCCGCAGGGCCGGACACGAGCTGCCACGTGTCAGCCGCCGCGAAGTGGTGGTCGGCCTTCTGCCGCAGCAGCCCGCCGCTCACCGGTCGCAGCTCGACCTCGGGCAGGGCGAACCCGTCGGGCAGCTGCAGCAGCCGGATGTTCTTCTTCTCGCGCAGCAGCTCCAAGGCAGAAGGCTCGAAGCCGGGCGCGACGACGACCTCGGTGAAGATCGGCGCGATCGACTCGGCGGCTTCGCGCGTGATGACGCGGTTGGCGGCGATGACTCCCCCGAAGGCCGAGACGGGGTCGCACGCGTGCGCAGCGGCATGCGCCGAAGCGATCGACGACCCGACGGCGATGCCGCACGGGTTGGCGTGCTTGATGATCGCGACCGCGGCAGCGTCGTGGTCGTAGGCGGCGCGCACGGCGGCGTCAGCATCCACGAAGTTGTTGTACGACATCTCCTTGCCGTGCAGCTGAGTCGCCTGCGCGATGCCGTGCAGTCCGTCGATGCGGTAGAGCGCTGCGGTCTGGTGGCTGTTCTCGCCGTAGCGCAGCACCTGCTGCAGCGTCGCGTGCACGTCGATCGTGGAGGGGCTGCCGTCGGCGGCCGGGTGCTCGCCGCGCACCCCGAGCGTGTCGGCGAACCAGCCCGCCACCGCGGTGTCGTAGGCGGCCGTGTGCGCGAAGGCTTTGGCCGCGAAGCGCTGGCGCTGCAGCAGCGTCGTGCCGCCGAGCGTGATCGCCTTCGTCACCATCACGTAGTCGGCCGGGTCGACGATGATGGCGACGTTGGCGTGGTTCTTGGCAGCCGCGCGCACCATCGCGGGCCCGCCGATGTCGATCTGCTCGATGACGGCGTCGCCCTGCGCGCCCGACGCCACCGTCTCGACGAAGGGGTAGAGGTTGACGATCACGAGATCGAAGGGCACGACGCCGAGGTCGGCGAGCTGCGTCTCATGCGCTTCGAGCCGCAGGTCGGCGAGAATGCCCGCGTGCACGTTGGGATGGAGCGTCTTGACGCGCCCGTCGAGGGTCTCGGCGAACCCGGTCACCTGCGCGACCTCCGTCACCGGATGCCCCGCCGCCGCGATCGTCGCCGCCGTCGAGCCGGTCGACACGATCTCGACGCCCGCACCGGCGAGCGCCGACGCCAGTTCGAGCAGCCCGGTCTTGTCGCTCACACTCACGAGCGCGCGGCGCACGGGGATCGCGTCGCGGAAGCGGTAGTCAGCGGGATCGTGCGCGGGGCCGGCCATGGTTCTCTCCAGGGATTTCAGGGGGTGGATGCTGCGCCGAGCTCGATCGACCCGTCAGCGATGCCGCGCACGACGTCGATGAGCAGGCGCCGCTCGACGGGCTTGATGCGCTCGTGCAGGCTGTGCTCGGTATCGTCGGGCAGCACGGGCACGCGCTCTTGCGCGAGCACGGGGCCCGTGTCGACGCCGCTGTCGACGACGATGACGCTGGCCCCGGTCTGCTCGACTCCCGCGGCGAGCGCGTCGCGCACGCCGTGGGCGCCGGGAAACTCGGGCAGGTAGGCGGGGTGCGTGTTGATGATGCGCGGCGCGAGGGCCTCGACGACCGCGGGGGGCAGCAGCCGCATGAGCCCGCTCAGCACGACGAGGTCGGGCTGCCACTCCTGAATCGTGGCGAGCAGCTCATCGCCCCAGGCCTCGCGCGAGGGGTACGACGAGTACGGCACGGTGAACGAGGGGATGCCGAACGCCTCGGCGTGGGCGAGGCCGTCAGCGTCGCGGTCGGCTCCGACCGCGACGACGTGCGCGGGATACTCGGCGTCGCGGCACTCTTCGAGCAGAGCCCGCAGGTTCGACCCGCCGCCCGAGATCAGCACGACGACCCTCAGCACCTGCCCAGGTTATCGGGTGCGCGCGGGGGCGGCGGGCCGAGGCGCTCGCGCACCGCCGGCGAGCAGGCCCAGAGCGACTCCGATGAGGGTCTCGGCGATCATCCACCACCCGATCGTGACCGGGTCGGGCCCGACCACGGCGAGCCGGCCGGGACCGGCGGCGCCCGCCGCGACGAAAGCGAGGAAGGCTGCAGCGAGGCCAGCCACACCGGCCGCGATGACAGCCGTCGCGACGGCCCAGATGGCGAACGAGGCATCGCCGAGCTGGGCGACCAGACGCGGGCGTACCGCGATGCCCGCGACGAACGCGGCGAGCACGGGCACGAGCAAGGTGGCGAAGCCCAACGGTGATGGCTCAGCGGGCAGCGCGCCGAGCACCGGCACGGCCGGCAACGGCCCGAGCGTCACCGCGATGGGGCTCACGGTCGAGCCAGCGCCGATCGCGAACCCCGGGCCGATGAGCCACGAGGCCGCCCAGATGACGAGCGTCGGCAGCAGCGCGAGCTGTGCCGCCGTGAGCGCGACGCCGCCGAGCACGCCCGCCTGCACGCTCTCGTAGAGCGCGATGATCTGCCCATAGTTGACTACGAGCGCGACGGTCGTCAGCACGGCGGCGGCGGCCATGACGGTCGCGACGGTGCCGAGCCCGGCGCGCAGCGCGGCACCCGCGGCAGCCACGATCGGCTGCGGCCCGTCGGCGATGAGCGCGCGAAGTTTCACGCGCGCCGGGTTCGTCGCGCCGATGGAGCCGATCGCGACGCCGAGCCCGTAGACGAGCGCCGGAAAGAGGATGGCTTGCCACCGCGACGGAAGTGCAGCCGGATGCGCGGCGCTGAGCATCACGAGCCCCGAGAGCACGGTGACCCCGCCGATCGCGACGAGCTCGCCGAGAATGCGGTGCGGCTGGTCGCGCAGGCGGCGCCCGAGCGCGACTCCGGCGAGGGCGGTGACGAGGGCGAACCCGCTGAGCGCGAGAGTCACGACGATGGGGTCGCCGACGCCCACGACGTCGAGCGCGAGCGCCGTCTCGGGGTCGAGCTGCAGGGTGACCGCGACGCCGTGGCCGAGCATCCAGATGATGACGGCCGCGCGCCAGAAATCGACCCAGTCGATCTGGAACCCGTACTGCGCCGCCCACATGACGGTGAGAATGCTCAGCGGCACCGCAATGCCGATACCCACGAGCAGCAGCGCCTCGAGGGCGCTGTAGAGGGCGGTCAGGCGGCGGGTCATGGCGCTCGCGAGCCTACTGGCCGGATGCTCAGCCGAGGCTCGCCCGCGCCGCAGCACGCGCGGCCTCGGGGTCGGGGGCCGCGCACGCCGCCGCTGCCGCAGCCCGGCACTGCTCGAGCGTGACGTCGGCGAGCCGAGCGCCCACCGTGGGGATCGCGCGCGCCGCCATCGAGAGGCTCGTCGCCCCGAGCCCCACGAGCACCGCGGCGAAGTCGGGGTCGGCTGCAGCTTCGCCGCACAGCCCCATCGGGGTGTCGGAGGCGGCCGTGGCCTCGCCGACGAGACGGATCATGCGCAGCAGCGCCGGCTGCCACGGGTTGGCGAGGGGGGCGAGGGCTGCCGACATGCGGTCGGCGGCCATCGTGTACTGCGAGAGGTCGTTGGTGCCGACGCTCACGAAGTCGACGACCGAGCAGAGCTCGGCGGCCGTGATCGCCGCGGCCGGGGTCTCGAGCATGATGCCGACGCTCGCGATGCCCGCGCTGCGGGCCCGTGCTGCGAACTCGCGCGTCTCGCCGAGCGTGGCGATCATGGGCGCCATGACCGCGACGTCGGCGCGTTCGAGCGACGCGGCCTGGGCGATCGCACGCAGCTGCCGCTCGAGCACCTCGGGGTCGCGAATCGCCGTGCGTACTCCGCGCAGGCCGAGCACGGGGTTCGGCTCGACGATGGGCGTCAAGAACGGCAGCGGCTTGTCGCTGCCGGCATCGAGCGTGCGCACGACCACGCGATGGCCGGGGAACGCCGCGAACACTTCGCGGTAGGCCTCGACCTGCTCGTCGATGCTGGGCTCATCGGCGCGGTCGAGGAAGCAGAACTCGGTGCGGAAGAGACCAGCGCCCTCGGCACCCCGTTCGACCGCGCGCGCGATCTCGCGCGGGGCGCCGACGTTGGCGCTCAGGACGACGCGGTGGCCGTCGGCCGTCTGCCCGGGTCCGGCGAACGGCGCCGTCGTGATGACCCCCGTCGCCGTCGCCTGCGCTGCCGCGTCGGGCTGCACGATGACCTCGCCCGTGTCTCCGTCGACGAGCACGAGAGTGCCGTCGGCGATCGCGGTGGCACCGGCGACCCCCACGACGGCCGGCAGTCCGAGCTCGCGCGCGATGATCGCCGTGTGCGAAGTCGGTCCGCCCTGCTCGGTCACGAGAGCGAGACATCGAGTCGGGTCGAGCGTCACCGTGTCGGCCGGCGCCAGATCATCGGCGACGAGCACGTACGGCGCATCGCGCTCGGGCAGGCCGGGCGGCTCGGTGCCGGTCAATTCGGCGATCACCCGGTCGCGCACATCGACGAGGTCGGTGACGCGGTCGGCCAAGTCGCCTCCCGCTGCGCGATACTCGGCAGCGGCCCGGCCCACGGCCTCCCAGACGGCGCGCTCGGGTGTGACGCCGCGCTCGCGCACCGCCGCTGTGGCCACCTCGACGAGCAGAGGGTCTTCGGCGATCGCGGCCGTCGCGTCGAGCACCTCGCGCCGGTGCCCCTCGACCTTGAGAGCGCGCCGACGATAGTCGGCAGCGGTTGCGGTCATGGCGTCGACGACGATGCCGGCGGCTGCGCGTCGAGCCGGCGGTGCCAGAATCACGGTCGCGCTGGGCTCGTCGATGCGGTGCACGAGCACGGCCACGGGCCCCACGACGCGGCCGGCGCTGACGCCGAGCGCTCCGCTCTCGGCCGCACGCTGCGGCTCGATGACCGACGCTGCCGGCCCGTCGGTGCCCACGAGCGCCTCGCCGAAACCGCCCTCGATGAGAGCGCTGATCGCGTCGACGGCCTCACGCGCATCGTCACCGGTCGCGGCGATGTGCATGATCGTGCCGGGCCCGGCGACGAGCATCGAGATGCTGAGCATGCTGCGGGCGGGTGCGGGGGGCCGACCCGCGACCGTGAGGGTGATGTCTGACGTGAAGCTCGCGGCGAGCGCCGCGAGCTCTGACGCGGGCCGAGCATGCAGGCCGCCTTCGTTGCGCACCGTGACGACGGTCGTGACCTCAGCGGATGGAGTCGCGGCGGGTTCCGACGGCGCGGCGACCTCTACGGCGGCACCGTCGTCGCCCGGCAGCAGCGTGCGCTTCGGATCGAGGGCGGCGCTCGCTTCGCGCGCCACCGTGTCGACATCGTCGCCCGCGCTCGCGCGCACGACCGCGGCGAGCAGCCCCTCGACGAACGGCGCGGGCACGACGCGGGCGTCGATGCGACCGTTGAGCAGCTCGAGCGCCATGTCGGCGGCGAGAACAGCCGACCCCAGGTCGGTGAGCACGACGACCCCGACGCCCTGCGAGGCCTCGCTGATCGCCGCGGCGACCCGCGTCGCGTTCGTGCCTGTGGCACCATCGGCTCGACCCGCGGCGATCGCGATGCGCGGCGCGGGCCCCCCGACGAACTCGAGGGCGAGCTCGCGCGCCGCTGCGGCGAGGGCGGGGCTGTGCGAGACGAGCACCAGGCCGACGCGCGGCTGCGATGGGGTGTCGCCGGTCATGCGTCGACCGCCGTGGTCTCAGCCAAGGCGCCCGCGAGAGCCGCGAAGAGCAGGGCCGTCGAGGCGGCGCCCGGGTCGACATGGCCGACGCTGCGGTCGCCCAGGTAGCTGGCGCGGCCCCGGCGGGCGACGAGGCCCGTGGTCGCGTCACGGGCCGCCTGCGCCGCGATCGCGGCCGTGGATGCTGCGTCGGCAAGGGAGGCACCCGACGCGACCGCGGCATCCAGGGCGTCGATCGCGGGGGCGAGCACGTCGACCATGGTCTTGTCGCCGAGCTCGGCGTGACCCCGTGTGCGCACCCCCTCGAGCCCGGCTCGCAAGGCGGCGATCACCTCGGGCGCCGTCGCCGTCGCGCGATCGGCGACCGAGGTCGCCATGCGCAGCAGGAAAGTGCCGTACAGCACTCCGCTCGCGCCGCCGACTGTGCTGATGAGGGTCATGCCGGCCGCGCGCAGAGCGCCGCCGATCGTCGACGCCGGCTCGGTCTCGAGCTGCTCGACGACCGCGAGCGTGCCTCGCCGCAGGTTGCTGCCGTGGTCGGCGTCGCCGATGGCGGCATCGAGGTCGGTGAGCAGCTGCTCGTTGTCGACGACCGACTGGGCGAAGCGGCGCAGCCAGTCGTTGGTGGCGGCGACGGCGAGGGTCATGAGCGGCCCCACCGCAGCGCGGGAGTGTCGACCGGTGAATCCCAGTACGACAGCAGCTCGTCGTCGACCGGCAGCACGGTGAGCAGGCAGCCCGCCATGTCGAGCGATGTGATGTAGTCGCCGACGAGCACCCGCACCGGCCGCACGCCGTGCTGCTCGAGCAGGGGGGTGACGGCGGCGAGCATGCCGTAGAGCTCGATGAGCGGCGTCGCGCCGAGTCCGCTCAGCATGACAATCGCGTCGCCCGTACCGAGGCCGTCGTCGATGAGCGGTTGCACCAGTCGAGCGGCGAGCTCGGGCGCCGCAGCCATGGGCTGCCGCTCGCGCCCCGGCTCGCCGTGACTGCCGACGCCCCACTCGATCTCGTCGTCGCCGAGCGTGAAGGTCGGGCGCCCCGCGGCCGGCACGGTCGCGCCGCTCAGCGCGATGCCCATCGACCGCCCCGCGGCCGCGACGCGCTCGGCGAGAGCGTGCACCTCGTCGAGGTCGAAGCCCTGCTCAGCAGCGGCGCCGACAATGCGCTCGAGCAGCACGGTCGTGCCGGTGCCTCGGCGACCCGCGGTGTAGAGCGAGTCGGTCACGGCGACGTCATCGGCGACGACGACGGTGCGCACGTCGATGCGAGCCTCGGCGGCGAGTTCGGCAGCGAGTTCGAAGCTCAGCACGTCGCCCGTGTAGTTCTTCACGATGTGCAGCACGCCCGCGCCGCGGTCGACCGCGCGGGTGGCGTCGAGCACCTGATCAGGAGTGGGAGAGGTGAACACGGCACCGGCGCAGGCCGCGTCGAGCATCCCGAACCCCACGAAGCCCGCGTGCAGCGGCTCGTGACCCGACCCGCCGCCGCTCACGAGCGCGACCGTGCCGTGCTCTTTCGGCCGAGCGCGGTAGACGATGCGCCGCTCGAGATCGACGCTCAGCTCGGGATGCGCTGCCGCCATGCCGCGCAGGGCGTCGACGACCACGCTCTCGGGGCTGGAGATGAGCTTCTTCATCGCAGCGCCAGTCTAAGGCGGGGGCGCTGGGCGGCTCGCGGGTCGTCGATGAGGTCGTGCTCCACGAGGTGCCGTCTGCGGGCTGTGTGTCGCTCATGTCACGTGACGCACGTGTCACACTGACCCCGTGAGCAATCGTTCCATTCGGGTCGAGACAGTCATCGCAGCCGACCTCGAGACGGTGTGGCAGCGCACGCAAGACCCCGAGCTGCATGCGCGGTGGGATGCCCGCTTCAGTCGCATCGTGCCCACCGAGCAGGGCGACGACGGGCTCTGGCGGTTCACCTATGAGCGCCGCATGCTGGTGCGCACGATTCGCGGCACGGGCATCTCACTCGGGTCGCGCGAGGGTGCCGACGGCGCACGCACCTCGGCCCTGCGGTTCACCACGGCCGACCGGCTCTCGCCCCTGCGCGACGGGCGCGGCTACTGGCGCTACGAGCCCGTCGACGGCGGAGTGCGCTTCATCACCGGCTACGACTACGAGCCCGGGTGGGGCGCGCTGCTCGACCGGATCGTCGTGCGCCCGCTCGTGGCGTGGATGACCGCCGCGAGCTTCGCCCGCCTGCGCCGGTGGGCCGAGAACGATGAGCCGCCCGAGGCCTGGCCGCTGTGGCGCATGGCCCTGCCGGGTTCTCGTAGCCGACCGCGAGCATCCGACTGCCTCTGGAGCATCGGGAGGCCGACGGCGATGGCCGACGCCCCCGGCTCGCTCGCGACGCTGGGAGCACCGTGACCTCGACCGGCACCGCTCGCAGCATGTTCGCCACCGCCATGGGCGACGACTTCGACCGCTTGCATCCGATTCTGCAGCGCCGCTTCGGCGTGAGCCTCGCCGGCGGCTACGCGTGCGTGGGGCGCGGAATCATGACGCGCATCCGCCGCGGACCGTGGTGGACGATCCCGTTCATGCACATCGGGCGCATCCGCAACATCCTCGCCCCCTACCCGGGCGATCAGGTGCCGTTCACCGTCGAGAACTACCCGTATCTCGACCCGTTCGGGCGCGAGACGGTCACGTTCGTGCGCACCTTCGCCTACCCGCGACGGCCTGGCCGACCGGGCCGCTTCGACGCCACGATGATTCTCGGTGCCGACGGCCGCATCGTCGACTACCTCGGCACGCATCAGCATCTCGCGGTCGACCTCGAGCTCACCGCCGAGCCCGACGGCTCCTTGCGATTGCGGTCGGATGCTCAGCGCTTCTACGCCGGGCCGATCGCGTTCCGCTTTCCCATGCTCTTCTCGGGCCGTGCCGACCTGCACGAGTCGTTCGACAACGAGTCGGGCGAGTTCGTCATCCGGCTCGAAGTGCGCAATCGGGTGTTCGGGTTCCTCTTCGGCTACGAGGGCCGCTTCACCTGCGAGTTCCCGTCCGCCGGTGACGCCCCGCCACCCGACGTGCTGCCGGTGCGGCACGAGCGTCGGGAGTAGCCGGCACTACGAAGCGTGAGAGCGCTCACCCGCGCCGACCGCGTGCGCTCCGAAGGTACGGCGATAGTCGCGAGGCGTCGTGTGCAGAGTGCGCAGAAAGTGGTGACGCAGCACGGCAGCAGTGCCGAACCCGCACAGCCGCGCGATCTCGTCGACCGACTCCTGAGTCTGCTCGAGCAGTTGCTGCGCGCGCAGAGTCCGTTGGCGATTCAGCCAGGCGGCAGGGCTCACGCCCTGTTCTGCTCGAAAGCGACGCGAAAAGGTTCTGCTCGACATGTGGGCCTGGTGCGCGAGCTCGTCGACCGTGAGCTCCTGATCGAGGTGGTCGAGCATCCACTCGGTGAGTCGGCTGAAAGGAGAGTCGTCTGCCTCGAGCGGTGGCGGGGCAATGTACTGGCTCTGACCGCCGTCGCGCTGCGGCGGCACGACCATGCGGCGCGCGATGACAGTGGCGGCTGCGGCGCCCAGCTCGCGACGCACGAGGTGAAGGCAGGCATCGATGCCGGCGGCCGTGCCCGCTCCTGTGATCACCCCGCGATCCTCGACGAAGAGCACCTCGGCATCGACGATGGTGCTGGGGTAGGCGCGCTGCATCTCGTCGGCGTACATCCAGTGCGTAGCGCTACGGCGTCCGTCGAGGATGCCCGACTCGCCCAGAACGAACGAGCCACTGCACACGCTCAGCACCCACGCTCCCCGCGCCTCAGCCGCGCGGATCACCTCGAGATACCGCTCGTCGACAGGCCCGATGCTGCGCGCAGACACGGCGATGAGGTCGGCCTCCGCCGCGACCGAGAGATCCTGCTCGACGACGATGTCGAAACCCAGACTCGTGCGCACAGGGCCCGGCTCGGCGGTGGCGATGCGAAAGTCGAACTCGGGCCCGCCCATCGCGGTGCGGTCGATGCCGAATACCTCGCACAGAACCCCGAACTCGAAGGGGGCGAGGCCCGGGATGGCCAGTGCAACAACGGTCCGCAGCATCTCACGACCTCCTCGCCGATCATTCTGGCACGAATTAGTTGAACTATGTCATTTCTGCCACTCGTGGCGCAGGATCGTTGCTCATAGATTTCCTGCCATGTCGTTCGTCATCATTCTCACCGCCCTCGCGGCGCTCGCCATCGCAGGCACGGTGACCACCGTTCTGCGCGACGGGTATCGCCGCTCCCCCGCTCGACGAACGCTGCGCGAGTACGAGCGCGACGAGCACCTGCGCGCCTGGAGAGGGCGGGCGTAGAGCGTGCGGGGCGCGATCGACGCTCGTCGCGCCCTGCATACACCGACGGCCCTGCCGCCCCATCCAGGGGAGCGGCAGGGCCGTCGTACTGGGTGACGTCTACAGCGCCGCGATGACCTCGCGCATGAGCGAAGCCGTCTCGCTCGGCGTCTTGCCGACCTTGACTCCGGCGGCCTCGAGGGCTTCCTTCTTGGCCTGGGCGGTGCCCGCCGAGCCGCTGACGATGGCGCCGTCATGGCCCATCGTCTTGCCTTCGGGGGCCGTGAAGCCCGCGACGTAGCCCACGACGGGCTTCGTGACGTTGGCCTTGATGAAGTCGGCCGCGCGCTCTTCGGCGTCGCCGCCGATCTCGCCGAACATGACGATCGCCTTCGTCTCGGGGTCCGCCTCGAAC
>SXMG01000062.1 GCA_005778835.1 Actinomycetota bacterium
CACGGCACCTACCCCTTCGTCACCTCGTCGAGCTCAACGAGCGGCGGCGCCGCCACCGGCTCGGGCATCGGCCCCAACCGCATCGACCGCGTCATCGGCATCGTCCAGGCCTACACGACGCGCGTCGGCGCCGGTCCCTTCCCGACCGAGCTCTTCGACGAGTCGGGCGAGTTCTTGCGCAAGACCGGCTTCGAATTCGGCACGACCACGGGCCGCCCGCGTCGCTGCGGCTGGTACGACGCCCCGATCGCTCGCTACACCGCGCGCGTCAACGGCGTCACCGACTTCGTGATGACGAAGCTCGACGTGCTCACGGGCCTGGCGAGCATCCCCGTCTGCGTCGCCTACGAGGTCGACGGCCAGCGCGTCGACGAAGTGCCCGTCTCGCAGAGCGACTTCCACCACGCGGTGCCGATCTACGAGAACTTCCCCGGCTGGGAGGAAGACATCACCGGAGCCCGCAGCTTCGACGACCTGCCGAAGAACGCGCAAGACTACGTGCTCGCGATCGAGGCGATGAGCGGTGCCCGCATCTCTGCCATCGGCGTCGGCCCGGCCCGCGACGCGATCGTCGTGCGGCACGACCTGCTCGGCTGATCGGGGCCCGCAGCATGGTCGCGCTCGACCTGCCGTACGTCGCGCTCGAGGGTCACGGCGTGCGGCTCGAGCCCTATGAGCCCGCGCACCTACCGGGTCTCACGGCAGCGCTCGGGCGCCCCGAGGTCTTCGCGGGCGGCTGGGGCGGCGGGCCGGCCGGCGCACGCGCCGGCGACGACTTCGCCGCGTGGCTGCCGACGTACCTGCCGATAGGGCGCGCCCATGTGCACGTGGTTCGGGATGCTGACCGCACGATCATCGGCACCTCGACGATTCTCGACCTCACCCCCGCAGCCGAGTCGGCGCACATCGGCTACACCGCGTACGCACCCGAGGTGTGGGGCTCTTTCGTGAACCCGGCGTGCAAGCTCATGCTGCTCGGCCACCTGTTCGACCACGGGTACGGCCGCGTGAAGCTGCAGGCCGACGTGCTCAACGCCCGGTCGCGGGCGGGCATCGAGAAGCTCGGGGCCCAGTTCGAGGGCATCGCGCGACGCGATGCGCAGCGCGCCGACGGCTCGTGGCGCGACGCCGCCGTCTACGCGATCACGGTCGACGAGTGGCCCGACGTGCGGGGCGAGCTCGAACGGCGCCTGAGCGTCGGCTAGTTCGAGGCCGCTGTCGCGACGGCGGTGAACCAGACGACGGCGAGCCAGAGGCCCGCGGCGACGCTGGTGACGGCGATGCCGAGGCTGAGCATCCATTCGGCCGCGCCCGGCCGGCGCGCACCCGGAGTCGCGGGAGACAGCGGTTCGCCGCGCACGTCGACGCCCCCGACGAGCACGCGCACCGCGGCCACCTGCAGCAGTAGCACGAGGGGTATGAGGCCCATGGCGAAGAACACCACCCCGGTGATGAGCAGAGTCCAATCGCCGCTGGTGATGAAGGTCTGCACGAAGGTCACCGCGAGGCTCGTGAACAGCGCGGGCCACGCGAAGGCAACCGCCGAGGCGCCGAAGCGCTTCGCGAGCATCGTGCCGACGAAGAGGCACACGAGCCCGCCGAGAATGCTGCCCGGCGCGAAGACGACGATGGCGTCGGTGCACTCGACGGCGATCACGTAGGGCCCGCCTCGGGCGCAGAAGCCGCCGATCGCGGCGAGTTCGCTCACGGCCTGGAAGAGCAGAGTGAGCGCGAGTGCCAGTGAGAACCAGCTGAAGGCCGAACCCAGCACGCGGGTCGCGGGGTGATCGCGCCAGGTGGTCGTGACGCCGTCGACAGTCGACATGGCGACACTCTAGAGCCGCCGGGGTGAGCGCAGAAGAGCTCGCGGGCGCCTGATCAGGCGGGCTGCAGCACCACGAGCTCGCGCTGAGAGCGCGCCCGACGGATCATGCGCGCGAGCGGGAACTCGCGCGGCCAGTGCCGCATGATCGTGTAGACGCCGCGCAGAAAACGCACGACCGCGGCCCGGTCGAGGGCGAGCATGCGCGACGACGCGGGAACCGTGAGGGTGCGGTCGAGCACGATCTCGCGGTCGGGGCCGAGGTGGACGCTGAGATCCATGTCGTCGTGCACGCGCGGGTTGTGCCGGCAGATCTCAGAGCGCACCTCCAGCCATGCCGCGCGACGCATGGCGAGTGCTGAGCCCCACAGCGGCGGATGCCCGAGCGCGAGCCCCACGAGCCGGAAGTAGGCCCGCATGTACAGCCTCGATCGACGACGGTGCGGCCTGCCGTCATCGTCCATGAGCATGCCGCTGCCCGTCACGGCGGCCGCGTGGGGGTTGAGCGCGAACGATTCGCACACCGAGGCGACCCACGTGACTCCCGGAACGCTGTCGGCGTCGAGCCGAGCGATGATGTCGCCCGACGAGGCGTCGTAGCCCGTCGCACTCGCCGCGGGTATGCCGACCTCGTCTTCGCGCACGACGAGAGCGCCCCGGCTCGCGGCGAGTGCCGCACTGCGGTCGTTGCTGTCGTTGTCGACCACGATGATCTCGTAGGGCGCATAGGTCTGCCGGGCGAGCGCGTCGAGGCAGCGCTCGAGGTAGTCGTAGTCGTCGCGCACGGGAATGACGACAGACACTCGCTCGGTGGGCAGGGATCGATACACGGGGGCCTCCTTCAGAAACGAAAAGGATGCTCCGCCTCGTGTTCGAGCCAAGAGCACCAGCAGAACCGTGGCAACCCCCTCCCCTCTGCGGGAGAGTCGGGGTATAGTGCCGCGCCCGCCGAGGGGCCCGCCGCGTTACGCTCGGAACATGAATGCCGCCGCCGATGCCTCGGGTCACGACGAGCTCGCCTCACTGCGCCGCAGCATCGACAACATCGATGCGGCGCTGATCCATCTGCTGGCCGAGCGGTTCAAGTGCACGCAGGCCGTCGGGCGGCTGAAGGCTGCGACGCACCTGCCGCCGAGCGACCCCGAGCGCGAGAAGACGCAGATCGCGCGCTTGCGGGCGCTCGCCGAAGAGGCCCACCTCGACCCCGCGTTCGCCGAGAAGTGGTTCAACTTCGTGGTCGCCGAAGTCATTCACCACCACGAGCAGATCGCCACGACGGGCACCATCTCGACAGCCGATAGCGAGTGAAACGTTCGTCTGACGCGTGGGTCGCCACCCAGTTCACCCTCGCCGGGGTCGTGTGGGGCGCGAGTTTTCTCTTCATCGCCCTGGCGCTCGAGGGCCTGTCACCCGCGCAGGTCGCGACTGGTCGCACGCTCTTCGGCGCGATCACGCTCGGGCTCATCGCGCTCGTCACGCGCGACCGCTTGCCGCGATCGAAGGCCGTCTGGGCTCACCTGACGCTGCTGTCGGTGACCTTCGCGGTCATCCCGTACCTGCTCTTCTCGTGGGCGCAGCAGTTCGTCGCCTCGGGGGTCGCGAGCATCTTCAACGCGACGACGCCGATCATGACGGCGCTCATCGCGGGGCTCGCCTTCCGCATCGAGTCGCTCACGCGCGAGCAGCGGCTCGGCATCGCGGTCGGCCTCGTCGGCGTCGTGGTCATCATCGGGCCCTGGCAGGGCTTCGAGCCCGGCGCTGGCGGCATCGTGCCCTACCTCGCGCTGCTCGGCGCGACCGCCTGCTACGGCTTCAGCCTCTCGTACATGCGCCGATTCCTCGGCGACACCGGCCTGAGCGCGATCATGATCTCGTTCGTCATGATCGGCCTCGCCGCGGTGTGGATGCTGCTGCTGACGCCCCTCATCGGCGCCGGCCCGGTGCAGCTCACGCCGACTGTGGTCATCGCGATCGTGCTGCTCGGAGCCCTCGGCACCGGGCTCGCCTACGCGTGGAACCAGAACGTGATCCGCGCCTGGGGACCGACGCGGGCCGCGACGGTCACCTACATATCGCCGCCCGTGGGCGTGCTGCTCGGCGTGCTCATTCTCGGCGAGACCCTTGTCTGGAACGAGCCGGTCGGGGCCGCGCTCGTCATCCTCGGCGTGCTGCTCGCTCAGCG
The DNA here is from genome assembly GCA_005778835.1 of Actinomycetota bacterium. Taxonomy (GTDB): domain Bacteria; phylum Actinomycetota; class Actinomycetes; order Actinomycetales; family Microbacteriaceae; genus Microcella. Next base: position 4,005 of record SXMG01000062.1, read on the forward strand.
GCGAGTGCGGCTCTTCGGCCGCGACCGCCGGCGCACGCTACCCGACTGAGCGTCGACCATCGATGTCGTCGTCGAGTCGAGCCTCCGGCACGTGAAGGCGCGCGAGCATGCGGTCGATCCCGCTCGGACGGCGGCCGCCGCCCCAGCGGGAGACGGCCACGGTCACGAGAACCGCCAGCGGCACGGTGTAGAGAGCGGGTTGGGTCAGGGCAGCGCTCCACTCGTCGAGTGACGCGCCAGCCTCGGGTCGCATCGCCAGCCCGATCGCCACTGCCGCCGCGCAGGTGAGGGCGCCCGTGGTCATGCCCCAGATCGCGCCGCGGGCGGTAAGCCCGCGCCACCAGATGCCGAGCACGAGCACGGGGCTCAGGGTCGAGGCCGTGAACGCGAACACCAGCCCGACGCTGCCGGCGAGTCCGAGCGGCTCGATCAGCAGCACCACCACGAGCGGCACCAGCGTCGAGCCGAGGGCCGCGATCCGGAAACCGCGCACGGTGCCACCGGCGAGCTCTTGGCTGATGACCCCCGCGAGCGAGACGACGAGCCCCGACGACGTCGAGAGAAACGCGCCGAATGCCCCCGCGATCACGAGCGCGGTCAGCACGTCGCCGAGCAGGCCCCCGACCAGCCGCCCGGGCAGCACGAGGGTCAGCCCGTCGGCGAGGCCGGGTTCGGCGAGATCGCTCGCGTGCACGCGGCCAAGCATGCCGATCGTCACCGGAAACAGGTAGAACACGGCGAGCAGCACCACGACGATGAGGGTCGTGCGTCGGGCAGCATCGCCATCGGGGTTGGTCGTGAACCTCACGAGCACGTGCGGCAGGCCGAGCGTGCCCAAGAGCAGGGCCACCATGAGAGATGTCGTGGCGAGCGGGTCCACGGTCACGGGGCCGAGCGCTGCCGGGAAAGCCTCCGCGGCCGCCGAGTCGAGATCGCGCCCGCTCACCACGAGCAGCATGGCGATGGCCGGTATCGCCACGGCCGTGAGCTTGAGCCAGAACTGGAAGGCCTGCACATAGGTGATCGAGCGCATTCCACCAGCGGCGACGATCACCCCGACGATCACTGCTACCGCGACGGCTCCGGCCCACGGCGGCAGGCCCGTCGCGATCTCGACCGTCAGCGATGCTCCCTGCAGCTGGGGAACGATGTAGAACCACCCGATGACGATGACGAGCACGCTCGTGAGGCGCCGAACCGTGCGCGACTGCAGTCGTACGGCGGTGAAGTCGGGCACCGTGTAGGCACCCGACCGGCGCAGCGGCGCGGCCACGAACAGAAGCAGCATGAGGTACCCCGCCGCATAGCCGATCGGGAACCACAGGCCTTCTGCCCCCTGTAGCAGGATGAGCCCCGCGACACCGAGAACACTCGCGGCCGACAGGTACTCTCCACCGATCGCCGAGGCATTCCACCAGGGCCGCACCGTTCGAGAAGCCACATAGAAGTCGCTCGTCGTGCGAGAGAGCCGTACTGCCAGAAAGCCGATGAGTGCGGTCACCACGGTGACCGCGGCGATCGCCAGATAGCCGATGAGCGGGTCGAGTTCGTCGATCATGCGCGGGGGCCGTCGAGGTCGGTTCGTTGTGACAGCACCCGGAATTGCACCTCAGTGCGGCGGGCGGCCAGCACGGCGATCGCGGCGATCGCGACGAGAGGGGGGTAGGCGCCGAAGGCGAGCACCAACCACGAGACCGGCACACCCGCGACGAGGAGGTCGTCGAGGGCCGGAAGAGCGGCGACGAGGGCGATGGCCACGAGTGCTGCCGAGAAGCCGATCGCGCAGATCACCGCGAGGCGCAGCTGACTTCGGATGAGTCCGTTGACGATGACGCTCTCGGCGTCGGCCGCCTGGCTCACGCGGGAGACCGCGCGAAGAGGTTCTCCGCTGAGCGGAGCGGTGACCCGAACCCGCTCGGGTCGCGACGGCGCAGTCGTGCCCGGGTCGTCCGCCGGGGGAGGTTCGATCATGATCGCGGCCGCACCCGGCGCCGTTCGAGCTGGTCACGCAGACCCGGCAGCAGTCGCCGGCTGACCGGCACGGTCGTCTCGCCCACCGTCACGGTGGGTGAGCTCGCGCTGAGCTGCACGCGGGTGACGTGATCGAGTGCCACGAGGTAAGAGCGGTGCACCCGCACGAAGCCGGCGTCGTGCCATTGGCTCTCGAGATCACTGAGCGGTACGCGCACGAGAAAGCTCGCATCGGCCGTGTGCAACCGCGCGTAGTCACCTTGCGCCAGCACATAGAGAATGGCGTCGCGCCGCACGAGTCGAGTGGTCGAGCCCAGCGTGACGGCGATCGTCGCGGGGGCGGTGCTCGCCGGCGCGGCATCAGCGTCGTCGCTGCCGCCCTGCCCGGCGACAACGTCGACCAGTCGACCGATCGCGCGTGCGAGTCGTTCGACCCGCACGGGCTTGAGCAGGTAGTCGACAGCTTCGAGCTCGAAAGCGTCGACCGCCCGCTCGTGGTCGGCGGTGACGAACACCACGGGTGGGCGGCGTTCGAAGCGCAGCAGTGCCTGCGCCAACTCGAGCCCCGACAGACCGGGCATGTGAATGTCGAGCAGGGCCGCATCGACGGGCTCGGTGCTCAGGAGCCGCAGGGCTTCTGACCCCGAGGCTGCCGTGATGATCGACGAGACACGAGCGTCGGCGCGCAGAAGACCGACGAGTTCATCGAGGGCCAGCTGCTCGTCGTCGGCGACGAGCAGCCGAAGACCTGCAGAGCCGGTCATGCGGGTGCCCTCATGAGCTGACTCCGGCCGCATCGTGCTGGGGTTGCGAGCGAGGCACTCGCATGATCACGAGAGTTCCCGCGCCGCGCTGCGTCTCGACGATGAGGCCGCAGTCGTCGCCGTAGCGCTGGCGCAAGCGGGCATCCACATTGCGCAGCCCCAGGTGCTCGACCGTCGGCCGACCTGCGAGCGCCGCCCGCAGCGCCTCGGGGTCGGTGCCGACTCCGTCGTCGTCGATGCGCACTTCGGTGAACGCGCCCGCTTCGGTGGCGGTGATCGTGATGGTCCCGCCTCCCTCTTTCGGCTCGAGCCCGTGTCGCACGGCGTTCTCGACGAGGGGCTGCAGGCTCAAGAACGGAATCACCGTCGGCAGTACCTCAGGAGCGATCTGCAGGGTCACCTCCAGGCGGTCGCCGAAGCGCGCGCGCTCGAGCTGCAGATAGCTGTCGATCGATTGCAGTTCGTCGGCCAGGGTCGTGAACTCGCCCGTTCGCCGAAACGAGTAGCGCGTGAAGTCGGCGAACTCGAGCACGAGGTCGCGAGCCCGCGGCGGATCGGTGGTGATGGTCGCCGCGATCGCTGTCAGTGCGTTGTAGATGAAGTGCGGGCTGATCTGCGCGCGCAGCGCCCTCACCTCGGCCTCGGCGAGGGCCGCCCTGCTCGCGTCGAGCTCAGCGAGCTCGAGTTGCGCCGCGACCCAGTCGGCGGCCTCCTCGACCGCCCGTACGAGGCTCGCGCGGGCCGGCGGCGACGTGAACGCGACGAGTGCGCCGACGAGCACGCCGGTGCTCGCGCGGCCTCCGATGCGAATCGGTGCGGCGACGGCATCCATCGTCTGCGTCGAGTCGGATGCTCCCTTCTCGTCGCGCGCAACGCCTGAGCTGTGCGGCCATGCCTGGGTGACGCCCTGCTCGCGGGCAGACCGGGCCAGTCGCTCAGCGTCGACCGTGAGTGCCGCCGGGCCATCGATGGCCACGATGCCATGATCATCGGCGATCGCGAGGGCGTCGCAGTCGAGCAGTGCTCGCAGCGACTTCGCCGCCCGCACCGGCTCGCCGGCAGACAACCCGCCCCGCAAGTGGGCGGCTGCACGGGAGGCGTGGTGCAGTGTCTCGAGGGTGGCGCGTTCGGCGGGGGTGGTCAGACCGCGACCCCCGCGCACAACGCGCCAGGCGATCACGATGAGCACGACGCCCAGGGCACCCAGCGCCATGCCCGCGAGAAAGGCGAGCAGCGCTGACCCGGTCATACTGCACGACACTAGGCGACGACGAGCGGTGGCGGTGCCCCGTTCGGCGCAGAGTTGCTACCGCTCGTCGCGCGGTCGCGCCGCACGACTGTGCTCGCCGACCGCGAGGGCAGAGAGTGGGCACCCTGAGACGGTGACGACGAGGTCGCCGTCGTGGCTGATTGCGAGACGCCATGGGCAGTACGCCCCGCGAACCCGAGCTTTTCCTCGACCCTGCCGACACGGAGCCGGTCGTCGATGCCGCCGCCTTTCGCGCGGTGCAGGCGACGCCGCGCTTCGGTGCGCTGCGCCGCCGCCATCGCCTCTTCGTGCTGCCCGTCACGGCGCTGTGCCTGCTCTGGTACTTCGCCTATGTCTTGGCCGCCGGATACGCCCCCGAGTTCTTCGCGATTCCGGTGTGGGGCAGCGTCAACCTCGGCATCGTGCTCGGGTTGGCGCAGGTCGTCACCACCTTCGCCGTGACGACGCTCTACGTCTGGTACGCGAACAAGCACCTCGACCCCGTGGCGGCCGAGATTCGGGCTGAGCTCGAGCCTGTGCTGCACATCGCCCCGAAAGGAGCCCGCGCATGAGCGCCTCGCCCGGTGACCCGATTCTCAACATCGCCATCTTCGGCGTCTTCGTCGCGATCACGATGGTCATCGTGTTTCGCGCGAGCCGCAACAACAAGACGGCGAGCGACTACTACGCGGCTGGCCGGTCGTTCACGGGCGGGCAGAACGGTTCGGCGATTGCCGGCGACTATCTCTCTGCCGCATCGTTCCTCGGCATCGTCGGGGCCATCGCGATCACCGGCTACGACGGGTTTCTCTACTCGATCGGCTTCCTCGTTGCGTGGGTCGTCGCGCTTCTGCTCGTTGCGGAGCTGCTGCGGAACACCGGCAAGTACACCATGGGCGACGTGCTGGCGTTCCGCCTGCGGCAGCGCCCCGTGCGCATCGCTGCGGCGACTTCGACGCTCGTCGTGAGCTTCTTCTACCTGCTGGCCCAGATGGCCGGTGCGGGTGGGCTCGTCTCACTGCTGCTCGGCATCGAAGAGCGCGTCGGGCAGTCCGTCGTCATCGCGGTGGTCGGTGCGCTCATGATTCTCTACGTGCTGGTCGGAGGCATGAAGGGAACCACCTGGGTGCAGATCATCAAGGCCGTGATGCTCATCGCGGGGGCGGCGATCATGACGGTCTGGGTGCTCGCCCTGCACAACTTCGATTTCAGCCAATTGCTGGATGCTGCGGTCGCGACGACGGGGAACCCCGCGATTCTCGAACCCGGACTCCGGTACGGGCTCACCGACATCACGCGCCTCGACTTCCTCTCGCTCGGCCTCGCGCTCGTGCTCGGCACCGCGGCACTGCCGCACGTGCTCATGCGCTTCTACACGGTGCCCACGGCGAAAGAAGCCCGCAAGAGTGTCGTCTGGGCCATCTGGCTCATCGGCATCTTCTACGTCTTCACCCTCGTGCTCGGCTACGGCGCGGCGGCCCTCATCGGCCCCGAGCGCATCCTGGCCGCCCCGGGTGGCGTCAACTCGGCCGCCCCGCTGCTGGCGTTCGAGCTCGGCGGCCCCGTGCTGCTGGGCATCATCGCCGCGGTGGCCTTCGCCACGATCCTCGCAGTCGTCGCCGGCCTCACGATCACGGCCGCCGCATCGTTCGCGCACGACGTCTACGGCTCGGTGATCAAGAAGGGCAAGGCGACCTCGGAGCAAGAGGTCAAGGTGGCGCGCATCACGGTCGTCGTCATCGGTCTCGTCGCGATCATCGGCGGCATCGGGGCCAATGGTCAGAACGTGGCCTTCCTCGTGGCACTCGCTTTCGCGGTCGCGGCATCGGCCAACCTGCCGACGATCATCTATTCGCTGTTCTGGAAGCGGTTCACCACCCGGGGCGCGCTGTGGAGCATGTACGGCGGGCTGTCGAGTGCGATCATCCTGATCGTCGTCTCGCCCGTAGTCTCCGGCTCAGAGAGCTCGATGATTCCCGCAGTCGATTTCGCGATCTTCCCGCTCACGAACCCCGGGCTGGTGTCGATTCCGCTCGCCTTCCTGCTCGGGTGGCTCGGCACCATCACCGATCGGCGTCGTGAAGACATCGACAAGCAGATCGAGATGGAAGTGCGGTCGCTCACCGGAGTCGGTGCGGAGAAGGCGACTTCTCACTAGGCATCCGGGAGGGGAAGGCATGCCTGGACCCGAACTTCCCGGAGTAGCGTCGCGGGGCCCCGTGGGTGGTACGGGGCCCCGCGTTCTGTCACTGGTGGTGCAGCACGCGGTGCGTGACCTCGAGCACGAGCGAGCTGATGATGCTCGCGCCGACGGCGACGAGCACGAGCTCGAGCGGCGGGGCGCCCAGCTGCAAGAAGTCGGTCACGACGGGGATGAACAGCAGCACCGGCAGCCCCAGATAGGCCGCGACCACGACGAGGCTGGTCACGAGCGTGAAGGGCCGCGAGAGAATCACGAGCACCCAGAGCGCCGTGAGCGTCAGCGTGATGACCGCCGTGGTCTGCACGACCGCGGCGTCGGCACCGCCGAGATAGGCGTAGGCCACGACCGAGATGAGCGTGCCGCCGACGATGAGTCCGGAGGGGATGCAGAACCGCGCCGCGCGCCGCAGGAAGCCCGGGCGGTAGCGCTGGATGTTCGGCAGCAGCGCGAGCACGAGCGCGGGCAGCCCGATCGTGAGGCCGTCGACGATCGACAGCTGGCGGGGCAGGAAAGGGAACGGCCACAGCAGCGCGCCGAACACGACCGCGAAGAGAATCGCGTAGGTCGTCTTCGAGAGGAACAGCTTGGCGAGACGCTCGACGTTCGCGATGACCTGCCGGCCCTCGGCGACGATGCGCGGCAGGCGGCTGAACTGGCCGTCGAGCAGCACGAGGCGCGCGACCGCGCGCGTCGCCGCGGCACCCGACCCCATCGCGATGCCCATGTCGGCGTGCTTGAGCGCGAGCGCGTCGTTGACGCCGTCGCCCGTCAGGGCGACCGTGTGGCCGAGGCGCTGCAGCGAGAGCACCATGGCCTTCTTCTGCTCGGGCGTCACGCGCCCGAACACGCGGTGCTCGCGCATGATCGCGTCGAGCTCTGACTCGTCGTCGGGCAGGGTGCGGGCGTCGAAGCCCGGACCGTCGTGGTGGATGCCCGCCTCGCGTGCGACCGCGGCGACGGTGCGCGGGTCGTCACCTGAGATGACGCACAGCTCGACCTCCTGCTCGCGGAAGTAGCCGAGCGTCTCGTGGGCGTCGTCGCGCACCTTCTCGCGGAACGACACGAGCGCGACGGCGCGCAGGCCCGCGGGCAGCTCGGGCTCGGGTGCCCGCTCACCGTCGGCGAGCTCGACCGGCGGATCGAGCACGACCTCGCTGCGCGCAAGCACGACCGTGCGCTCGCCCGCGGTCGCGCGCTCGGCGAAGCGCGCGAGAGCATGCGTCGCATCGGGCACGTCGGCCAACACGATGTCGGGTGCGCCGAGCACCCAGGTGCCGCGGGCCGGGCCCCCGGCGAACGAGACGGCGCTCCACTTGCGGCGGCTCGAGAACTCGATCGCGCGCACCGGGCTCTGGGTGGGCGGCGAGGTGAAGCGGGCGACGAGGGCGACTGAGGTCGCATTGGCGTTGCGGTCGGCTCCCATCCAGGCGAGCACGGCCTCGGACGCGGAGTCGAGATCGGGGCTGCCGAGCGGCTCGACGCCGTCGAGCACCATGCGGCCCTCGGTGAGCGTGCCGGTCTTGTCGAGACAGAGCATGTCGACGCGGGCGAGGCCCTCGACGGCGGCGAGCTCTTGCACGAGCACCTCGTGGCGCGCGAGCTTCACCGCGCCGACGGCGAGCGCGACGCTCGTCATGAAGACGAGCCCCTGCGGAATCATCGCGATGAGGCTCGCGGCCGAGGCCACGGTCGCCTCACGCCAGAGGCCGGTGTCGATCGCGACGGCCCAGCCGCCGACCGCCTGCATCTGGCCATTGACGACGATGGCCCCCACCGGCAGCAGCAGGATGGTGATCCACTTGATGATCTTGGCGATGCCACTGCGCAGCTCGCTGCGCACGAGCGAGAACTGCTTTGCCTCGGCCGTGATCTTCGCCGCGTACGAGTCGGCACCCACCCGCACGACGCGCGCCAGGCCGCTGCCGGCGACCACGCTCGAGCCCGACATCAGTTCGCGCCCTGCAGGAGACGAGACCGGGTCTGCCTCACCCGTCAGTAGAGACTCGTCGACATCAAGACCGTGCGCCTCGAGCACGACCGCGTCGGCGGTGACCTGGTCGCCCGCGGAGAGCACAAAGATGTCGTCCATCACGACCTCGCCGACGCGGATCTCGGCGACCTGGCCGTCGCGCATAACCCTGGCTCTGGGTGCGTTGAGCACGGCGAGGCGGCTCAGGGTGAGCTTGGCGCGGAACTCTTGCGCCACCCCGATGACGACATTGGCGATGACGAAGAAGCCGAAGAGCGCGTCTTGCCAGTAGCCGAGCACGAGCAGCAGCGCGAAACTGCCGCCGACGATGAGGTTGAAGAGGGTGAACAGGTTGGCCTGCATGATGCGCCAGAACGAGCGGCCCGTGTCGCTCGGCATGACGTTGGTCTGGCCGAGCTCGGTGCGCGAGCGCACCTCGGCGAGGGTGAGGCCTGTCGAGGAGGGCTTGCCGGTCGTCGTCACCCCGCGAGCCTAGTCGTGGAGGGTTGGCGCGCCCTTAACCGCCGACCCTGGCGCCGAAGCGCGCGGGCAGGGTGTCGCGGTGCGCGCGCGACAGCTCGGCGAGGGTGAGCGTGAAGCGGTCTTGCACCTCGAGGCCGTCGACCTCGCTGTCGGTCACGCCGACCCGCAGCACCGGCACGCCACGGCCCTCGGCGAGGCCGCGGAACTTGACGTCGTCTTCGCGGGCCACCGACACGAGCGCACGAGCCTGCGATTCTGAGAGCAGGGCGGCGAGAGCATCCACGCCCTCCTGCTCCATGAGCTCGTCGATCCAGACCCGGGCGCCGAGACCGAAGCGCAGCACGCCCTCGGCGAGGGTCGCGAGCAGGCCGCCCTCCGACAGGTCGTGGGCAGAGGTGACCAGCGCCTCCTCGGCCGCGGCGGCGAGCAGGCCGGCGAGGTTGCGCTCAGCGGCGAGGTCGACCTGCGGCGGCAGCCCGCCGAGGTGACCGTGGATGACGTCGGCCCAGACCGAGCCGTCGAGCTCGTCGCGCGTGGTGCCGAGCAGGTAGAGGTTCTCGCCCTCGTCTTGCCAGCCCGACGGCAGTCGGCGGTCGACGTGGTCGATGACGCCCAGGACGGCGACGACCGGGGTCGGGTGGATGGGCACGTCGCCGGTCTGGTTGTAGAACGAGACGTTGCCGCCCGTGACCGGGATGCCCAGCTCAAGGCACGCGTCGGCGAGACCTGTCACGGCCCGCTCGAACTGCCACATGACGTCGGGGTTCTCGGGGCTGCCGAAGTTGAGGCAGTCGCTCACCGCGCGAGGCACGGCGCCCGAGGCGGCCACGTTGCGGTACGCCTCGGCGAGCGCGAGTTGGGCGCCCGCGTAGGGGTCGAGCTGGCAGTAGCGGCCGTTCGCGTCGGTCGCGAGCGCGACCCCGAGCCCGCTCTCTTCATCGATGCGGATCATGCCGGCGTCGTCGGGCGTCGCGAGGGCCGTGTTGCCCATGACGTAGTAGTCGTACTGGTCGGTGATCCAGGCGGTGTCGGCGAGGTTCGGGCCGCCGAGCACCTGCAGCGACTGCGCACGCAGGGCCGCGTCGTCGGCCGGTCGCGCGAGGCGGGCGGTGGTGTCAGCCTGCAGGGCGTCTTGCCAAGCGGGGCGCGCGTACGGGCGGTGGTAGACGGGGCTGTCGATCGCGACCGTCTTGGGGTCGACGTCGACGATGCGCTCGCCCTGCCAGTCGATGATGAGGCGCCCGGTGTCGGTGACCTCGCCGAGCACGCTCGTCTCGACATCCCACTTCGCCGTCACGGCGAGGAACGCCTCGAGCTTGTCGGGGTGCACGATCGCCATCATGCGCTCTTGGCTCTCCGACATCAGAATCTCTTCGGCGGTGAGAGTGGGGTCGCGCAGCAGCACGGCGTCGAGGTCGACGATCATGCCGCCATCGCCGTTGCTCGCGAGTTCAGAGGTCGCGCACGAGATGCCGGCGGCGCCCAGGTCTTGGATGCCCTCCACCAGGTCGCCGCGATACAGCTCGAGGCAGCACTCGATGAGCACCTTCTCGGCGAAGGGGTCGCCGACCTGAACGGCTGGGCGCTTGGTCGGCCCGCCCTCGCTGAAGGTGTCGCTCGCGAGGATGCTCGCGCCGCCGATGCCGTCGCCGCCCGTGCGCGCGCCGAACAGCACGACCTTATTGCCGACCCCGCGCGCGTTGGCGAGGTGCAGATCTTCGTGCCGCAGAGCGCCGACGGCGAGAGCGTTCACGAGCGGGTTGGCCTGATACACGGCGTCGAAGACGGTCTCACCGCCGATGTTGGGCAGCCCCAGGCAGTTGCCGTAGTGGCTGATGCCGCTGACGACGCCCGGAACGACGCGCGCCGTGTCGGGGTGGTCGATGGCACCGAAGCGGAGAGCATCCATCACCGCAACGGGACGCGCGCCCATCGAGATGATGTCGCGCACGATGACGCCGAC
>SXMG01000063.1 GCA_005778835.1 Actinomycetota bacterium
CGCTCGACATCGCGTTGAGCTTCTGCTTGACGCTCTTCTTGCGCTCGGCCTGCCCGGGCATGATGAAGGTTCGGCCGATGTAGCGGTTCTTGTAGAAGCCTTCGCGGTACTCGATGCCGAGCTTCTGGGCGACCTGCATCGCGGCCGGGCGCGACGAGTCGGGAATCGGCATGACGACGTCGATGTCGCCTCGCGGGGTGTAGCGCGCGATGGTGTCTGCCAGGCGCTCGCCGAGGCGCAGTCGGGCCTCGTAGACCGAGATGCCGTTCATGATCGAGTCGGGGCGCGCGAGGTAGACGTACTCGAACGAGCAGGGAATCAAGCGCGGGTTCGCGGCGCACTGCTTCGACACCATCTCGCCCGAGCTCGTGATGAAGACCGCCTCGCCCGGTGCGAGGTCGCGCACGATCTCATAGCCGCCGGCCTCGAGCACGAGCGACTCGCTCGCGACCACCCACTCGTCTCCCGTGAGCCCTGTCGTGCGGTGCCCGAGCACGAGGGGGCGGATGCCGAAGGGGTCGCGGAACGCCAGCAGCCCGTGCCCGGCGATGAGGGCGATCGCGGCGTACGAGCCCTCGACGCGCTCGTGCAGCCGGCTGATCGCCGCGAAGACCTGGTCGGGGTCGAGGTCGGCACCCGTCACTTGCGCCTGCAGCTCGTGCGCGAGCACGTTGACGAGCAGCTCGGTGTCGCTGTTGGTGTTGAGGTGCCGGCGGTCGACGTCGAACAGTTCGCGCGTGAGCTCGCGCGTGTTCGTGAGGTTGCCGTTGTGCACGAGGATGATGCCGTAGGGCGCGTTCACATAGAACGGCTGCGCCTCTTCTTCGCTGGATGCTGAACCGCGTGTGGCATACCGAACGTGCCCCAGTCCCATGGTGCCCAGCAGGCTGCGCATGTCGCGCGTGCGATAGGCCTCGCGCACCTGGCCTTTGGCCTTGGCCATGTGCAGCACGCGACCTTCGGCGGTCGCGATGCCGGTGCTGTCTTGCCCCCGATGCTGCAGCAGGGCGAGGGCGTCATAGACCTGCTGGTTGACCGGACTCGACGAGACGATGCCGACGATGCCGCACATGCGGAAGGAGCTCCAGACCGTAAGGTTGACGGTGATGTGAGGCCAGTCTGACAGACCGCGGAACGGATGAACGAATGACGAATTCTTATGCCGCGGCGGGGGTCGACACGGCCGCCGGAGACCGCGCGGTCGAGCTCATGAAGACCTCGGTCGCGGCTACGCACGGCGCCGAGGTGCTGGGCGGCGTCGGTGGGTTCGCCGGCCTGTGGGACGCCTCTGCGCTGCGCGACTACCGCCGCCCACTGCTCGCCTCGAGCACCGACGGCGTCGGCACGAAGGTGGCGATTGCGCAGGCCCTCGACATCCACGACACCATCGGGCAAGACCTCGTCGCGATGGTCGTCGACGACATCGTCGTCGTGGGCGCGAAGCCGCTGTTCATGACCGACTACATCGCCTGCGGCAAGGTGCACCCGCAGCGCATCGCCGACATCGTGCGGGGCATCGCCGAGGCCTGCGCGGCCACGGGCACGGCCCTCGTCGGCGGCGAGACTGCTGAGCACCCCGGACTGCTCGGCCCTGACGACTACGACGTCGCGGGCGCCGCGGTCGGTGTGGTCGAAGCCGATGACCTGCTGGGCCCCGAGCGCGTGCAACACGGCGATGTCGTCATCGCGATGGCGTCGAGCGGGCTGCACAGCAACGGATTCTCGCTCGTGCGGCACATTCTCTCCACGAAGGGCATCGGCTACCACGACGAGCTGCCCGAGTTCAGCGGCGTCGTCGGTCAGACGCTGCTCACCCCGACCGCGCTCTACACCGCGCCGCTGCTCGACGTGCTCGCCGAACTGCCCGGAGCCGTGCACGCGCTGAGCCACGTCACGGGAGGCGGCATCGCCGCCAACCTCGCGCGCGTGCTGCCGGTCGGCAGCTGGGTCGAGCTCGACCGCGGCTCGTGGAGCCCGCCCGCCGTCTTCCGCGTGCTCGCCGACCTCGCGGACGACTCCCTCGAATCGACCGAGGGAACCTGGAATCTCGGTATCGGGATGCTCGCCGTAGTTGCCCACGACAGCGCGAGCTCGATCATCCGCGCGCTCGAGAGTCGTGGCGTGCCCGCGTGGGTCGCCGGCCGCGTCTCGACGACCGCGCACGACCTGGCCGGGTTCGAGCAGGGTGCGAAGGGCGTCGACGGCGGCGCCGTGAAGCTCGTGGGAACTTACGCGGTCTGAGCCGCCGGGCTCGCGTCGTCGTCTTCGTCGGCCTCGTCGTCATCGTCGACGAGGTGCGCCCACTTGTCTTCGTACTCGTTCTCGTGCGCAGCGGCAGCGAGCTCGCGTTCGAGCGCCGTGAGGTTGGTGTCGGGGGTGTAGTACTTGAGCTCCCGCGCCACCTTGGTGTGCTTCGCTTTTTGTCGGCCGCGCCCCATGCGTGACCCCCTCACAGTGTGTTGTCGGGTGAGACCGGGAGAACCCCAGAATGCCGAGTCAGGACGGTAGAAAAACTGTGCGGAAGTTTAGCACGCAGGCCCGCCTCGGCGGCTCTGCATCACGGTCAGGGCGCACCGCGCACGGGGTAGCCTTAGGCAGGTGACGCTCCCCGACCTGACGACCTCGTGCGTGGTCATCGGAGCGGGTCAAGCAGGCCTCTCGGTGGCCTACTACTTGAAGCGCCTCGGCCTCGAGGCAGGCAACGAATTCGTGCTGCTCGACCGCGGCCCGAGCACGGGCGGCGCCTGGCAGTTCCGGTGGGAAGCCTTGCGTCTCGGCTCAGCGCACCGTGTCAACGACCTGCCGGGCATGGACGAGCTCGGCCTGAGCTTCACGACCGCCGACCATCACGCTCCTGCTCGCGAGGTCGTCGCCGACTACTACCGCCGCTACGAAGAGCACTACGGCCTGCAGGTCGTGCGACCCGCCGCCGTGACGCACGTGAGCGACCTCGGCCGCGATCTGCTCGTGCGCTTCACGACCGAGAACGGCGAGCTCGAGCTCGGCGCCTCGACCGTCGTCAACGCCACCGGAACCTGGGGCTCGCCTTTCGTGCCCTGGTACCCCGGCCGCGACACGTTCGCCGGCCGCCAGGTGCACACGAACGACTACGTCGCGGCAGAGGAGTTCGCCGGGCAGAACGTCGTCGTGGTCGGCGCGGGCACGAGCGCGATCGGCTTCATTCTCGAGCTCGAGCCGCACGCCGCGAGCATCTCGTGGGCCACCCGTCGCCCGCCCGAGTTTCTCGACGAGGTCGAGCTCAACCTCGAGGCGGCCGAGCAGGCGGTGGCGATGCAAGACAACGCGGCGCGGGCCGGCCGTGCTCTGCCGAGCATCGTCTCGGGAACGGGTGTGCCGCGCACCCGCCGCATCCAGGCCGCTCTCGATCGGGGCGTTCTCGAGTTCACGCCCATGTTCACGGCGATCGAGCCGGATGCTGTGGTCTGGTCCGACGGAACGCGCACGCCCGCCGACGCCATCATCTGGGCCACGGGCTTCCGCCCCGAGCTGCGCCACTTGGCGCCGCTCAAGCTGCGCGAGAAGGAGGGCGGCGTCGCAGTGGCGAGCCACCACTCCGAGCGCGACCCCCGCATCTTCTTCGCCGGCTACGGCCCCGCGGCCTCGACGATCGGTGCCAACCGCGCCGGCCGTAACATCGCGCGGCAGGTCGTCGCGACGCTCAGCAAGATGGGTCGCTAGGCGCGCGAGCGACCGTTCGGGGGAGCCGAATTCCACTGATCAGTGGATGCCTGCCCGGGTGCCCGACTGGTTGCCTGGGGGCATGACGACCAGGACTCCTCAGCCTCGCCGGTTCGTCGACCGGTACCGCACCCCACTCGCCATCGGCGGACTCATCCTGAGTCTCGGTCTTGCCGTGCTCTGGCTCTTCGTGGTTCCCGAGCGAGCCGAGGCGACGACGGGCGTGCAGTCGTGGCTCATCCGCTATGCGCACTCGATCTGCTGGGCGCTGCTCGCGACGACGGCCGTGCTCGTGCTTGCTAGAGCCCCGAAGCGTGCGATCGACCTCACGGCCTGGGCGGCGCTCGCCGCCTACGCCGCATTCCTGGGCGCGACGCTGCTCTGACCCGGCTGCCCCTGCCAAGCTGGGGCCGTGGATCTCTTCTCGCTGCTGTTCGTGACGGCCGCCGTGCTCGGCGTGCTCTTGCTGGTGCTCGCGGTCATCGCGGTCGTGGTGCTGCTGCCACCCGTGCGCCGCGCGATGCGCGAGCGTGCGAACGACCTCGCAGCGTCGGAGTCAGAGGCCGACGTCGAGAGTGCGGTCGCCGAGTCGGAGGCCCCGAACAGCGACGGAGCCGAGCCCGCTCAACGGTGACGACGCCACGGTGCCGGCAGCAGCATCCGGAGCCAATCCCAGCGCAGCCGTGAGCACCGCGACCGACGACGCGGCCGACCACGCCTGGGGGCGGCACGCGGCGGGGTAGGGCACGGGGCGCGTGACCTCGTCGGCCGGGTCGCCTGAGTGCAGCTCGGGCAGGCGGTAGTCGAAGCCCTCGGCGGCGCGCAGCAGACCTCGGGCGAGCGACGACGCGATCTGGTCGTGGCCGTCGCGCGCGAGGCCGAGCACGGCGATGGCGGTGTCGTGGGTCCACACCGAGCCGCCGTGGTAGCTGAGCGGCCAGTAGCCGGTCGAGTCGGTCGACATCGTGCGCAGGCCGTAGCCCGAGTCGAGTTCGGGCGAGCCGAGGCGGGCGGCGACGAGGGCTGACTGCTCGGCGTCGAGCAGGCCGGTGCCCAGCAGGTGGCCGAGGTTGCTCGTCACGGTGTCGACGGGCCGCTTCTGCGCGTCGAGCGCGATCGCCGGGTAAGGCCCGAGATCGCCGCAGCGCTCGGGGTCGGTGATCCAGAACTTGTCATTGAACGCGCTGCGCAGCCGGGCCGCCCACGCTCGCCACTCGTCGGCGCCGGGGCGGCCGAAGGCCTCGAGCAGCGCCGCCCCGCCCTTCGCCGCCTCGTAGGCGTATGCCTGCACCTCGCACAGCGCGATCGGCCCCTCGGCGAGTGAGCCGTCGCGCCACTGCACGCTGTCGCCCGAGTCTTTCCAGCCCTGGTTCGCGAGGCCGTGGCCGCTGCGGTCGATGTATTCGAGCAGGCCGTCGCCGTCGGCGTCGCCGTCGTCGCGCATCCAGCCGAGGGCAGCTTCCAGGTGGGGCAGCAGCGCGCGCACCTCGTCGTCGGGCAGCCCCCACTTCCAGGCGTCGTGCAGCAGGCAGACGAAGAGCGGCGTCGCATCGACCGTGCCGTAGTAGAGCGGCGGCAGCGTGATGTCGTCGTCGATCACGAGCGCCTCGCGCCGCAGCTCGTGCATGATCTTGCCGGGCTCTTCGGCCGCTTCGGGCTGGTGGCGCGTGCCCTGCAGCCCGGCGAGCACGCGCAGGGTGCTGCCCGCGAGCTCAGTGCCGAGCGGCAGCATCATGCGCGCCGCCCACAGCGAGTCGCGCCCGAAGAGCGTGAAGAACCAGGGTGCGCCGGCGGCGAGAAACGTCTCTTCCGGATGCTGCGCCGTCGTCATGCGCAGCGCGTCGAGGTCATCGAGCGCGCGGTCGACCCAGCGGGTCAGCCGCTGGTCGCCGGCGAGCACCTCAGGTCGGCTCCACGGCACGGGTCGCGCGTCGCCGCGCACGGCGCCGATCGCGTCGTCGGCGTCGAGACGCCAGTGCACGCTCGACGAGCCTCCCGGTTCGACGGTGAGCTCGGTCACGAGTCGAAAGCCCGTCGGCGTGCGCTCGATGGCCAGATCGGTCGAGCTCACGCGGGCCGAGACGTTCTGACCGCTCCATCGAGCCGTGTCGCCGCCGCCCGACTCTTCGATGATGACGTCGGGCGCCTCGGTCGCGTCGTGCCCGAGCTTGACCGACTCCATGCTCGTCGCGTCGATGTCGACCTCGATGACGACGGGGGCTGTCAGGGCGTGCTCGTGGCGGTTGCGCACGGTCAGGGTGTCGTGCAGGCCGCGCGCGTCGACCACGCGCTCGAGGCGCAGCCGCACTTCGGGGTCGGGCGTGTGGTCGTCGAGGTGGCGCAAGAGCGACTCGACGAGCACGGTGTCAGCACCGTGGAGCCCGGTCGACAGGTGCTCAGCATCCTGATCGCCGATACGGATGCGGAGCGCGCGGATCAAGCGCACATCGCTCACGTAGACGCCGTGAATCGCCGCCGCACCCATGATTCCGGTCGTCGACGACCAGGCTTGCGTGGGGGCCCGCAGCACGACCAGTTCGTCGTTCAGCAGGGGTTGCAGCGATGCGGTCACAGGTTCAGCCTCCCGGCCTGGTCGAGGGTTTCGACGCCGGAGGGGTTGACACCGGTGTCTGACGTCGGCAACACTACCGAATAATTTGATCGATCAAAATGGATCGAGCGAAACTTCTGCCGGCGTCATGCGGCAGCGAGCGGCGACCACCAAAGGAGGCGGATGATGGCGAAGATGCCCACCGTCGACGATGTCGCCGAAGCCGCCCAGGTCTCGCGCCAGACCGTCTCGAACGTCATCAACTCGCCCGAGATCGTGCGCGAGCAGACGCGTGCGCGCGTGCAAGAGGCCATCGATCGGCTCGGCTACCGGCCGCACGCCTCGGCCCGCCGGCTGCGCACCCGCAAGTCGTCGACCATCGGCCTGCGCCTCGACCCGCTGCGCGACGGCATCTCGGGCGCGGTGCTCGACCGCTTCGTGCACAAGCTCGCCGAGCAGGCCGACGAACGCGGGCTGCGCGTCATGATCTTCACGGCCAACGGCGCCGACGACGAGCTCGCGCACATCCGCCGGCTGCGCGACGGCAGCGACATCGACGCCTTCATCCTCATCGCGACCTTCCACGGCGACCCGCGCATCTCGTGGCTCATCGAGCACGACGTGCCGTTCGTCTCGTTCGGGCGGCCGTGGGGCTCGTCGCTCGACGACCCTCGGCACCGCTGGGTCGACGTCGACGGCCGGGCGGGCGTGCGCGATGCGACGACGAAATTGCGAGCATCCGGATGCTCTCGCGTCGGCTACATCGGCTGGCCCAGCCCCTCGGGCACGGGTGACGAGCGCCGCGCGGGGTGGGAAGAGGCGAGTGGCTTCGACGCCGACGGCCTCGCGACCTACCAGGTGGTGACCGAAGACGGCGTCGACCAGGGCGCGGCCTCGGCGCGCCAGCTGCTGGCTCTGAGCCAGCCCTGCGACGCGATCGTGTGCGCGAGCGACTCGCTCGCGCTCGGGGCCTCGATGGCCGCGACCGCCCTCGGGCAGCCTGAGCTGCCCGTCGTCGGGTTCGACAACACTCCGGTCGCTTCGGCGATCGGGCTCTCGAGCATCGACCAGCCGCTCGACGAGGTCGTCGCAGCGACCCTGACCCTCCTCTTCGGCGAGACCGGTGACACGGTGCGCCCGAATCCAGACAGCAACGAGCAGCCGACGAATCGGCTGCTCGTGCCTCGACTTGTCGAACGCCGGTCTACCCACCGTGCATTCGGCGAGACCACCGGTGCCTGAGGCCCCGGCAATCACTCATCGAAAGGAATCATCGTGAGGACATCACAATGGAGCGCCGCTGCTCTCGCAGCGGGGCTCGTCGTCACTCTAGCGGCGTGCGCGTCTGCTGACGAGGGCGGCGACGGAGACGTGCAGACGGGCCAAGAGCTGACCATGCTCATCGGCTCGAGCGGCGACGCCGAGACGACCGCTGTGCAGGCGGCCGCCGACGCGTGGGCAGCCGAGACCGGCAACACGGTCGAGGTCATCGCCGCGAACGACCTCGTGCAGCAGCTCGGCCAGGGGTTCTCGGGCAACAACCCGCCCGACATCTTCTACATGCCGTGGGACCAGTTCCAGACCTACGCGGCGCAGGGCTTCATCGAGCCCTACGCCGATGAGCTCTCGAACGCGGGCGACTTCTTGCCCGCCCTCGCCGAGCAGTTCAGCTACGACGGCGAGTTCTACTGCGCTCCGAAAGACTTCTCGACTCTCGGGCTGCAGATCAACCTCGACGCGTGGGAGGCCGCCGGTCTGACCGACGCCGACATCCCCACCGACTGGGATCAGCTCGCTGACGTCGCCCAGGCGCTCACGACCGACGACCAGGTCGGGCTCTCGATGGGTCGTGAGTACGCCCGAGTCGGCGTGTTCATGAACCAGGCAGGCGGCTTGCTCGTCGACGGCGACACGATCGCCGCTGACAGCCCCGAGAACGCCGAGGCTCTGGAGTACCTGCAGGGGCTCATCGCCGATGGCTCGCTGAAGTTTCCGCAAGAGCTCGAAGCAGGCTGGGGCGGAGAGGCCTTCGGTCTCGGCAAGGCCGCCATGGTGATCGAGGGTCCGTGGATCAACGGTGCCATGGCGAACGACTTCCCTGACCGTCGCTTCGTGTCGGTCGAGCTGCCCGCCGGCCCTGCCGGCCCGTCGACCTTCGCCTTCAGCAACTGCTGGGGCATGCCGGTCGGGTCGGAGACGAAAGACGCCACGCTCGATCTCATCGAGTTCTTGACGAGCGATGAGCAGCAGCTCGCGTTCGCCGAGGCCTTCGGCGTCATCCCGTCGACCGAGTCGGGTTCGGCGGCCTACGCCGAGCAGTTCCCCGAGAACGCGGCGTTCGTCGCCGGCGTCGCCTCGGCGACGAGCCCGGTCGGCTTCCAGGGTGCGGCTGCCGCACTTGCCGACTTCAACGTGCAGCTCGAGCAGATCGGCAGTGCTGACCCCTCGGCTCTGCTCGGCCCGCTGCAGACGAACCTGCAGGCCGCGTTCGACGAGGCGAACGGATAACCACTGTGCCCAGCACAGCAGTACGGCCTCGCCGCGGCGGAGGACTCCGCCGCGGCGAGGCGCGCTCGGGGTGGCTGTTCGTCGCCCCGGCCGTGATCATCACCGCCGTCTTCCTCGTGATCCCGATCGCGCTGGCGTTCTGGGTGAGCCTCAGCGACTGGAACGGATTCCAGTCGCCGCTCAACCCGCGCGTCAACTTCGTCGGGCTCGAGAACTACGCGGCGATCACCGTCGACGAGGGTCTCGATCGACGCAACTTCGGCATCTCGGTGCGCAACAACCTCTACTACGTGCTGCTCGTCGTTCCGCTGCAGACGATCCTGTCGCTGCTGCTGGCGATCCAGGTCAATCGGGCTGCGCTGCGCGGCAAGGGCTTCTTCCGCACGGCCTTCTACTTCCCGTCGGTGACCAGCACGGTCGCGATCGTCATCGTCTTCCAGTTCTTGTTCACTGCCTCCGGCGCCGTGAACGCGGTCATCGGGGCCTTCGGCATCGATGGCCCCGACTGGTTCAACGACTCGACGGGTCTCGTGCACGGTGCACTCTCGGCCTTCGGGGTCAGCGGCCCACCACCCGCTCTCGCCGAGCCGGGCTTTCTCGGCATCTCGGCCTGGGAGTGGCTCGCCGGCCCCTCGGTGGCGATGAGCTCGCTCATCATGCTCGCCATCTTCACGACCTCGGGCACCTTCATGCTGCTCTTCCTCGCGGCCCTGCAGAGCATCGGTGCCGAGATCGACGAGGCGACGCTCATGGACGGCGCCGGGCCGGTGCGCAAGTTCTTCTCGGTGACGGTGCCGATGCTGCGCCCCACGCTCTTCACGGTGCTGACCCTCGGGCTCATCGGCTCGTGGCAGGTGTTCGACCAGATCTACGTGCTGGGCGGAGCCTCGGCAGGCGGCACGATCTCAACGCCGGCGTTCCTCGCCTACCGCAGCTCGTTCGTCGACCTCGAGTGGGGCCAGGGTGCGGCTATCGCGTTCATCCTGTTCCTCTTCATCATCGTGCTCACGCTGCTGCAGCGCTGGTTCTTGAAAGAGCGAGGGCCGAAGAAGCGCAAGAAGTCGAGCACAAGCCCGAGCACGACGACCGAAGACTCTGCCGCCTCGGCGACGGCGTTCACCGTGGACGGAGGATTGCGATGACCACCACGACTCCGGAGGTCGACGCCCCGAAGCGGTCGTTCACCCGCCGCAAGAGGATCGGCACGCGCGCTCGCACGAGCATGCTCATCGGCTACCTGATTCTCATCGGGCTCGCGCTCATCTACATCTACCCGTTCATCATCTCGATCGCGGCGTCGTTCAAGACGGATGCGGAGGCGACGCAGAACGCGCTGAGCCTGATTCCCGACACGGTCACGTTCGCCGCCTACGAGCGGCTGTTCGGCGATGTGCCGTTTCCGCAGTGGGCCGGCAACACGCTGCTCATCTCGACGATCGTGACGGTGGGGCGCGTCTTCTTCGACTCTCTCGCCGGCTACGCGCTCTCGCGACTGCACTTCCGCGGACGCACGGTCGTGTTCGTGGCCTTCATTGCGATCCTGTCGGTGCCGGGCGTCGTGCTGCTGATCCCCCGCTTCCTGATCCTTCAGCAGCTGGGGCTCTACGACACCTATGGGGGCATGATCATCCCGCTGCTGTCGACGGCGGCCGGGGTGTTCATCATGAAGCAGTTCTTCGACTCGATCCCCGTGAGCATCGAAGAAGCGGCGCGCATCGACGGCGCCGGAACGTTCAGGGTCTACTGGACGATCGTGCTGCCCATGGCGAGGCCCGCGCTCGTGACGCTCTTCATCCTCTCGTTCCAAGGTTCGTGGAACGAGCTCGGTCACTTCATCGTGTCGAGGCAGAGCCCCGAGCTCAACACGCTCACGACCGGTGTTGCATCACTGGTGTCGGGCCAGTTGGGTTCAGGAAACCAGTTCCCGCTGCAGCTCGCTGCCGCGGTGCTCATGACCATCCCGGTCGCGGTGCTCTTCTTCATCTTCCAGAAGCGCATCATGAACACGACCGAGGGCGGCGAAAAAGGGTAGGTGGTGGTGCTCGCCTGGCCGGCCGTTCATGTGCGGCCGGTCAGGCGAGGGTGGTGGCGACCGCCATGCCGAGGGCGAGGCCGATGAGCGCTGCGGCGATGCCGAAGACGAGGTTCTGGCCGACACTCAGCAGGGCGGCCCGGTGCTTACCGGCCGTCACGAGCTGGATGGTCTCGACGGCGAAGGTGCTGAAA
The DNA here is from genome assembly GCA_005778835.1 of Actinomycetota bacterium. Lineage (GTDB taxonomy): Bacteria > Actinomycetota > Actinomycetes > Actinomycetales > Microbacteriaceae > Microcella. The sequence continues at coordinate 10,985 of SXMG01000063.1, forward strand.
GTCGTGAGGCCTCCGCACAGGCCGCTGACGATGACCAGCTGCACGGTGAGGTCGAGCGGAGCGCCGAGGGCGACTCCGGCGATGAATGACCCGACGACGTTGACCACGAGCACGCCGAGGGGCACGCGGCTTCGGCCTGCGAGACTCACCGACGTGAGCTGACGCAGCACGGCGCCGAGGGCTCCGCCCCCGGCGACGGCGATGAGCACGAGGGGGGTCACTCGTCGACCTCGCGGGTGGTCGAGAGTTGCGCGACGGGCGGCTGCCGCGGCCCGAGCCGGGCACCGAGGGCGAGGCCGGCCCAGGCGGCGAGCATCCCGAACCCGATGCTCAGCACGATCGACAGCACCGCGACCACGATCTCGCCCGTGCGCGCGAGGGCGACGACCGAGACGGCGAGGGCCGAGAACGTCGTGAACGAGCCGAGGATGCCCGGGCCGAGCCCCACGCGCACCCAGCCCGGCACGCGCGGCCAGAGGGCTGCGACGAACAGGCCGAGCACGAAGGATCCGGTGACGTTGACGATCAGCGTGCCGAGGGCGAACTGGTCGAGGTCGTGCGCGAGGGCGACGTCGATGAGCACCCGCAGCGTCGTGCCGATGAGGCCGCCGACGAAGACGGCGAGCAGATCGAGCGGGGTCGCGCCCACCCTGCCTCGCGTCTCAGTCGTCACTCGCGCGAGCCTACTCGCGGGACGTTCGGCCCCTGCGCTCACCCAGTCGCGCTCCATACACTGAGGGAGTGACCGAGACCCCTGCCGATGCGCCGCGCCGTCGACGCCGGTGGCCGTGGATCGTCTCGGGAGTCGTCGTGCTGCTGCTCGCGCTCGTCGCCTTCGTCGTGGTGCCGATTCTCACCCACCAGGCGCAGGGCAGCTCGGGTCAGGTGCGCGTCGCCGAGGGAGAGTTTCCGACTTCCGTCACCGCCACGGGCGACGACGAGCGCACGCGCACGATCTCGGTCGCGACCGAGTCGGGCGCCGAGCCCGACCTCTCGGCGGTGTCGGCCGGCGACCGGCTCGTCGTGAGCGGTGAAGGCTTCGACCCCGACCTGGGGCTCTATGTCGCGGTGTGCAAAGTTCCCGATGAGCTCGACGGCAAGCCCGGCCCGTGCCTCGGCGGCGTCGGCTCGCAAGAGGTCGAAGAGTTCGAGGAGGGGGTCGTGCAGTACGCGGCCTCGAACTGGATCAACGGCGCCTTCGCCTGGCGCCTGTTCGGCGCGCGCTCGTTCGAGGATGCCGAAGCCGGTACCTTCACCGCCTACATCGAGCTGCCGCCCGTCGCCGACGAGAACGTCGACTGCAGCGTCGACCAGTGCGGCCTCTACACGCGCAACGACCACACCGCCGTCAGCGACCGCGTGCAAGACCTCTACGTGCCGCTGCGCTGGGTCGAGTAGAGACTGACTAGAGGCGCCCGCTGAGGTCAGCGCGCAGTCGCGACAGCCCCGACTCGAGGTCGTCGATCGTCGTCGAGGCGAGCGAGCCCCGCGCGACGGCCGAGCGCAAGTCGGTGCGCACGTCTTGGCGGAACTCGGCCAGCAGCACCTCAGCGCGCTTGAGCTGCGCCCGAGCGTCGGAGCGCGACTCGTCGGGGCTCGAGTGCATCGACGCCGTGGCCTCGCGCACAGCCTCAGCCGCAGCAGCACCCGCCGCCGAGGCCGCACTGCTCGCAGCGGCGCCGGCCGCGCGCGCAGCATCCCGAGCCTCGTCGGCCGCGTACCGCCGATCATCACGCGACTCGCGCGCGGCCGCGGCGAGCTCAGCGCGCAGCGTTCCCATCGCCTCGCTGACGGATGCCCGCACCTCGTCAGCCAGGCGTCGCACCGAATCGCCGATGCCGTTCTCGATGTCGTCGAGCTCGTCGCGGCGGTCGTTCAGCTCAGCCCGGCCGGCGTCGGTGAGGGCGTAGACCGTCTTGCGACCATCAGACTCTTTCGTCACGAGACCCTCGGCCTCGAGCTTCGCCAGGCGCGGATAGATCGTGCCGGCCGACGGCACATAGGTGCCGCCGAAGCGGTCCTTCAACGCCTGGATGATCTCGTAGCCGTGCATCGGCCGATCGTCGAGCACCGAGAGCAGGTAGAGCCGCAGGTGCCCGTGGCCGAAGACCGCGGGGCTCACGCTGAGGCCTCGGCCGTGTCAGCAGCCTGGGCCGCACTGCCGCGGTCGGTGTGCACGACCGAGACATCGCCGCTCACCGAGCTCGCGCGCACCTCGGTGAACGAGCCGGCGAGCTGCCCGTAGCGCCCGGTGAAGCGGCCCTTGATGCCCGTGATGCTCGAGTCGTCGAGCTGCAGTCGGCCCGACAGCGTATTGATCGAGTACTGCGCGGGCACGCCGGCGTCGAGCCGTACGGTGAGATCGCCCGAGACCGAGCTGTTGGTGATGCGGTCGGGCGTGCCGGAGAGGTCGGCGACGACATCGGCCGAGACCGAGTCGCACGTGAACCTCGGGATCGTGCCCGAGGCGGTCACGTCTCCGCTCACCGTCTGCACCGTGAGATTGCCCTGGTGCGAGCGCACCGAGACCTCGGCGCTCACAGCGTGCAGGTCGACCGCGCCGACGATGCCATCGAGCACGACGTCGCCGTTGACCGTGTTGACGCTCACGTCGTGGTGCACTCCGCTGATGAGACCCTCGGCCGAGACGATGCTCACCGATACCGCTGCAGAGCGCGGCACGAGAATGCTGACGTCGGCCTTCGCCTTGCCGCTGAAGAGCCGGAAGTTGTCGAAGAAGGTCTCCCACTTCAGCTGCGGGTGGTCGACGACGAGCGTGTCGCCCTCGAGCGCGACCTTCAAGTCGCGCCCCTCGACCGAGTGCACTTCGACGCGCGCGCCGGGCTCGTCGTGGGCGACGATGTCGACCTGCCCGCCGATCAGCCCGACCTTGAGCGCGCGCACGAGCTCGAGATCGATGACGGTGGGTTCGGTGACGATCCAGGTCTCGTGGGCCATGAGGTGCTCCTTGCTCGTGCCCGGGGCGGGCATCCGTGTCGCGATATATCGCGTGTTGAGAGTCACGATATATCGCGTTTGAGAATCGCGCAAGACGGATGTTCGCACGAGGTCTTGACCTTGACGCAACGTCAACCTCTACCGTGAAGGGCATGCAGTGGTCCATTCAAGACATCGCCCGGTTGTCGGGCACGACGAGCCGCACCCTGCGGCACTACGACGACATCGGGCTGCTGCCTCCGAGCAGCATCGGCAGCAACGGCTACCGGTACTACGACGAGGCGGCGCTCACCCGACTGCAGCGCATTCTGATGCTGCGCGAGCTGGGGCTCGGTCTGCCGGCGATCGCCGAGGTGCTCGCCGGCCAGACCGACGACGCCCGAGCGCTCGTCGCTCACCTGCACTGGCTCGAGCAAGAACGCGAGCGGGTCGAGCGGCAGATCGCGAGCGTCACGACCACGATTCGGAAACTGGAAGGAGGTGAACAACTGATGGCAGAAGAGATGCTCGATGGCTTCGACCACACCGTCTACAAGGACGAGGTCGAGCAGCGCTGGGGCGCCGACGCGTACGCGACGGGCGACCGCTGGTGGCGCGGACTCGGCGTCGACGGCCAAGCGGCCTTCCAGGCTGAAGACAAGGCGATCAGCGGCGGACTCGCCGCGGCGTACGCGGCCGGAACCCCGGCCGACGACGCCGAGGTGCAAGCCCTCATCGCCCGGCACTACAACTGGGTGAGCGCGGGCTGGGGTAGCAACGCCCCGAGCGCGGAGGCCTACCTGGGCCTCGGCGACATGTACGTCGCCGACCCGCGCTTCGCGCAGCACTACGGCGGCCCCGAGGCCGCGCAGTACGTGCGCGACGCGATGGGGGTCTACGCGGCGAGTGAGCTGGCGTAGAACCCGTAGTGCGAGCGGACGGGTATGGGCCCGTACCCGTCCCTCGCCACCGTCTCGATCGTCGCGATGATGGCCCACAGCACGAGACCGCTGAGCGCGATTGTCACGCCGATCATGCGGGCACCGCCGCGGGGGCGGGCTGCGGATGCTCTCCCGGAGCTCGCAGCAGCGGCAGCGTCACCCCGACCATGGGGCCGATGAGCAGCGCGAACGCGACGGTGCCGAAGCCGACCGTGCCGCCGAGCAGCCAGCCGATGGCGAGCACGGTGACCTCGACGCCCGTGCGCACCTTCCAGATCTTCCAGCCGAAGCGCGCGTGCGCGCCCGTCATGAGGCCGTCGCGCGGGCCGGGGCCGAAGCGGGCGCCGATGTAGAGGCCCGTCGCGACGGCGAGCAGCGCGAGGCCGCCGGCGAACATGAGCCACTGCGCCCAAAGCTGCTCGGGCGTCTCGATGACGAGCATCGCGAGATCGAGAACGGGCCCGATGAGCAGCACGTTGAGCACGGTGCCGATGCCGGGCTTCTGGCGAATGGGGATCCACAACAGCAGCACCCCGGCACCGATGAGCACGACGATGAGTCCGATCGACCAGCCGGTCTGCACCTCGAGCCCCTGCGCGAACACCGTCCACGGGTCGAGCCCCACGTTGGCCTGAATGAGCAGGGCCACGGCGACGCCGTAGAAGAAGAGGCCGAGCAGCAACTGGCCCCAGCGGTGGATCATGATGCGCGGTGCAGACATGGCATCATCATCCCGGTCAAATTGGACTGTAGACAAGATGCCAATTCTGCTACGGTGGCCGCATGGCGACCCTCTCGGCCCGCGCATTGGCCTCACAGCTCGGTGAGTGGCGCCCGAGCGGTGTGACTCCGCTCTACGAGGCGCTCGCCGATCGCATCCGGCTGCTCATTCTCGACGGCCGCATCGCGCTCGGCACGCGGCTGCCCGCCGAGCGCCTGCTCGCCGACCACGAAGACCTCAGCCGCACCACGGTCGCGGCCGCCTACGCGCGGTTGCGCGACCTCGGCTTCGCGCAGAGCTTGCGCGGCTCGGGCACCGTCGCGCGGCTGCCGCTGGGCGAGTCTGACGGGGTTCCTGCTATCGGGGAGTCTGCCGGCCCCGGCATGCTCGACCTCTCGAAGGCGACCCTGCCGGCCATCCCCATCGTCGCCCAGGCGGCGCGCGAAGCGGTCGAGCTGCTGCCCGCCCACCTGCACGAGAGCGGCTTCGACCCGCACGGCCTGCTCGTGCTGCGCCAGGCCATCGCCGACCGGTACACCGCGCGGGGGCTTCCGACGAGCGCCGACGAGATCATGATCACGCTCGGTGCGCAGCACGCCATCGCCCTCATCGCGCGCACCCTGCTGGCCCGCGGCGACCGCGCGCTCGTCGAGGCGCCGAGCTACCCGCACGCCGTCGAAGCGCTGCGGGCCGCTGGAGCGCGCCTCGTCTCGGTGCCCGTGACGACCGAGTCGGGGTGGGACGACGAGGTGCTCGAGCAGGTCATGCCCCGCACGGCGCCGGCACTCGCCTACCTCATGCCCGACTTCCACAACCCGACCGGCCGCACGATGCCCGACGAGCAGCGCGATCGCGTGCAGGCGCTCGCCGCCGCTCACGGCACGGTGCTGCTCGTCGACGAGACCATGGGCGAGCTCGGCTTCGCGCGCGAGACGCAGCCCGCGCCCTTCGCGATCGGCGCCGAGCGCCACGGCGCGCACGTCGTCACCGTCGGCTCGGTCGGCAAGAGCATCTGGGGCGGGGTGCGCCTCGGCTGGATCCGCGCCGACCGCGAGACCATCACGCGCCTCTCGCTCGCGCGCCTCGCCGGCGACCTGGGCTCGCCCGTGCTCGAGCAGCTCGTGCTGCTGCGGTTGCTCGACTCGTACGACCGGGTGCTGGATGCCCGCCGCGAGCAGCTGCGCACCGGCCACGCCCTCATGGTCGCCGAGCTGGCGCACCGCTTCCCGACCTGGTCCGTTCCCCACGTCGACGGCGGCCTGAGCCTCTGGGTGAACCTCGGCGCCCCGGTGAGCTCACAGCTCGCGCTCGCGGCGCGGGCAGAAGGATTGCTCGTCGGCGCCGGCCCGCGCTTCGGCCTCGACGGAGCTTTCGAGCGCTTCATCCGCCTGCCGTTCTGCCACCCGGCCGAGGTGACGCTCCCGGCTCTCGACTTGCTGCAGCGCGCCTGGAACCGCGTCGTCGACCGCGAGCCGATGGCACCTTCGGAGGAACTGCTCGCGGCGGTCGTGTAGCGTGGCGCGGGCATCCTGACCGATCGGTCGGATTCGAGGTCGGCGCTCATCGCCCGCTGTGTGAACACTCAGCGTGCGCTGGGATGCTGACCAGCGCATCACTGCGCACCACACAGCCAGCCGAGCCCCTGCTCGCCCACTTGACCGGAGTACTTCGTGCACCTTCTCTCGGTGTTCAGCCTGCGCAACCGCGCTCTCATCGCTCTGGTCACGATCGTCGTGGGCCTCTTCGGCGGTATCGCGCTGACGACGCTCAAGCAAGAGCTCATTCCGTCGGTGGCCTTCCCGCAGGTGATCGTCATCACGCAGTACCCCGGTGCGGCCCCCGAGATCGTCGAGCAAGACGTCTCGACTCCCATCGAGACCGCGGTGCAGGGCATTCCGGGCCTCCAAAGCTCGAACGCCACGTCGAGCACCGGCTTCTCGATCGTGTCGGTGAGCTTCGCGTTCGGAACCGACATCGTTCGCACGGAGCAACGGGTTCAGCTCGCCATCAATCGCCTCGACCTGCCCAACGATGTCGACCCGCGTGTTCTCACCGGAACCATCGACGACTTTCCGATCTTGCAGGTCGCCGTCACGAGCGACTTGAGCGCCGGCGAGCTCGAGTCGGCGCTCGAGTCGCAAGCTGTTGTCGAGCTCACTGACCTCGAGGGAGTGCGCGAGGTCTCGATTCAGGGCGCTATAGGCGAGCGTGTGACCATCACGCCCGACAAAGACGAGATGCGCGCGCGAGGCCTGACCACCGCCGACATCACCGATGCGCTCGACGCCTACGGCGTGCTGCTGCCGGCCGGTGTCATCACCGAAGACGGCTTCGAGCTTCCGGTGATCTCGGGAGTGCGCATCACCTCTGCCGATGAGCTTGCGGCTCTGCCGCTGTTGAGTGCAGAGGTCGAAGGCACGAGCATCGCTGACGTCGCGACTGTCGAGGTCGAGAACGACCCGGTCAGCGGCTACTCGCGCGTCAACGGTGAACCGGCCCTGACGCTCGCGATCACCAAAACGCCAGCGGGCAACACCGTCGAGGTGTCGCGGGCGGTCCAAGCGGCGCTGCCGGCGCTCGCCGAGTCGATCGGCTCGGGCACCGAGTTCATCGTCGTCTTCGACCAGGCGCCGTTCATCGAGAAGTCGATCGAAGCGCTCGCGACCGAGGGCCTGCTCGGCCTGGGGTTCGCGGTCATCGTCATTCTGGTCTTCCTGCTGTCGGTGCGGTCGACGCTCGTCACGGCGATCTCGATTCCGACATCGGTGCTGCTCACCTTCATCGGCATGCAGGTGGCGGGCTACTCGCTCAACATTCTCACCCTGGGTGCGATCACGATCGCCGTCGGCCGCGTCGTCGACGACTCGATCGTGGTGGTCGAGAACATCAAGCGCCACCTGGGTCTGGGTGAAGAGAAGACCCAGGCGATTCTCGTCGGCGTGAAAGAGGTCGCCGGGGCCATTACGGCCGCCACGGCCACCACCATCGCCGTGTTCTTGCCCGTGGCTCTCGTCGGCGACATCACCGGAGAACTGTTCCGGCCCTTCGCCCTGACGACCGCGATCGCGCTCGCCGCCTCGCTCTTCGTCTCGCTCACGATCGTTCCGGTGCTCGCCTACTGGTTCTTGCGACCCCCCAAAGCGCGCAAGCACGCCGCCGACGCCGAAGGGCTGCCCTCCGGCCCGCTGAGCCTCGAAGAAGAGTCAGCGCGGCCGACCCTGCTTCAGCGGGGCTACCTTCCGACCATTCGATGGACCCTCAAGCGCCCGATCGCCACCCTGCTGCTCGCGGTTCTCGTCCTCGGCGGTACCGGCTTCTTGGCCACGGGCCTCAAGACCAACTTCATCGGCAACTCGGGCCAGAACACTCTGACCGTGTCGCAGACGCTGGCCAATGGCTCGAGCCTCGACGAACTCGACGTGGCAGCCACCACCGTCGAGGACACGCTCCTGAGCATCGATGGCATCGAGACCGTGCAGGCCTCCATCGGTTCGGGTTCCGGAACCCTCGCCTCGATCTTCGGCGGCGGCGACATCACCTTCTCGCTCACCACCGACGAGTCGTTCGACCAGGACGAGCTGCAGCAGACCGTGCGCGATGCCCTCAATGACCTCACGGGCGTCGGCGAGCTCAGCGTGCAGGCCACGCAGGGCGGCGGCTTCGGCGGTGGCGATATCGAGATCGACATCACGGCAACGAGCCGCGCCGACCTGGAAGAGGCCTCGCAGACCATTCTCGACGAGGTTCGTGCGCTCGACGTCGTCGCGGAAGCCACGAGCAACCTCTCAGACACCCAGCCGTACATCGCCATCGAGGTCGATCGCGAGCGTGCGGCCGAGCTGGGCTTGAGCGAGATCGCGGTGGGCGGCATCGTGACCGCCGCCATGTTCCCGGCCTCGGTGGGCTCGGTCGTGCTCGACGAGCGCACGCTGTCGATCTTCTTGCGCGATGTGGATGCTCCCACGACGGTCGACGAGCTGCGCGAGTTCAGCATCCCGACCGCCATCGGGCCGCAGCCGCTCGAGGAGCTCGCGAGCATCGAGCAAGTCGACGGGCCCGCCAGCATCACGACCGTGCGCGGTGTCCGCAGCGCCACCCTCACCGTCACGCCCGGCGTGACCGACGTCGGTGGCGCCTCGGCTGCGGTGCAGCAGGCGGTCGACGGTGCCTCTCTGCCGACGGGCGTGCAAGCGAGCCTCGGAGGTGTCACCTCGCAGCAGGCCGACGCGTTCAGCCAGCTGGGCCTCGCCCTGCTCGCCGCGATTCTCATCGTCTACGTGATCATGGTGGCGACCTTCAAGAGCCTGCGGCAGCCGCTGCTGCTGCTCGTCTCGATTCCGTTCGCGGCCACGGGCGCGATCGCTCTGCAGCTGATCGCCGACATTCCGCTCGGGGTTCCCTCGCTCATCGGGGTGCTCATGCTCATCGGCATCGTCGTGACGAACGCCATCATGCTCATCGACCTGGTCAACCAGTATCGAGAGCGGGGCATGAGTGCCTACACGGCCGTGATCGAAGGCTCATCGCGTCGACTTCGCCCCATTCTGATGACGGCGGCCGCGACGATCTTCGCGCTGCTGCCGCTGGGCATCGGCATCACGGGCAGCGGCGGGTTCATCTCGCAGCCGCTCGCGATCGTCGTCATCGGCGGGCTCGTGTCGTCGACGCTGCTCACGCTCGTCGTGCTGCCGGCCCTCTACTACCTGGTCGAGGGTGCCAAAGAGCGGCGCGAGTCCAAGCGCGAGGCGAAGGCGGCAGCGATCGAGGGCGCGCCGGCGTAGCCCGCTCGGAGGGAGCCGCCACAAAACATCCCTCTCGCAGGCGGTGCTGCTGGCAGTAGGTTGGGCTCACCCCTGACCGAAAGCGATTCGCCATGACCGCAGCGCCGCCCCCGAACGACTCCGCCACGGTCTCGCCTGGCGTCTTCACGAGCGCCACCGTGCAGCTCGCCCCGTACCGCATCCAGTGGCTCGCGCGGCTCATGTACGGCAACGCCTTCGAGTTCTTGACGATCGCGGTCATCATCGCGAATGCGGCGGCGCTCGCGGTGCTGACTTTCGACGGCATCGCGCCCGGAGTCGCGGCCGTGGCCATCGCCATCGACCGATTCGCGATCATCTTCTACACGGTCGAACTAGTGCTGCGCATCATCTCGTACGGGCGCAAGCCGTGGATGTTCTTCCGCAACCCGTGGAACGTCTTCGACTTCGTGATCGTCATCGCCATCCCGTTCCTCGACGGTGCCACCGTCATCTTCCGGCTCGTGCGCCTGCTGCGCATCCTGCGCATCTTCCGCTTCCTGCCCGAAGCGCGCATCCTCATGCTCTCGATGATCAAGTCGGTGGCCCCGCTCGCGAACCTCGCGGTGCTCATCGGGTTCTTGATGTTCATCTACGCCATGGCCGGGGTGTACCTCTTCGGCCGGGCCGATGCCGAGAACTGGGGCAACGTCGGCGCCGCGATGGTGTCGCTCACGATCCTGCTCACGCTCGAGAACTTTCCCGACTCGTTCACGGGTGGCCTGGCCATCACGCCGTGGGCCCTGCTCTATTTCCTCAGCTACATGTTCTTCATCGTCTTCACGGTGCTCAACGTGCTCATCGGCATCGTGCTGACGGCCATGGACCAGGCGCGCGAAGAGGTCACCGCCGACCGCGCGGCCGAGAACCTGCCGACGGCCACAGGAACGATCCGACTGCCGCGGGGCGAGGCCGATGCAGCGACGGATGCTCGCACGACGCGCGCCGAGCTCGACGCCCTCGACGCCGAGCTCGACGCGGTCGCCGACGCAGGGCGGGCATCCCCCGACCACATCCGGCGCATCCGCGACGAGATCGCCCGGCTCAAGGGAGCGGAGTCGGGGGCATGAGGGGTCGCCGCATCGCGGCGGGCGCGCTCGCCACTCTGGGGCTGCTCCTCTTGCCCGGCGCCGTCATGGCGCACTGGGCCACCGTGCAGCTCGTCGAGACCGAGCGCTTCGTCGCAGCGCTCGCTCCGCTGGCCGATGATCCGGCCGTGCAAGACCGCATCATCGTCGAGGTGACGGCGCTCGTCGACGAGCAGATCGACATCTCGGGTGTCACCGCCGACCTGCTGGGCGGGCTGGGCGAGGCGCTCGAGCTCGGCGACCGCGCGCGCGACGCGCTCGATCTGGTGAGCGAGCCGATCGCGGCCGGGGTGCGCGCGCTCGTCGCCGATGTCGTCGGAGAGGTCGTGCGGTCGCCCGCCTTCAGCTCGGCGTGGGCCTCGTCGGTCGAGGTGCTGCACGCGCAGGGCATCCGGCTGCTCTCGGGCTCGCCCGATTCCCTGCTCGCCCTCGATCGCGACGGCACGCTGCGGCTGCCCCTCGGCCCTGTCGTCGCCGACGTGCGCACCGCGCTCGTGGCCCAGGGCGTTCCGTTCGCATCCGCGATTCCCGATATCGACCGCTCGATCGTAATCGCCGAGGTGCCGAACCTGGCGCTCGCGCGCGTGGTCTTCCAGGTGGGAGTCACGGTCGGAGCCTGGCTGCCGTGGATCACTGCCGGCTTGATCATCGGCGCCCTCATGCTCGCCCCCCGGCGCCCGGCGATGCTGCGCACGCTCGGGGTGCTCGCAGCCGTCGTCACCGGCCTGCTCGCCCTCGGCTTCGCGCTCGGGCGCACGGTGCTGACGGCCTACGTCGGCCCCGACTCGTCGGCGATCGCCGGCGCGGTCTACGACGCCGTGCTCGGCTACGCCACGTCGACGATTCTGGCTCTGCTCGTCGTCGCGGTGATCGCCGGCCTCGTCGGCTGGTGGCTGGGAGCCTCGCCGACCGTGACCAGGTGGCGCACCGCGCTCGCGTCGCAGTTCGCAGCGGCGCGGGCGGCCCGTGACCGCAGCGGGTTCGGCCTCGGCGGGTTCGGGGTGCTGCTGCACCGCCATCGCGAGCCCGTGCGGTACGCGCTGCTCGCGCTGGCCGCGGTACCGGCCCTCGTGAACCCGCCGCTGTCGCCGCTGTCGGTGCTCGCGAGCGCGGCGCTCGGTGCCGGGCTGCTCGTGCTGCTCGAGGTGCTCATGAGCGAGCCCGAGCCTGAGCCTGAGCCTGAGCCCGTGATGGTGCCGCCGAAGCCCGCTCGCCGCACGCCCGCCGCGAAGGCCGGCTAGGTCAGGCTCTTCTCCATGCAGACGCTGAACTCGTCGCCGACGTAGGGGCCGAAGTTCTCGATGTGCCGGTAGCCGCGGGCCTCGTAGAGCGCGATGGCGGCGAGCTGCTTCGGGCCGGTCTCCAACTGCAGGGTGCGGATGCTGCGCTCACGGGCAGCGGATTCGAGAGCATCCATCACCGCCGTCGCGATGCCGCGCCCGCGACCGGCCTCGCGCACGAACAGTCTCTTCAGCTCGCCTGTGCCGTCGGCGCGGTCGACGAGTGCTGCCATGCCCAGCGCCACCCCGTCGGCGTCGCGCGCGACGATGACGGTGACGCCCTCGGCGGCGAGCTCGTCGAGGTCGAGCATGTAGCAGCTGTCGGGCGGATACAGGCTGAGCGCGTAGGCGTCGCCCTCGCGCAGAAGGGCCTCGATCTCGGGCTGGCGGGGGCTCTCGATGGCGATGGTGGTCACGATCGGCCCAGAATATCGGCACTCGGGCGCACCTCGGGTAGCATGGAGGGTCGGCTGAAGACGGCGCGGGCATTCCGCGTGAGCAATTGTGTGCGTCTTCATGGCCGGTACTCTCCGCCGATCGGCGGTAAGAGATCACCTCAAGATGTGACGGCCTCCAGTCGACGACTGCCTGGATTCGCGGCGCGCGTGCGCCGACGACGCTTCTTCGCACCACGCAGAAAGAACCATGCCTCAGAACAACAAGGGCGGCGCTGCGCGCAGCCCTCAGAACTCCCGTACCTCGACCTCGGGTGCTGGCGCTCGCGCCGGCGCTCCCGGTTCGCGCAGCCCGAAGCACCGCGGCCACCGACCCGAAGACGCCGAAGCACCCGCCAAGAAGGCTCGCTGGAGCCGTGACGAGCGGGTCGACCGCGGTCACGCTCCCGAGCGTTCGCGCCCCGAGTCGGCTTCGCGCGATGAGCGTGCGCCCCGGGATGACCGCTCGGGTCGTCCGCAGCGCGACGACCGCGCCGGCCGTCCTCAGCGCGACGATCGCGCCCCGCGCGCGCAGTACGACCGCGCCGCGCGCCCGCAGCGGGATGACCGCACCGGTCGCCCGCAGCGCGACGACCGCAACCCGCGTGCCCAGCGCGACGACCGCACGGGCGCTGCCCGCACCG
>SXMG01000005.1 GCA_005778835.1 Actinomycetota bacterium
GGGCACCCCGAGGTGTACATCCTCGCCCTGCCGTTCTTCGGCATCGTGTCGGAGATCATCCCGGTCTTCAGCCGCAAGCCCATCTTCGGCTACAAGACGCTCGTGTATGCGACGATCGCGATCGCGGCACTCTCCATGACCGTGTGGGCGCACCACATGTACGTGACGGGCTCGGTGCTGCTGCCGTTCTTCGCGCTCATGACCATGCTCATCGCTGTGCCCACGGGCGTGACGATCTTCAACTGGATCGGCACGATGTGGCGGGGCTCCGTCACCTTCGAGAGCCCGATGATCTTCACGATCGGCTTCTTGATCACCTTCGTCTTCGGCGGTCTCACGGGCGTCATCCTGGCCTCGCCGCCGCTCGACTTCGTGGTCTCCGACTCCTACTTCGTCGTGGCGCACTTCCACTACGTGGTCTTCGGCACCGTCGTGTTCGCGATGTTTGCGGGCTTCTACTTCTGGTGGCCCAAGTGGACCGGCAAGATGCTCAACGAGAGCCTCGGCCAGATCCACTTCTGGACCCTCTTCATCGGCTTCCACGCCACGTTCCTCGTGCAGCACTGGCTGGGCGTGGTCGGCATGCCGCGGCGGTACGCGACGTACCTCGTCGAGGACGGCTTCACCTGGATGAACCAGCTGTCGACCCTGGGCTCGATCCTGCTGGCCGCCTCGATGATCCCGTTCCTGCTCAACGTGTACATCACGGCGCGACGCGCACCGCTCGTGACCGTGAACGACCCGTGGGGCTACGGCCGCTCGCTCGAGTGGGCGACCTCGTGCCCGCCCCCGCGCCACAACTTCACGTCGATCCCGCGCATCCGTTCCGAGTCGCCCGCCTTCGACCTGAACCACCCCGAGGCAGGCATTCCCGTCGGCATCGGACCCGGCAAAGACGCTCCTGAGGCTCCCGTGCGCGATCTCGCCGACGGCGAAGTGAAGTAGGGCTGACGACATGAAGACCAATATCAACCTGTTCTGGATCCTCACGGGCTTCTTCGCTCTGCTGGCAGTCATCTACGTCGTCTGGGCGATCATCGACACGGGGCAGGTCGAGTGGGTGGGAGCCGTTGCGCTCTCGCTGTGCGCAGTCTTGTCGATCTTCATTGCGTTCTATCTCCTACTCGTCTATCGCAATCAGGGCGGCGAGCTCGCGGAAGACCGCTACGACGCCGGCATCGACGATGGCGACGCCGAGCAGGGCTTCTTCCCGCCGTGGAGCTGGTGGCCGATCATCTTGGCCGGCGGTGCCGCGGTAGCGTTCCTCGGCCTCTCGATCTCGTTCTGGATCGTCGCGTACGCCGTGCCGTTCGCGCTGCTCGGCCTCGTCGGCTGGGTCTACGAGTACTACCGCGGCAACTTCGGTCGCTGACGTGGCTCGGGTTCGCCGGGCGACGCAGGACGACGCCGAGTCGATCTTCTTGCTCGTCCGTCAGCTCGGCGCGACCTTCGTGCCCGTGCGAGCCGCTTTCGACGCCAGCCTGACGACGATCCTGGACGATGAGGATGCTCTGCTCCTGGTCGGCGAAGGCGACGACGGCTCCGTTCAGGGGTACGCCCTGACGACCATCACCCGTCTGCTGTCGACCAACGGGCCCTCGGCGCAGCTGCAGGAGATCGCGGTCGACGAGGCTGCTCGGGGTCTCGACCTAGGCACCATGCTCGTGCACGAGGTCGAGGCGGAGTGCATCGCGCGCGGCGTTCGTCAGCTGACCGTCGCAGCCCGTCGCGCGGGCGGCTTCTACGACCGGCTCGGATACTCGCAGAACGCCGAGTTCATGCGCAGGGTCTTCTAGCCGCCACGAGCACGCCGTGCGAGTGCATCTCACAACCGAGCGGCTGGTGATCAGCCCGCTCACTGACGCGGATGCGGCGGCTTTCACGGCCTATCGTCGTGTGCCCGAGGTCGCGCGGTACCAGAGCTGGGGCACCGACTACACGCTCGCCGATGCTGCTGCGCTCATCGCCGCGCAGCCTGTGAACGGTCTTCCCGCGGCGGGGGAGTGGGCGCAGTGGGGGCTGCGTCTCGGAACGGAACGCCCCGCGGCTCTCGTGGGCGACATCGCTGTGGGCGCCGATGCCGCGCAACCGGACACCTATGAGCTCGGAGTGACCCTCGACCCGCAGCACCAGGGTCGCGGCTATGCGGCAGAAGGGCTGACGGCGATCATCGACTGGTTGATGGCTGACCACGGCGCGCACCGCATCGTCATGCAGGGAGACGCCCGCAATGCGGCCGTGCTCGCGCTCATGCGGCGTCTCCGCCTGCGCCACGAGGGTTCGATCGTCGAAGGCGACTGGTTCAAGGGAGAGTGGACCACGCTCGAGCGCTTCGCGGTGCTGCGACGGGAGTGGCACGCGGACTGAACCACGTGGGCCATGAGAACGGCCCCGCTCCTCTGGTCGAGGGCGGGGCCGTTCTTCGGTAGCGCGCTAGTGCTTCTGCGACTCGAGCTCGTTCTGCGTGACCGGCGCGATGCGGTCTTCGAAGAACCAGCGAGACAAGGTCGCCCGCACGCGCTGGTTGACGGTGATCTTGCCCTGGTCGTTCGGGCGGATCATGATCGGCTGGTACTCGTCGAAGCTGACCAGCTTCCAGCGCTCGAAGTCGTCGAGCTGCTCGTGCACCTCGATGTACTCGCCGCCGGGAAGGCGCACGATGCGGCCGGATTCGAAGCCGTGCAGCGCGATCTCGCGGTCTTTGCGCTGCAGAGCCAGGCAGACGCGCTTCGTGATGAAGTACGCCACGAACGGGCCGAAGACCGTCGCGACCTGCAGTGCCAGGATCACGCCTTCGATCGACAGCCGGAAGTGCGTCGCGATCAGGTCGGAGCTCGCAGCAGCCCACAGCGCTGCATAGAACGTGACTCCGGCGGCACCGATCGCGGTGCGCGTCGGCGCGTTGCGCGGCCGCTCGGCGATGTGGTGCTCGCGACGGTCGCCGGTGACCCAGGCCTCGAAGAACGGGTAGAGACCGACTGCCGCGAGGAACACCAGGAGGCCGACGAGCGGAATGAGCACGCCGAACGCCCAGGTGAAGCCGAACGGGTCAACGAAGTCGAGGTTCGGCGGAATCAGACGCAGAGCGCCGTCGGCGAAGCCGATGTACCAGTCAGGCTGGGTGCCGGCGGACACCGGGGAGGGGTCGTACGGGCCGTAGTTCCAGATCGGGTTGATCGTGAAGAACGAGGCGATCAGCACGATGACACCGAACACGAGGAAGAAGAACCCACCGGCTTTGGCAGCGAAGCCGGGCAGCACGGGCGAGCCCACGACGTTGTCGTTGGTGCGGCCGGGCGCGGCGAACTGCGTGTGCTTGTTCACGACCAGCAGCACCATGTGGATGCCGATGAGCGCGATCGTGATGGCGGGCAGCAGCATGATGTGCAGCACGTAGAGCCTCGGAATGATGTCAGTGCCGGGGAACTCGTCGCCGAACAGCAGGTACGAGATCCACGCACCGGCGACCGGCACGGCCTTGATCATGCCGTCGATGATGCGCAGGCCGTTGCCCGAGAGCAGGTCGTCCGGCAGCGAGTAGCCGGTGAAGCCCAACGCCATGGCCATCACGAAGAGCAGGAAGCCGACGATCCAGTTGAGCTCGCGCGGCTTGCGGAAGGCGCCAGTGAAGAACACCCGCAGCATGTGCAGACCGATGGCCGCAACGAACAGCAGCGCGGCCCAGTGGTGCACTTGGCGCATGAGCAGGCCGCCACGGATCTCGAACGAGATGTCGAGCGACGAGTGGTAGGCCACCGACATCGGGATGCCCTGAAGGGGCACGTAGGAGCCGGAGTACTCGACCTCGGTCATCGACGGGTCGAAGAAGAAGGTCAGGAAGGTGCCGCTCAGCAGGATGACGATGAAGCTGTAGAGCGCGACCTCTCCGAGCATGAACGACCAGTGGTCGGGGAAGATCTTGCGCCCGAGCGCCTTGACAGCGGTCGATGCGCTCGTCCGCTCGTCGACGTAGTTGGCCGCCCAGCCCGTGAACCGCATACCGCGCCCAGGCGCGGTCTCGGTCGACGGTGCCGACGGGGTCGCAGTGGTACTCACAGTTGACGCTCCCAGAAACTCGGACCCACAGGTTCGGTGAAGTCGCTCTTCGCGACGAGGTAACCCTCTTCATCCACAGTGATCGGGAGCTGGGGGAGGGGTCGTGCGGCCGGTCCGAAGATGACCTCGCAGTGGTTCGCGACGTCGAACTGGGACTGGTGGCACGGGCACAGCAGATGGTGCGTCTGCTGCTCGTACAGCGCGACGGGGCACCCGACGTGCGTGCAGATCTTGGAGTAGGCGACGATGCCGTCGTACGACCAGTCGGCGCGGTCCTCGCGCTCGTTGAGCTCGTCGACCGGCAGGCGCATCAGCAGAACGGCAGCCTTGGCCTTCTCCTCGAGTCGGTGCGACTCGAGCTCAGCGAGGCCTTCGGGAATCACGTGGAAGGCCGAGCCGATCGTCACCTCCGACGCTTTGATCGGCGTGCCGGAGGGGTCGCGAGCCAGGCGCGTGCCGGTCTCCCACATGGTCTGCTTCAGCAGCGCCACCGGGTCTTCGGCCGGAGCGAGGTCACGGAAGAGTGCGATCGCGGGGATGGGCGTCGCGACCAGGGCTCCGATGAGCGAGTTGCGCACCAGGCTGCGGCGCGTGAAGCCCGACTCGGCGTTCGCCTCGCGGAAGATCTCGACGGCCCGCTCGCGGCTCTCGTCGCTGCCCCGCGTCGGGTGCCGCTGCTCGACCTCTTCGTGGCCGTGCATGAGGGCCTTCGACCAGTGCACGGCGCCGATGCCGATGCCGAGCAGGCCGAGCGTGATGCCGACGCCGATGAGCATGTTGTTGAGGCGGATCGTGCTGGGGTCGCCCTCTTCGATCGGGAAGAGGATGTAGGCCGCGACGGCGAGCACACTGCCGATGACGGAGAGGAAGAAGAGCACTGAGATGGTGCGCTCAGCCTGCTTCGCCTTCTTGGGGTCGAGATCGGTGACACGAAGGCGCTCCGGCGGGAATCCCGGGTTGGGGATGCGATCGGCACGCACCACCGCGACGGCAGGTGCCGGCGCGTCGTGGTCGTCCTGCCGTGCGACGGCCGTGCCGGCGTTCTCGCCGTTGTCGGGGCCGTCGTGAGCGTCAGCCATGGTCGTCCTTTCCTCGAAGTGCGGTGCGGCTCAGTTGGACTTCGCAGTGAGCCAGATGGTCACTGCGACGAGTCCGCCGAGGCCGAAGATCCAGATGAAGAGGCCCTCAGACACGGGGCCGAGGCTGCCGAGGTCCCACCCGCCGACCGAGGGGTTCTCCTCGATGTAGAGCAGATAGGTGATGATGTCGTTCTTCTCCTCGGGCGTGAGGTTCAGGTCGCTGAAGACCGGCATGTTCTGCGGGCCGGTGACCATCGCGCCGTAGATGTGCACAGGGTCGACGCCTGCGAGGCCCGGCGCCCACTTGCCTTCGGTGAGAGCACCGCCGGCGCCCGCGACGTTGTGGCACATCGCGCAGTTGATGCGGAAGAGCTCGGCGCCGATGGCGGCGTCACCGTCACCGGCGATGTAGCGGTCGGCGGGCACGGCCGGGCCGGGCGCGAGGTCGGCGACCCACGCCGCCATGGCATCGATCTGCTCTTGCGTGAACTGCACGGGCTTGACCTCGGCCTGCGGACCCGAGGCTGCCATCGGCATGCGTCCGGTGCCCACCTGGAAGTCGACCGCGAGGGCGCCTGCACCGATGAGCGTGGGGCCTGCTGCGGTGCCCTCGGCATCGAGACCATGGCAGCTGGCGCAGTTGGCGGCGAAGAGCTTGCCGCCCTCGTCGATCAGCTGCGCGCTGGCTGCAGTCGTCTCGGCGGTCGCGGTCGTCGTCGCCAGGGCGTAGGCGCCTCCGGTCGCGAGCAGGCCGACGACGAGGAGCGCCGTGGTGGCCAGCGGTGAACGACGGCCGGCGCGACGAGCGGATGCGGGGGAAGTAGGAGCCATGGTGTGGTGCGTCTCGATTCTGCGGTTATTGGAGCACGTAGATGACGAGGAAGAGGCCGATCCAGACCACGTCGACGAAGTGCCAGTAATAGGAGACCACGATTGCGCTCGTCGCGTCTCGGTGCGTGAAGACCTTCACGGCGTATGCGCGGCCGATCACCAGCAGGAACGCAATCAAGCCGCCCGTCACGTGCAGACCGTGGAAGCCGGTGGTGAGGTAGAAGGCCGACCCGAACGCGTCGGAATTGAGGGTGACGTATTCGCTGACCAGCACCGCGTACTCGTAGGTCTGGCCGGCGACGAAGATCGCGCCGAGAGCGTAGGTCAGGAAGAACCACTCGATCATTCCCCACTGAGTCGGCTTCCAGCCGGTGCGCCGAGGTTGCAGGCGCTCTGCTGCGAAGACACCGAACTGGCAGGTGACCGACGACAGCACGAGGATCGTGGTGATGGTGAGGGCGAACGGCACGTTGAACTTCTCCGTGCCGGCCTCCCACAGCCCGGGCGAGGTCGACCGCAGCGTGAAGTAGATGGCGAACAGGCCGGCGAAGAACATCACCTCGCTGCCCAGCCACACGATCGTGCCCACGGCGACGATGTTCGGTCGGTTGATCGTGGGCGCGCTGAGCGAGCTCGAGAGTGCAGTACTGGTCACTCGTCCATTATGACCGATGTTCCTGCGAGCGCAGGCCCGCCGACATGCCCGATCGAGCCGAGAAAGTAGCATCGAGTCATGTCGACGACCCCCACGTGGCCCAGCATCCTGTCGCGAATGCTCGATGGCGACGACCTCTCGATCGCCGACGCCTCGTGGGCGATGGAGCAAGTGGTCGCCGGCGAGGCGACCGAGGCTCAGCTGGGAGGCTTCCTGGTCGCCTTGCGCGCGAAAGGCGAAACGGTCGACGAGATCGTCGGTTTCCGGGATGCTGCGCTGCGGCATGCGCGATCGATCGAGATCGACCCCATGGTTCTCGACATCGTCGGCACCGGGGGAGACCCCTTCGGCGCCGTCGTCAACGTCTCGTCGATCGCGTCGATCGTCGTCGCGGCGGCGGGGGTTCCGGTGGCCAAGCACGGCAATCGTGCGGCGAGCTCGTCGTCGGGCGCCTCTGATGTGCTCAGCGTTCTGGGGGTCGACATCGACCTCGAGCCCGAGCAGGTCGCGCGCGTCTTCGACGAGGTCGGGCTCACGTATCTCAACGCCGCGGTGTTCCACCCGGGGTTCCGTCACGCGGGACCGCCGCGGCGTCAGCTGGGCATCTCGACGGTCTTCAACATTCTCGGGCCCCTGTGCAACCCCGCGCGTCCCGAGGCCTCGGCGGTCGGAGTCGCGAGCCTCGAGCGTGTGCCGCTCATGGTGGGCGTCTTCCGCACGCGAGGAGCGACCGCCCTGGTCTACCGCGGTGATGACGGCATCGACAAGATCACGACGACCGGGCACAGCCACATCTGGGAGGTGTCGCGCGGCTTCGTCACCGAGCACGACCTCGACCCCCGCGAGCTCGGCATCGCGACGGCGCAGATCGACGACCTGCTCGGCTCGACGCCCGAGCACAACGCCGGTCTCGCTCGCGCCGTGCTGGCAGGCGATAGCGGTCCGGTGCGCGACATCGTGCTGCTGAACGCCGCGGCAGGGCTGGTCTCGTTCCGCCTCGCCCACGACCCTGAACAGTTGCGGCGACCCCTGCTCGAGCGGCTCGACGAGCAGCTCTCCGTGGCCGCCGAGTCGATCGACTCCGGCGCAGCGGCGGCGAAGCTCGAGGCGTGGTCGGCGGCGACGCGGCGCTAGCTCGCGGGCACCATACCGGCGCCTTCGAGCACCTCGAAGACGAGCTGGGTCTCCACGTGGCGCACGTGCGGATGAGTGGTGAGGTGCTCGAGCACGAGCTCACGCAGGGCAGCGGCTGAGTCGACGGCGACGTGCAGCAGGTAGTCATCGGCGCCGGCGACGTGGAAGGCGGTCAGCACGCTCGGCAGGGTGCGCACGCGCTGCTCGAATCCGCGGATCTGCTCGCGCCCGTGAGTGCCGAGTCGCACGGTGATGAGCGCCTGCAGCGTGAGCCCGAGCGCCGCGGGGTCGATGTCTGCGCGGAACGAGCGGATGACGCCGCGGGCGCGCAGCGATCGCAACCGCTGCGTGCACGTCGACTCGGCGATGCCGACGCGCGCGGCGAGGGCGGCGTTCGTGAGGCGGCCGTTGCGCTCGAGCTCCGCGAGCATCGCGAGGTCGATCGCGTCGAGGGATGCAGGGCGTGCGTTCTGCGACGGAGGCGAGTCGAGCATCCCGTCAGCATGAAGCATGCGCGCGGAGAACGTCAATGGGCGCGGGTTCTGCGGCGTGATGCCACCAGTGCCGCAGAGAGCGCCAGAATCGGGGGATGACGAGCAACGGTGCTTCTGGTCGTGACGACGCCTTCGAGACGATCGCGGTGCGCGCGGGGCGCGACGATCTGACCGCGCTGGGCGTGCATGCCCTGCCGATCGACCTCTCGACGACGAATCCGCTGCCCGACATCGACGCCGGGGGAGGGTCGTACGAGGCGATCGCCACCGGCGGGCACCCGACCGAGGGCGGCAACGTCTACGCGCGCCTGTGGAACCCGACGGTCGCGCGCTTCGAACAGGGCTTGGCGACCCTCGAGGGCGCCGACGAGGCGGTGGCCTTCGCCTCGGGCATGGCGGCGTTCTCGGCCACGTTGCTCGCGGCGATGAACCGCGGGGCCGGACAGCACGTCGTGGCCGTGCGCCCTCTCTACGGCGGCACCGACCACCTGCTCGCCTCAGGGCTTCTCGGCGCCGAGACGACCTTCTGCGCACCGGACGAGGTCGGCGACGCCGTGCGCGCCGATACGTGCCTCGTGGTCATGGAGACGCCGTGCAACCCGACGCTCGAGCTCGTCGACATCGCCGCAGTCGTGGCGGCGGCGGGCGACGTGCCCGTGATGGTCGACAACACGTTCGCGACGCCCGTGCTGCAGAACCCGCTCGCGCACGGGGCCGCGCTCGTGCTGCACAGCGCGACGAAGTACCTCGGGGGCCACGGCGATGCCATGGGCGGAGTGGTCGCGACGAGCGCCGAGTGGGCGACCGCGATCCGGCCGGTTCGGGCGATCACGGGAGGGTTGCTGCACCCGCTCGGCGCCTACCTGCTGCACCGCGGACTGCCGACCCTCGCGCTGCGCGTGAAAGCGCAGCAGGCGACAGCGGGCGAGCTGGCACTGCTGCTGGCCCAGCACCCTGCTGTCGCGCGCGTGCACTACCCGGGCCTGGCCGGTGCCGATCCGCAGGGGCTGCTCGGCACCCAGTTGCGAGGCCCCGGTGCGATGCTCGCCCTCGACCTCGCGGGGGGATACGCGGCCGCGCACGCGCTCACCTCGTCGCTGCGGCTCTTCACGCACGCCGTGTCGCTCGGGGGGGTGGATTCGCTGGTGCAGCATCCGGCATCGCTCACGCACCGCCCCGTGGCGCCGGATGCCCGCCCCGGTGCCGGCATCGTGCGCCTGTCGATCGGCCTCGAGTCGGGGGCCGACCTGTGGCGCGACCTCGAGGCCTCGCTCGACGCGGTTGCTCTCGAGCGACCGCTCGCTCACGCTTCAGCGACGTAGAACCAACGCCCTTCCTCGCGTACGAACACGCTGCGCTCGCGCTGCGAGCCGCGGCTCTCGGGGGAGCGCCAGAACGCCTCGAACTCGACCTCTCCGCGGCTGTCGAGCGGCCCGCCCGCTGAGCGGTCGATGATGTCGAGGCGGTACCAGCGCAGGTCAGGGTCGAGCTCGAGGGTCGCGGGCCTGGTCGAGGGGTGCCACGACGACAGCAGATAGAAGGCATCGCCCACGGCGAAGGCGCTGAACCGGGATCGCATGAGCTGCTCGGCAGTCGGAGCGTCGGCGGAGCCGCGGTGCAGCGGCTCGCAGCACTCGGAGTAGGGGAGCCCGCTGAGGCACGGGCATCGGGTCGGCATAGATCAGGACCGCAGCACCTTCTCCATCGCCTTGCCCTTCGCGAGCTCATCGACGAGCTTGTCGAGGTAACGCACCTGCTGCATGAGAGGCTCTTCAATCTCTTCGACTCGAACGCCGCAGATCACGCCGGTGATGAGCGAGGCGTTCTGGTGGAGGGTCGAGCGCTCGAAGAACTCGGCAAAGGTGGTCTGATCGGCCACGTGCTGTGCGATTGCCGCCTCGTCGAAGCCGGTCAGCCAGGTGATGACCTCGTCGAGCTCGGCCTTCGTGCGGCCCTTGCGCTCGAGTTTCGTGACGTAGAGCGGGTAGACCTGCGCGAACGACATGCGAGCGACCCGCTCGAGGGTTGCGGGTGCGGTAGCCATGGTCAGTTTTCTATCAGTCGCAGCAGCGTGCCGTCGAGGTCGATGAGGAAGGCTGCGCGGGCTCCCCACTCCTGCGCCTCGATCGGCGTCAGTCGCGGAATACCCACGGTGTTCACGGCGATGCCGGAGAGTGCGAAGGAGACATGCAGGGCGTCGAGATCGTCGATGCGCAGGTTCGCCTGGTGATCGCTCGTCGCGGGGCGGAGTCGAGGATGCGGGAAGAACTCGAGCGCGAGCGCGCCCCGGTTCATGATGAGCCAGCCCGCATCACGGTAGTGCACCTCGAACCCGAGCGCTTCGTAGAAGGCTGCGGTCGCGTCGAGATCGCGCGACGGCAGGGTCCGGCACGGCACGATCGGTCATGCAGCGAGCCTAGCCATTGCCTGCACAGGGCTGTCGAAGGCGCGGAGGGTGCGCTACGGTCTGCGGCACGGCTCGAGAAAGGCCAGAGACATGAAGTACCTGATCAGTGTGATCGATAATGAAACCGGCTCGGGTTCGGGTGACGAGATGGCCGCGATCGACGCTTTCAACGATCGGCTGCAGAACGCCGGCCAGCTGATCATGGCGGAGGGGCTGTCGTCGCCGCGAGCATCCGTCGTCGTCGACAACCGCGGGGGAGTGGGCCTCGTTTCTGCTGGACCGTTGCACGAGGCCGCGGAGTACGTGTCGGGATTCTGGATCGTCGAGGCTGCGGATGGGGATGCTGCGCTCGAGCTCGCCGCCGAAGGGTCGCGCGCGTGCAACCGGAAGGTCGAGCTGCGGCCGTTCTACGGGGGAGAGGACGCGCAATCTGGATGATGGCCGTCGGTCTCACCCGTGGCGCTCACGGGGGAGCCGTGCCACTCTGAGCCCATGCGGCCTCTGCGCTACTCCATCAATGTCTCGCTCGACGGGTGCGTGGATCACTTGGCCGGCCATCCGGATGAGGAGTTGCATCAGCACGCAGCTCAGACGATCGCCCGGGCAGACGCGATCATCCTCGGTCGCACCACCTACGAGCTCATGGAGTTCTGGCGCACGGCAAGCGACCTGCCGCCGGAGTTGCGGCCCTTTCAGGATTCGATCTCTGCCGCGAAGAAGTACCTGGTGTCGAGCACACGCGAACCAGACGGCTGGAACACCGAAGCGCTCGTCGGCGACCCGGTCGAAGCAGTCAGGAAGTTGAAGACGGAGCCGGGAAACGGGTTGTATGTCGGCGGCGTGACGCTGCCGCTCGCCCTTGCCGATGCGGGCCTGATCGACGAGTACGAGTTCGTGGTGTTTCCGACGGTGGTGGGCCACGGGCCGCGGCTGTTCGACGGCCTCACGGCGCCGCTCGATCTGCGTCTTGTCGGCGTGACCGAATTCGCTTCGGGAACCCGCGCCGAGCGCTACGTGCCGGCCGACAGGGCGGAGGAGTAGTCCCAAGCGGGACGATCAAGCGGGTGGCACAGTCCAGGTGATCTGACATAATGTGCATTATCAGACTTACGTCAACAGGCGCCAGTGGATGAGCATATGCGCCCAGATTCGCCTCAAAGCGGCTCAACCCAGTGCTCGAAGCGCCCCTGTGCCCCAGATCTGGTCCAAGTCGTGCGCACGTTCATTACGACGGCGGCGCGGCGTATCGATCGCGACCCACGAAGAACCAGATGAGCGGGCCGAAGAACTGGGCGAAGACGACGAAGGCGCACCAGCCGAGTAGCTCCAGGCCCGACATGGAGCTTGAGCGTCGGAAGATCGAGACCAGGGCGCCGATCCAGAGTGCGGCGAGGCCGACGACGATGACGACGATGAAGATTCCGGGGCCGATGCCTGAAAGGTCGATGGTCATGTCGAGAGTCTCTCAGACTCCCCCGGCGACCTCGCGCAGCAGCCGCGGCAGGTCGTACGGCTCGAACGGCTGCCCCGAGCGCAGCAGCTCGTCCGCAGTGAACCAGCCGTGGGCCGTGACGTCGACGTGCTCATCGTCGGTCCAGTTCGTCGAGACCGGCTCGAAGCGCTCGCAACGCACCACGTAGTACTCGGCGTGGCCGCGATCATGATCGGCCTCATCCCAGGCGACGTCGAAGTCGAGGCTCCAGACGGGCTCCCCCACGCTGTCGACGACGAGGCCCGTCTCCTCGAACAGCTCGCGAACGGCTGCCTGCTCGTGCGACTCCCCCGGGTCCACTCCCCCGCCGGGTGTGATCCATCGCGAGAATCGCGTCGAGTCGGGCGCCGCGGTCATGAAGAGCAGTGCGGAGCCATCGGCATCCATGAGAATGATTCGGGATGTTCTCCGCAGGCCCGGCGTCGGCCCCACCCTTCTACTCTCCCGAGTAGTCGGTGAAGTAGCTCACGTCGCCCACGAGGCGCGTGTGGTCGGCCGGCACGGGGTCGACAGCAGCCTGCGCCACCTCGGCGGCGAACTCGCTCACGTTGTAGAGCTTGCCGGCCGCCTCTTTGCGCGCGTCGATCGCACCGGGTGCGGCGCGCTCGAGCAGCGTGGCCGTGATGGTGCCCTCGATCATGTCGCCGGATACGACCGTGAAGCCGATGCCCTTCTCCTCGAGCGACGGGATGAGCGCGCGCAGGGCGTCCTCGCCCGCGCGCTTCGACTTCGCGACGGCCTCGTACTCGGGCATGGTCGGCACCGTGTCGATGAAGTGCGCCTGGTGGCTCGTCACGAACACGACGCGGCCACCCTCGCCCATGAGCTCGACGCCGTGCGTCAGCACGGTCACCTGCGCATCCCGGTTGAGCCTGAGGGCGTAGTCGTCGCCCATGCCCGACTCCATGCCCCCGGAGGCGTTGAGCACGAGGATGTCGAGGGTGCCGAAGCGCTCGCGCACAGCATCCATCAGGGCGGCGACGGAGTCGGCATCGGTGAGGTCGGCACCCACGGCGAGAGCGTGCCCGCCGGCCGCTTCGATCTCGGCGACGAGCTTCTCGGCGCGGGGCGCTTTGGCGCGGTAGTTGATGACGACGTTGGCGCCCGCGGCGGCGACGTACTTGACGGTGTCGGCGCCGCTGCCGCGCGACGACCCGGTGACGAGGGCGGTCTTGCCGGCGAGCGAGCCGGGCTGCAATGGGGTGTTCACGGTTCTCGACCCTACCGGCCGCGCAGCCTCGGCGGGCAGTCATTCGCCAGTGATAGCGTGGCACGCACCACGAGGATGAGAGGTTCTGGCCGTGTTCGTCGACTTGACGCAGTACCTGTGGATCGTGTGGCTGGTCTTCGTCGTCGTGTGCGTCATCATCGAAGTTCTGACGCTCGAGTTCACCTTCATGATGGTCGCCGCAGGCTCACTCATCGGCGGGCTCGGCAGCAACCTGCTCGGTGCCGAGTGGTGGGTGCAGATTCTCGCCGCCGCCATCATCTCGGGCCTGCTGCTCTTCACGATCAGGCCGATGCTGCTGAAGCTGCTGCATCGCGGAGAAGAGCCCGCGCTCACCAACGTCGACGCGCTCACGGGCATGGCGGGGCGCGTGACGACCGGCTTCGCTGACAGCACCGGCTTCGTGAAGCTCGCGAACGGCGAGACCTGGACCGCCCGCCTCGCACCCGAGCACGAGACCCTGACCCTCGCTGAGGGCGACCGCGTGGTCGTCACTCGCATCGACGGAGCGACCGCTGAGGTCGCCCCGAGAGAACGGAGCGAAACCCCATGATCTCCACCGCCGCCTTCATCGGCCAGATCTTCGTCACCGCGCTCGTCGTGGTGGTGGCGATCTTCGTCGTCGTCGTGCTGATCCGGTCGATCCGCATCGTGCCGCAGGCCTACGCCGGCGTCGTCGAGCGCCTCGGCCGCTACCGCAAGACGCTGCAGCCGGGCCTCAACATCCTCGTGCCCTTCATTGACCGCATGCGGCCGCTCGTCGACATGCGCGAGCAGGTCGTCTCGTTCCCGCCCCAGCCGGTCATCACCGAAGACAACCTCGTCGTCTCGATCGACACCGTCATCTACTTCCAGGTGACGGATGCCCGAGCAGCGACCTACGAGATCGCCAACTACCTGGCCGGTGTCGAGCAGTTGACGGTCACGACCCTGCGTAACGTCGTCGGCGGGCTGAACCTCGAAGAGGCGCTCACGAGTCGCGACAACATCAACGGCCAGCTGCGCGTCGTGCTCGACGAGGCGACCGGCAAGTGGGGCCTGCGCGTCAACCGCGTCGAGCTCAAGGCGATCGACCCGCCCCTCAGCATCCAGGACTCGATGGAGAAGCAGATGCGTGCCGAGCGCGACCGCCGCGCCGTCATCCTCACCTCTGAGGGTTCGAAGCAGTCGCAAATTCTCGAAGCCGAGGGTGCCCGCCAGTCGGCGATTCTCAAGGCCGAGGGTGAGGCGCAGGCCGCGATTCTGACGGCAGAGGCCGAGGCCAAGGCCATCACGATCGTGTTCGACGCCATTCACAAGGGCAACCCCGACAGCAAGCTGCTCGCCTACGAGTACCTGCAGATGCTCCCGAAGCTCGCCGAGGGCGAGTCGAACAAGATGTGGATCATTCCGAGCGAGCTCACCGAGGCGCTCAAGGGCATCGGCGACGGCTTCTTCGCCGGCCCCGGCGCCCGGGGCGGGAAGACGCCGCCCGCGGCCTGATGCGCGAGCAGCTTGCGTACTTCGCGGCGCCGACGCCGCGCGTGCTCGCGCACCGAGGGCTCGCGATCGACGCGCCGGAGAACACCCTGCTCGCCTTCGCGGCCGCCGTCGGCATCGGCATCACCCACCTCGAGACCGATGTGCATGTGAGTGCCGACGGTGTCGCGATGATCGCCCACGATCCCGACCTGTCGCGCGTCGCGGGTCAGGCGACGCGCGTCGATGAGCTGACGGTGCGCGAGCTCGCCGAACTCGATCTCGGAGACGGTCAGCACATGCCGACGCTGGCCGAGGCTCTCGACGGCTTTCCCGACGCGTTCTTCAACATCGATCTGAAAACGATGGATGCTGTGGCTCCCGCGGTCGCTGCCATCAGCGCGACGCGGGCGCACGACCGCGTTCTGCTCACATCGTTCAGCGAACGTCGGCGGCGCGCGGCGCTGCGCCTGCTGCCGGGCGTGGCCACGAGCGCCTCGGGCCCGCGGTTCGCGGCCGCACTGCTCGCCTCGGTCGTGCGCGGCGGCCCCCTCGTGCGAGCCGCGCTGCGCGGGCTGCACGCCGTGCAGATTCCCGAGCGGGCGCTGGGGCTCGACACGGTGACGCCCGCGCGCATCCGGGCCTTTCATGCCGCCGGCGTCGAGGTGCACGTCTGGACGATCAACGACACCGACACCATGCGCAGGCTGCTCGAGCGCGGCGTCGACGGCATCGTCACCGATCGGGCCGACATCGGGCTCGAGGTCGTCGCCTCGCTGGCATGACGCTGGCAAAGGTCTGGGAGGTGACTCCGTCAGCGGTGCTCGATGGGCTCACGGGTCTATACATATTCATAGAGAGCGTGAGGCCCACCCCGGGAGGATGATCATGGCAGACCGCACACTGCGCGGTATGAGGCTCGGTTCGCAGAGCATGCAGAGCGAAGAAGGCGTCGAGTTCGCGTCACGTCAGCGCGCCCAATACCGCACCGCCGAGGGCGAGACCTTCGACATGATCTTCTCGGCTGACGCCGAGCTGCCTGACGTCTGGCCCTCGCCGAAGAATGGCGCCGAAGGGGTGCTTCTCGCGCCCGACGGCACCCCCATCGACATCGAGGTCGGCGAGGTCAAGGCCGTGCGCACGCACTGGGACATGCTGCTCGAGCGCCGCACCCGCGATGAGCTCGAAGAACTGCTGCAAGAGCGCCTCGACCTGCTGCGCGCTCGACGCGGCGGGGGCGAGCGGCTCGGAGCCTAGAGCGCGCCTTCGCGAGAGTCGGTGCGCACCGGCCCGCGACCGAACCAGCTGGCGACCCCCCAACTCGTCACTCGCACGAGCGCCTCGGCGACGATCGCCGGCCCCATCTTCGATCTTCCGGTCGTGCGCTCGACGAAGGTGATCGGGTGCTCGAGCACCACTCCCCCAGCGCGCTCGACGCGCCAGGCGAGCTCCACCTGAAAGCAGTAGCCCTGCGACGACACGACGGCCCGGTCGAGCCCGCGCAGCACGGCCGTGCGATAGGCACGGAAACCGGCGGTCAGGTCGCGGATGCTCGAGCGCAGCATCCACCGTGCGTACCGGTTGCCCGACCGCGAGATCGCGCGCCGCGCCCAGGGCCAGTTGACGACCGACCCGCCGTCGACCCAGCGCGAGCCGATGACGAGATCGACCCCGGGCTTCTCGAGCAGCGCGAGCATGGCGGGCAGCTCCGCGGGGTCGTGCGAGCCATCGGCGTCGATCTCGACGACCGCGTCGTAACCCTGCTCGGCGGCAATGCCGAAGCCGAGCAGGTAGGCGGAGCCCAGCCCCGACTTCGCCGCACGATGCCGCACCGACACCCGGTCGTCGGTCGCCGCGAGATCGTCGGCGATCTCGCCTGTGCCGTCGGGTGAGCCGTCGTCGACGATGAGCAGGTCGGCGTCGGGCACCGAGCGGCGCACGCGGTCGACCATGCCGCGGATGCTCTCGGCCTCGTTGTACGTCGGCATCACCACGAGCGTGCGCATCACGGCTGCTCTCGTCGCACGATGAGACCTGCCAGCAGCACGCTCGCGAGCCCGAACAGGATGACGCCCCACTCGACCGTGCGCCCGAGCGCATGAGCCGGCGTGACGGTGTTGCTCAGCGGAACCTGCTGCACCATCGTGCCGGCCTCGAACCGTGGCACGCTGTCGAGCGTCGAGCCGTCAGGCAGCACGATCGCGGTGGCACCCACTGTCGAGGCGTGCACGACGGTCCGGCCCGATTCGATGGCGCGCAGCCTCGCGATGGCCAACTGCTGCAAGCCCTGGTCGGTGGGGCCGAAGTCGGCGTTGTTGGTCGGGGCGAGCAGAACCTGCGCCCCCTCGTTCAGCTGCCGGGCGACCAGGTCGTCGCTCACGATGTCGAAGCAGATCGAGATGCCCGCGATGACGCCGTCGAGATCGACCACGGTGTCACGCTCGCCGAACGAGAAGTCGCGCGGCACGAGATCGAACAGGTCAGGGGCGAGCGGGTAGAAGAAGTCGCGGGCCGGCAGGTACTCGGCGAATGGCACGGGGTTCACCTTGTCGTACTGATCGATGGCGCCGTCGCCGGCACTCCACAGCAGTACAGAGTTGAAGCTTCGGTCGGTCGGCTCGTCGTAGGTGATCGTGCCGACGACGACCGGGGCGTCGAGCCGCTCGCTGACCAGGTCGAGCACCGACGCGGCATCAGCGTTGCGCAGCGGGTCGAGATCGCTCGCGTTCTCGGGCCACACGACGACGTCGAGCTCGAGCCCTTCGTCGAACAGCGGAGTGGTCGCGTCGTAGTGATCGCGCAGAATCTCACCGCGCTCGTAGGCGGCGAAGAGCCCCGAGTTCGAGTTGCCCTGCACCGCGGCCACACTGAGGGTTCCGGTCGTGGCGATCGGCACGGCCGGCCAGACGAGCAGCGCCGCGGCTGCTCCGACCAGCGCGATGCTGCGGCGCAGCATCCCGACCTCGCGCTCGATCGCGACGGCGACCATCGCCGCCGCCATCCAGGCGAGCAGAAAGGTGAGACCGGAGAAGCCGAGCCACGCGGCCCAGTGCGAGAGCGGCCCTTCGGCCTGGCTGTGCGCCAGGCGGCCCCAGGCGAAGCCGCCCCACGGGAACGTGCTCGCGAGGGCCTCGCGCGCTGTCCACAGCGCTGCGACGACCGCCGGGGTGAGCACGAGACGCCCCGCAACGCCCGGCCAGGCTCGCGGCACCCAGCGCCAGGCCAGCATGATGAGCACGCCGCCCAACGAGGTCCAGACCACCATGACGAGCGTCAGCGCAAGCCACGGCACGATGCCCAGATACACCGTGAGCCACTCGATGAGCGTGCCGTAGAACGTGAAGCCGCTGAGGGCCCCGACGAGCATCGCACCGCGGATCGTGCGGCCGCGCAGGCTCGCGAGCACGAGGGCCGTGCCGATGATCGTGAGCGGCCACCAGGCGAGATCGGGATACCCGAGATCCATCAACCAGCCGCCCGCGATCGCGGTGAGCACAGCGACGCCGAGCGGCAGGGGCGAGGCGGTGGTGGTCGTGACGGGCGTCGCTGCGCGCGTCCTCGCCACGCTCATCGTCACCGTCACGAGGGGCAATCTTAGGCGAGCGGGCGAAGTGCGCCGCTCAGGCGACCGAGCTGTAGGCGACGATGCCGCGGCGGATCGCGTCGAGGGCACTGCGGGCGGTGCGCCCGACCTGCCCGTCGGCGACGAGCGAGATCTGATCGAGCAGATCGATCGTCTGCTTGGTCCAGCGCACGAAGTCGCCCGCGGCGAGGTCGGCGTCCCGCAGCACAGCGTCGAGCGCGCCGCCCGCGGCCCACCGATGCATCGGCAGGGCCAATGTCGTAGCGAGCGGCTCAGTGCCCGGAAGCCGGTGCTCGCGCTCGAGGTCGTCGAGGCGGGCCCAGAGCTCTTGGGTGCGCTCGAGGGCGGGCCGGAAGGCGCCCCGAGGCAGGGCGTACTCGGGTGCCTGCCCGTCGTCGCGACGCGCTTCGAAGACGATCGCGCTCGCCATCGCGGCCATCGAGGGCACGTCGAGGTCTTTCCACACGCCGCGCCGCAGGCTCTCGGCGACGAGCAGGTCGCGCTCGCCGTAGATGCGCCGCAGTGAACGGCCGTGAACGGTGAGGCCGAGTCTGCCGTGGTCA
This sequence comes from Actinomycetota bacterium, assembly GCA_005778835.1. Taxonomy (GTDB): domain Bacteria; phylum Actinomycetota; class Actinomycetes; order Actinomycetales; family Microbacteriaceae; genus Microcella. Next base: position 18,981 of record SXMG01000005.1, read on the forward strand.
TCGGTGCGCAGGTAGTCGAGCGCGGTGAGAATCTCGGTGATGCGGTCGAACACGGCCGCGACGGCGCCTGTGCGACCCGAGATCTGGCGGCTGACCTTGTCGGTGTCCTTCTTCAGACGCCACCAGCGCTCAGCCCAACGGGCGTGGGCCTCGCGGTCAGCGCAGCCGTGGCACGGGTGCTTGCGCATGCTCACGCGCAGCCCCTCGATCTGCTTCTGCCGTCGCAGCCGGTCAGCCTTCTCGCCCGGCTCGCCCGCTCGCTTCGTGCCGCGCTCGAGGTCGCTCAACTGGCGACGCAGGGCCGAGTACTGCTCGAAGTCTCCGAGGTGGCAGGTCATCGAGTTCGCATAGCCCGCGAGGGCCTCCTCGTTCTTGCGCACCGTTCGCGCCAGGTCGACGACCGCCCGGTCTGCCTGGAACTGCGCGAAGCTCGACTCGAGAATCTCGCGCGTGCGTTCCCGGCCGAACTGCTCGATGAGGTTGACCGCCATGTTGTAGGTCGGCCTGAAGCTCGAGTTGAGCGGGTAGGTGCGCCGAGAGGCGAGCGAGGCGACCGCTTGCGGGTCGAGGCCGGGCGTCCACTGGATGACCGAGTGGCCCTCGGTGTCGATGCCGCGTCGGCCGGCGCGACCCGTGAGCTGGGTGTACTCCCCCGGTGTGATGGGCACGCGCGCCTCGCCGTTGAACTTCTCGAGCTTCTCGAGCACGACCGTGCGCGCCGGCATGTTGATGCCGAGGGCGAGTGTCTCGGTCGCGAAGACGACGCGCAGCAGCTTCTTCTGGAAGAGCTCTTCGACGACCTCCTTGAACGCGGGCAGCAGCCCGGCGTGGTGCGCTGCGACCCCGCGCTGCAGGCCGTCGAGCCATTCCCAGTAGCCGAGCACGGCGAGATCGTCGTCGCGCAGCGTGCGGCACCGCTCTTCGACGATCTGGCGGATCTCGTCGCGCTCAGCCTGATCGGTGAGTCGCAGGCCCGACCGAACGAGCTGGCGAACCGCGGCATCGCAGCCCGCGCGGCTGAAGATGAAGAAGATCGCGGGCAGCAGACTGCGTGAGCCGAGCATCGCGACGATCTCGGCACGATCGGCGCGACCCTCCCCCGCCGGCCGCTTCTCCCAGCGCCGAGGGTGGTGCTGGCGACCCTTGTGGGGCGTGTGGCCGCCGGCTCGAGCGAGCTGCATGAGCTCGGGGTTGACGCGGTTCGTTGCGGCCTTGCCCGACGAGTCGAAGAGGTCGACGAGCTTCGAGCGCACGAGCACGTGCTGGTCGAGCGGCACCGGCCGGGTCTCGCTCACGATCACGTCGGTGTCGCCGCGCACGGCCTGCAACCAATCGCCGAACTCCTCGGCGTTCGAGACCGTGGCGCTCAGCGAGATCATGCGCACGTGCTGAGGCAGGTGGATGATCACTTCCTCCCACACCGCGCCGCGGAACCGGTCGGCGAGGTAGTGCACC
>SXMG01000064.1 GCA_005778835.1 Actinomycetota bacterium
CCGGCTCGAACATCGACGGGAACTCCCCCGTCGGGTTGAGGTTCGCCGAGGGTGCCATGCCCATGCTGCCCACGATGACCGCGCCGATGTCGGTGAGAATGTCGCCGAAGAGGTTCGAGCCGACGACGACGTCGAGGTCGTGCGGGTGGCTCACGAAGCGGGCCGCGAGGGCGTCGACGTGCATGAGCCGGCCCTCGATCTCGGGGTGCCGGGCCATGACGTCGTGGAACACCTCGTCCCAGAAGGTCATCGAGTGGATGATGCCGTTCGACTTCGTCGCCGAGACCACTCTCTTCTTCCGCTTCTGGGCGAGCGACACCGCGTACTCGATCGCGCGCTCGGTGCCCCGCCGCGAGAAGATCGCCTCCTGCACGGCAAGCTCGTCGGGCGTGCCGGGAAAGACGCGGCCGCCGACCTCGCTGTACTCGCCCTCGCTGTTCTCGCGCACGACGAGGATGTCGATGCCGCGCGAGGTGTCGCGCAGAGGGCTCACGACACCCGGCAGCAGCAGGGCGGGCCGCAGATTGATGTACTGCTGGAAGGCGCGTCTGATCGGAATCAGCAGACCCCACAGCGAGAGATGGTCGGGCAGCGAGGGGTCGCCGACCGCGCCCAGGAAGATGGCATCGTGAGCGGCCAGCTGCTCGATGCCGTCGTCGGGCATCATGACGCCGTGCTCGTGATAGAACTCGCAGCTCCAGGGATAGGTCGTCCAGTCGACCGAGAAGCCCTGGTGCTCGGCGACCAGGTCGACGACCTCGATCGCCGGCCCCATGACCTCGTGGCCGATGCCGTCGCCCGGCAGCACGGCGATCGAGTAGGAGTCAGCGCGGCTGCGCGTCACTTGATCGCCATCGGGTTCACGGGCGACCCGACGGCGCGCGTGAACGTCATCGGCGGGGCGCAGAAGAAGAAGTCGTACTGGCCGTCGTCGGCGCAGTCATCGGCGAGCGCCTCGAAGTCGAAGATCTCACCGACCCACAGGCCCATGCCCACGATGAACACGCAGTGCAGCGGCTGGAAGACGTCGGGCGTCTGGTTCGGCAGCACCTCCATGCCCCACGTGTCGACGGCGAGGCCGGCGATGTCGCGACCGTGGATGAACGGGATCGACTCGAGCCCGAGCCCCGGAGCGGGGCCGCCGGCGTAGTCGCCCCACTTGCCCTTGCGCTCTCCGGTCATGCCGGTGCGCACCATGAGGAAGTCGCCCGCGCCGACGGTGACGCCGTGCAGCTTCTCGGCGGCTTCGAGGTCGTCGGCCGTGATGGCGTAGCCCGGCTCGAGCGCGTCGACGCCCTTGAGCCGTGCGATGTCGAGCAGCACGCCGCGGCCGGCCATCTGATCGGCGGCGACGCCGACGGCACCCACCTTGGCGCCCTTGCTCGTCACCTGGTCGGGCGTGAAGCCGTTGTACATGTGGCCGTCGAAGAAGATGTGCGCGAGGGCATCCCACTGCGTCGACGACTGCAGCGCCATGATGATGAGATCGTCGGTGCCGCGCAAGTGGCGGTCGTTGCCTTGATAGAACTCGTCGACGACCGTGCCCATGGCGATGTCGCCGCCGTCGCGGAACATGAGGTGGATGGGGTTGAAGCGCCCGCCGAAGCCGCCGCTCACCTGCGGACCCGTGGCATCCATCGGCAGCGCCATCGAGATGCGCTTGCCCGAGCGGATGCACGCGGCCGCGGCCGCGACGCGCTCGGGGGTCAGGTGGTTCAGCGTGCCGCGATCATCGTCGGCACCCCAGCGACCCCAGTTGGAGTACTGCTTCACGAGCGCGCGCACGGTCTCGACATTCGGCGTCTCTGCCATCGTGTCCTTCTCTCTCTTGCTGGTCTGCTGGTTCGGAACGGTGTGGATCGGGGTGATGCAGGAGCGACGACGGATGCTCGGCGCTAGCCGCGCGAACCGGCCTTGGTCGAGCGCACGCCGCCGTCGAAGCGCTCGCCCACGCCGTAGTCGCCCGAGCGCAGGCGGTGCTTCTCGATCTTGGCGGTGGGGGTCTTCGGCAGCGCGTCGACGATCTCGACGAAGCGCGGCACCTTGAAGGCGGCGAGGTTCTCGTCGCACCACTCGATGATCGCGGCGGGGTCGACGACCTGCCCGTCTCGCGGCACGACGAAGACGCACAGCTCTTCGTCGGTGAGCTCGGAGGGCACCCCGATGACGGCCGACTCCTGCACCGCGGGGTGGGTGTTGACGACCATCTCGACCTCGAGCGACGAGACGTTCTCGCCGCGACGGCGCACGATGTCTTTCTTGCGGTCGACGAAGTAGAAGTAGCCGTCGTCGGCCTGCCAGGCGCTGTCACCCGTGTAGAGCCAGCCGTCGCGCAGGGCCTCGGCCGTCTTGTCGGGGTCTTTGAAGTAGCCGAGCATCATCGCCGCATTGCGCAGCACGAGCTCGCCGCTCTCGCCGCGCGGCACCTCGACGCCATCGGCGTCGACGATCTTCGCCTCGGTCGCGGGGTAGGCCGGGTCCGGATGCGACCGCGGCACACCCATCGAGTCGGGGTGCCGAGGCTCATCGATCGGCTCGAGCAGGCCGTAGGTCGTCTCGCTCATGCCGAAGCCCGAGACGCACGCGATGCCGAAGCGCTCTTCGATCGAAGTGCGCACGGCGTGCGGCAGCGCGGGCACGCCGTAGGCGACGCGCACGCTGTGGTCGCGATCGTCGGGGCTCGGCTCTTTCTTCGACAGGATCACCGTCATGGCGCCGATCATGTTGAACATCGTCACGCCGTGCTCGCGCACGTCGGGCCAGAACCGCGTGGCGCTGAACCGCGGCGCGAGCACCATCGCGCCCTCGGTGCCGATGGCCCCCATCGTCGAGTAGGCCTGCGAGTTGATGTGGAAGAGGGGCAGGCACGCGTAGATGCGATCGCCGCGCTGCATCTTCATCCAGTGCGGAAAGGCCTGGCCGGTCATGACGTAGTTGCGGTGCGACTGCATGACGCCCTTGGGGCGGCCGGTCGTGCCCGAGGTGTAGATGAGCGAGATGAGATCGTCGGGGTCGATGTCGACGCTCGGCGCCCGCCCGTCGAGCTGCGCGGCCCCCGCGATGAAGTCGTCGTAGCCGTCGGCTCCGCCGAGCGCCAGGGTGGAGTGCAGCCCGGGGGCCGTCTCACCGATGCGATGGAAGAGCTCGGCGTGCGCCGGGTCGATGAGGGCGAACCGCGCTTCGGAGTGCTCGACGAGGTACTGCGCCTCGGCGTGCTTGAACCCGGTGTTGATCGCGACGAGCACCGCGCCGATCTTCGCGAGGCCGAGCCAGGCGTGCACGAAGGCCGGGCTGTTGTCGGCCATGAAGGCCACCCGGTCGCCCTTGCGCACTCCGATGTGGTGCCAGTAGGCCGCGGCGGCGTCGACGTGCGCGTTGAACTGCTCGTACGACTGCTGGTCGCTCGAGGCGTCAGAGCCCGCCCAGATGAGGTACGGCTCGGCAGCGTTGCGCTCGACGGCGTTCTCGAGGAACGCGCGCACGGTGAGGTCGTGGGGGGTCATGGATGTCCTTCTCAGGGCCGGGGCCGTCGGTCAGTTCTGGGCGCGCACGGCGGAGCCCTTGGGCGCCACCGCGTCGATGTCGGAGACCACGTCGATCAGCACGGGGCCGTTGATCTCGGCGGCACGGGCCATGGCGGGCGCGAGCTCGCTTGCCTTCGTGACGCGGATTCCTGTGACCCCGAGGCTCTCGGCCACCGTGGCCAGGTTGACGTCGTCGAAGTGCCACAGCTCGTGATGACGCCCGGTGAGCTCGCCGCCGTAGGCGACTGTGTAGGGGTTGATCTCTTGATTGAGCGAGCGGTTGTCGTTCACGACGATCGTCAGCGGCACGTTCCAGCGAGCCGCGGTCTCGAGCTCGCTCAAGTGGTAGAAGAGCCCGCCGTCGCCCGTGAAGACGACGACCTGGGCGTCGGGCCGTGCGATCTGGGCACCGATGCCGGCGGGCAGACCCCAGCCGAGCGAGCCGGCCGCGCGCAAGAAGCCCTGCTCGGGCTGCGTGAGGTCGAGGTAGCCAGCCGTCCACATGCCGGCGTGGCCGGTGTCGCTCACGACGATGGCGTTGTCGGGCAGCAGCCCGTTCAGCTGCGTGACCAGTCGCTCGGGCCGCATCGGCTCGACATCGTCAGAGGTCAGCGACGAGACGCTCTCGCGCCACCGCGCGGTGAGCTCGGCGGCGCGGTCGCGCCACGGCTGGGTCGGCTTCGTGTCGACCGAGCCGAGCGCCTCGAGCAGCGCGGTGAGACCGAGGCGAGCATCCGCGACGACGGCCACGGTGTCGGGATAGTGGCGACCGAGCTCGGTCGGCTCGATGTCGAGGTGCACGACGCGTGTGCTCGTCGGGGGCACCTGCCAGGTGAGCGTCACCTGACTGCCGGTCTGGCTGCCGACGTACAGCACGAGGTCGGCTTCGAGAATGATCTGGTTGGCGCTCGCGCGGGCGTAGAGGCCCGGAATGCCGATCGAGAGCGGGTGATCGCCTGGCACGGTCTCTTTGCCGTTGAGCGAGGTGGCGATGGGCGCTCCGAGCCGCTCGGCGAGCGCGACGACCTCGGCGGCCGCACCCGAGGTGCGCACGACGCCGCCCGAGACGATCACGGGCCGCTCGGCCGAGCGCAGAGCCGCCACCGCCACCGCGATGGCCTCGGGGTCCGGCGCCACGCGCAGCGCGGGGCTGCGGCGATCGCCGCGCGTCGGCACCGTGGTGTCGAATGACTGGTTCTCGATGATGTCGCCGGTATGGCCGGCAAGCTCGAGGTGGGTCGGCCCCGGCTTGCCCGTCGTGGCATCGCGGAAAGCCTGGTCGAGCTGGTCGGGAAGGCGTGCGACGTCGAAGACCTGGCGGCTCGACTTCGTCACGGGCTTGAAGAGCGGGAAGTCTTCGATCTCTTGGTAGTAGTTGCGGCCGCGGCTCCACTCGTAGGGGCCACCCGTGAGAGCGATGACTGGGGAGCAGCCGAGGTAGGCGTCGCGCAGTCCCGCAGCGAGGTTCGCTGCGCCGATGTTCTGGGCCATGCAGATGCCGGGCTTGCCCGTGGCGCGGGCGTACCCATCGGCCATGTACGCGGCGGCCTTCTCGCCGTGGGTGACGATGCGCTTGATCGCGGTCTCGTTCTCCATCGCCACGAGGGTCGCGCTCAGCGCGGTGGGCACGAGGAATACGGCCTCGACGCCGTACGCGTCGAGTGCGCGCGAGAGGTACTGCGCGCCCGTCATGTTCGTCATGATGACTCCTTCGTCGTCACGACCTCGGAACCCTGCAGTCGCAATGACCGTGAGACCCAGCTGGCCTGTCGTGCCTGTGTCTTGTATATCAAGACGTTGTCTTGTTATCTTCCCTTTCCTCCTCGATGGTGTCAAGCCGAGAGCGGAGCGAGTTTCAGTAGCATGGCCGCTATGGAGAGTTCCTCGACCGCCTCGTCGCAGAAGTCGGGCATGCTCGTGCGGGCCATCACGCTGCTCGAGCTCGTCGCGACGCACGTCGACGGCATCGGCGTGCGCGAGGCGGCCCGGCGCACGGGCATCGACCGCAGCGCCGTCAGCCGCATCCTCACCCACTTCGAAGAGCTGGGCTATGTCGAGCAGGAGCGCGAACGCGGCGTGTATGCGGCTGGGCCTCGACTGTTCTCGATCGTCGCGGCGCTGTCGGAGCGCGACTCGCTCGCGAAGGCGGCGGAGCCTCTGCTGAAGGAGCTCGTCGGCCGGTTCAACGAGACCTGCTACGCCGTCGCCCGCGTCGACGACACCCTCGTCTACCGGTCGAAAGTCGATTGCGACAACACGATTCGCTACGTCATCGAGATGGGCAAGCCGTTTCCGCTCGTGAGCGGAGCGTCAGGAATGGCCATTCTCAGCGGGCTCGCCCCCGACGAGCGCGACCGCATTCTCGAGCAGCCGATCGTCGCGCACACCGACGTGAGCCTCACCGATCCCGACGCCGTGCGGGCGCAGCTCGACGAAGACGTGCGCCTCGGGTACTCGTACAGCCCGGGCCGCTGGGTGCCCAACGGCGGTGGTGTCGCGGCGCCGTTCTACGACGCCTCGGGGCGGTGTGCGGGCGCGCTCACTCTCAGCAGCCCGATGGACCGGCTGCAGAAGCTGTCGATCGACGAGGTCGGCGCGGCCGTGAACGACGCGGCTCGGCGCATGAGCGAGCGCCTCGGCCACTTGTCCGAGTAGTCCGCTCGCTCGCACGCGTCGGCGTTGCGCCTCGTGGTCGTTGACTAGATGTCGACGAACTGATCGACGAGGTCGCCGCGCGTCGCGATCCAGAAGTCGTGCCGTCGCGCTTCGGCGATGATCTGCGTGAGCGCGAGCAGGCCAGCGGGGCGGCACCCGACGTGGGCGTGCAGCGTCACATCGATGTGGCCGGGCCTCGAGCCGCGAGCGAGCGCGGCGGCCTCGAAGGCGAAGCTCGAGACGAGCTCGCGCGTCGGCTGGCCGTACCGCACCGTCATCGGCAGATCGTTGATCTCCATGCCGAAGGGCAGCGCGACGATGCGACCCTCGGGCGTCTCGCGCCAGTAGGGCTGGTCGGCGTCGAACACGTCGCCGTGCCACTCGTAGCCCTGCCCGGCGAGCAACTCGCTCGTGCTGGCGCTCGGGGTGCACCGGGGGCTGATCCACCCGCGCGGTCGCTGACCGCTCACCGCGGCGAGCGCTTCGGTGCACCGGGCGATCTCAGCGCTCTCCTCCTCGCGACTGATGAGCGCCGGAATCCGGTTCTGCGCCCACGAGTGCCCCGCGATCTCGTGACCGGCCTCGGCGATCGCGCGCACAGCATCCGGAGCCGTCTCGGTCAGCATGCCGCTGACGTAGAAGGTGGCCGCGAGCTGCTCTTTCTCGAGCAGTTCGAGGGCTGCCCCCACGCCGGTACGCCACCCGTAGTCGGCCCACGAGACGGCCTGGTGGTCGAGGGCTCCGGCTGGCAGAGGGTTGCCCATGGGGCCGAGACCCGGGGCGACCCCGGCATCCCACTGCTCGAACATGATCGAGATCGCGACCGCGCCGATGCGGTCACCGGGCCAGCGCTGCAGGGTCGTGGTCATGAGGCTGCTTTCGGGGTCGACGGGGTCAGAGAACGTGAGAAGAAGGGCGCGATGCGGCCGGAGAGAATCGCCTCGGCCTCGGTATTGTCGAGCGCGTCGCGCACGAGCTGCACGGGTCGCGCGAGATCGGCCGGGTCGACGAAGGGGTAGTCGGTGCCGAAGACGATGCGACCGGCCGGCAGCACCTCGAGCGCCAGGCGCAGAGTGTGCGGCGAGCAGTTCGCGGTCTCGAACAGCAGTCGCTCGAGCGAGGTCGCGGCGTGGTCGTCGGTTCCGAGCAGCTCGGCCTCGAGCTTCCAGCGCCACAGCAGCCGGTGCAGCAGGAACGGCAGTGTGCCGCCCAGGTGCGGAATCACCCAGGTTAGAGCGGGGTGCTTATCGAGCAGACCCGAGGCGAGCAGTCGTACGGCTGCGATCGTGTCTTCGAAGGGTGCGCCGATGGCCCACTCCATGCCGTGGTCGGCGAGCGCCCCCGGCACGCAGAAGCCGTCGGGGTGCGTGATGACGAGGGCAGGGCTCTCCGCCATCGCGGCATAGACCGGCTGCCATTGCTCGGCATCGATCGGCACGGTGTCGATGTGGGTGGGGATGCTGTAGCCGGCGAATCCCGGCAGGGTGCGGGCCCGACGGGCCTCGGCCACCGCCTCGTCGACGTGCGGCAGAGGCAGCGAGGCGAGCAGCCGGAAACGGTCGGGATCCCGGGCGACGACGGCGGCGCATCCGTCATTGAAGGCCTGCACGAGACGTGAGCGGGTCGTCGCGTCGGGGTGCCAGATGTTGAGCGAGGCGAAGCTCAGCGCCTGCAGCTCGATGCCCGCGGCGTCCATGAGCCGCAGCCGGTCGTCGAGCGCGCCGAGGAAGGTGGGCACCTTCGTGATGATGCGGTGCTGCAGGAAGGCACGGGCCACGTCGCCCGAGCGCCCGTCTTCCGTGGCGACCTCGCGCACGACGTCGACGTACTCGGGCGGGTAGTAGTGGGCGTGCACGTCATGCGCGGGCATGGTCGACCTCCTCGTCGATGCGGAACGGCTGGGCGTGGCGCGCACGGCGGGCGGCCCGCCCGGATGGGTCGGCGAGGCGCGCGTGCGTGATCTGCTCGCGGATCTGCTCGCCGAGCCGTCGGCAGAACTGCTCGGGCTCGAGCTCGGCACTGGGCTGCTCGTCGACTACCGCGTCGACGAGACCCTGGCGGTGCAGCTGGTGGGCCGTGATGCCCTGCGCCCGGGCCATCGCGGCGGCGTGCTCGATGTCGCCGTGGCGTATGACGCTCGCGCCCTCGGGCGGCAGCGGAGCGAGCCAGCCGTGCCGCGCGGCGATGACGCGGTCGGCCGGCAGCAGCGCGAGGGCCGCTCCGCCCGTGCCCTGACCCATGATGACCGAGACCGTCGGCACCGGCAGGGTGATGAGGGCAGCGAGGCAGCGCGCGATCTCGCCGCCGAGCCCACCCTCCTCCGCCTCGCGCGAGAGCGCGGCGCCGGGGGTGTCGATGATCGTGACGAGCGGCAGCCCGAGCTCGGCGGCGAGCGCCATGCCGCGACGCGCCTGCCGCAGGGCGCCGGGGCCGAGCGGCCCGTCGAATGACTGCGCGTGCCGGTCGAGCCCCACCACGACGACTCCGTGATCGCCGATGCGCGCGAGCGAGACGGTCGACGCCTTCTCGGTCTCGCCCTCCGACGTGCCCGAGAGGGGCACCACGTCGGTCGCCGCGATGCGCAGAAGCGTGCGCACGCCGGGCCTGCCGGGGCGCCGCGAGATGAGCACGGCATCCCACGCATCGGGCTCGTCGCCCGCCGACGACGGCGCCTCGACCGGGGTCGACGACCCTGACGCGGAAACGATCGACAGCACCCGCGCGATCATCGGCCGCAGGTGACGGGGCTCGAGCACGGCGTCGACGAGTCCGTGCGCGAGCAGGTTCTCGGCAGACTGCACGCCGGGCGGAAACTCGCGGCCGTGCAGGGCCGCATAGACCTTGGGTCCGAGAAAGCCGATGAGCGCCCCCGGCTGCGCCACCGTGATGTGGCCGAGCGAGCCCCACGAGGCGAAGACCCCGCCGGTCGTCGGGTGGCGCTGATAGACCAGATAGAGCAGGCCGGCGGCCTTGTGGTCGACGACCGCGGCCGTGATGTCGACCATGCGGGTGAACGCGGCCGTGCCCTCCTGCATGCGCGTGCCCCCCGAGACGGGTGCCGCGAGCACGGGCAGCCGTTCGGCGGTGGCGCGCCGCAGTGCCGCCGTGATGCGATCGGCGGCGACCGTGCCGATCGATCCGGCGAGGAATCCGAACTCGCCGACGATGACGGCGACCGGATGCCCGTTCAGGGTTCCGGCCCCCGTCACGACCGACTCGCTCAAGCCCGTGCGCTCGCGTGCCTCGACGAGCTGACGGGCGTACTCCTCGGTGACGGCGGGCTGCTGCGCGTCACCGTCCCACGACACGAAGCTGCCGGGATCGAGGGTGAGCGCGATGAGCTCGTGCGCGTCAGGTCGGTCGCCGTTCATGCGTCGCCGCTCATGACTCGGCACTCGCCTCATCGGGCGTCTCACCGAGCCAGGCGCGCACGGCATCGCCGTGCTGGCCAAGCGTGGGCGGGGCGACGTGATCGCGGCGGGTCTGCTCGATGCCGTCGGCGTCGAAGAACCGCAAGGGCGGGCCGGGCAGTTCGATCGTGCCGAGCGTCGGGTGCTCGACCTCGACGACTAGACCCTGCGACCGCGTCTGCGCCCACTCGTAGACCTCATCGATCGAGCGCACGACGCCGGCAGGGATGCCCGCCGCCTCGAGGCGCGCCAGAAGGTCGGCGCTCGAGTGCTCGGCGAAGGCGCGCTCGATCGCCGCGATGAGCGCCTCGCGGTGCGCGACTCGGGCGGCATTCGTCGCGAACTCGGGGCTAGTGGGGTCGAGGTCGATCACCCCGCACAGCGCGCGCCACAGCGACTCGCTGCCGACCGCGAGCTGAATGCGCCCGTCGCCGGTCGCGAACAGCCCGTACGGCGCGACGCTCGGGTGGTGATTGCCCTGCGCACGACCGACCTCGCCCGCGACCGTGAATCGTGTCCCCTGAAAGGCATGAACGCCGACGATCGCCGCGAGCAGGCTCGTGCGCACGACCTGGCCGCTGCCCGTCGACTCGCGTTCGTGCAGCGCGGCGAGCACGCCGTAGGCGCCGTACATGCCGGCGAGCAGGTCGCCGATGGGCACGCCCACGCGCTGCACGTCGTCGGGGCTCGAGCCCGTGACCGACATGAGCCCGGCTTCGCCCTGGGCGATCTGGTCGTAGCCCGCGCGGCCGCCTTCGGGGCCGTCGTGCCCGAAGCCCGAGATCGCGAGCACGACGAGCCGGGGGTTCAACTCGTGCAGCGTCGCCGCGTCGAGTCCAAGCCGGTCGAGCACGCCGGGGCGGAAGTTCTCGATGAGCACATCGGCCCGACGCACCATCGCCCGCAGGGTCGCGAGGTCGTCGGGGTTCTTGAGGTCGAGCTCGATCGACTGCTTGTTGCGGTTCGCGGAGAGGAAGTAGGTGCTCTCGCGCGCCTCGGGCGGCCCGACGAACGGAGGACCCCAGCCGCGGGTGTCGTCGCCGATGCCGGGCGACTCGACCTTGATGACGTGCGCGCCGAGGTCACCGAGCATCATGGCCGCGTGGGGACCAGCGAGCGCGCGGCTCAGGTCGACGACGACCACTCCGGCGAGCGGGCCGGTCACGCGCCGGCCTCTTCGGCGTGAGCCGCCACGGCGCGGGATGCCCGCTCGAGGTCGCCCGCCTCGATCGCGTCGACCAGCTCGCGGTGCACGGCAAGGCGATGCTCCCGGTAGTCCTCTGCGAGGTCGGTGTCGTTCGCGTCGCTCACAGCGACCTCCGCTCGATCGCTGATGATGTGCATCATGGTGAGGTAGATCGCTCTCAGCATCTCGTTCGGCGTGATGGCGGCGATCTGCTCATGCAGCACCCAGACGGCGCGGATGAACGCGTCGTGGTCGTCGAGCGCCGACTCGAGCCGCGCGAGCTTGCCGCGCAGAGCCCGTGACTGGGCGGCGGTGCGCGACCGGGCGGCGTCGAGCACGAGCAAAGGCTCGAGCGCCTCGCGAATCGCGATGGCGTCGGCAAGAGTCGTGGCCTCGCCGTGCACGCTGATCAGCGTGTGGCGCAGTCGCACGACCGGGCCGGTGCGGGCGACGAAGACACCCCCGCCGCGGCCGGGCCTGATCTCGACCAGACCGCGATCGACCAGCAACCGCAGGGCCTCGCTGACGGAGGCCCTGGCGAAACCGGAGCTCTCGCGCCAGCTCTCGATCGTGCCGAGGGCGTCGCCGGGCTGCAGACCTTGCTCGGTGATCGCGCGCTCGATCGTGGCGGCGAGCGCCTGCGCGCGCGTGGCAGGAGCCTCGGTGACCATGCCCGCACGCTAACAGTCATCGCGAGAGATTTCTAGACAAACCTGCGAAACGTTGTAATGTTTAGGCGAGCGCCGCCCGCGCGCTCCGATCAGGAGGCCTCTCTCGTGCGCATCGTCGGCATGATCACCACCGAGGGCGAGCGGCTTGTCGCGGCTCGCGACGGCGATCACCTCATCCCTCTCGGAACCGTCGCGGCCTTCTGGGCCGACCCGGCAGCCGGCGTCGAGCGCGCCGCTCAGGTGACCGACCGCATCCCGGTCGACAGCGCCACCCTCGCGCACCCCGTGCCCGATGGCGCCCGCATCCTCTGCCTCGGTCTCAACTACCGCGCCCACGCCGCCGAGGGCAAGTTCGAGCCCCCGGCCCACCCCATGATCTTCGGTCGCTGGACGGCGTCGCTCGTCACCGACGGCAGCCCCGTGGCCGTGCCCGTCGACGAGGCCGGTCTCGACTGGGAGGCCGAGATCGCCGCCGTCGTCGGCGCCCCGATCGCTGTGGCCGACGCCGACACGGCCCGGGCTGCCGTCTTCGGCTACGCCGCCTTCAACGACCTGTCGGCCCGTCGTGCTCAGAAGCTCACCGCCCAGTGGACCCTGGGCAAGAACGCCGACGACTCCGGCCCGATGGGCGATCTCGTGACCGCCGACGAGGTCGGCGACCTGCGTGAGGGTCTGCGCGTGCGGGCGATCGTCAACGGCGAGACCATGCAAGACGGCAACACGCGCGACATGATCTTCGAGCTCGGCGAGGTGCTCGCGCTCGTGAGCCGCACCCTGACCCTGCAGCCCGGCGACATCATCGTGACCGGCACACCGGAGGGCGTGGGCTACGTGCGCACTCCCCCCGTGCTGCTCAACGACGGAGACGTGGTGACGGTCGACATCGAGCGCATCGGCAGCGTCACCTCGCACATCGTCGGCCGACCGGCCGCCGCCGCGCGGTCATGACGACGCGCCGATCGTGACAGGCTGATGCCGTGATCGGCGTCATCACCGGGTTCGCGGTCATCGCCGCGATCATCCTCGTCGGTTGGGTGATCGCGCGCATCGGGCTGCTCGGCGAGCGCGCCGACCAGGTGCTCTCGCGGCTCTCGTTCTTCGTGCTCACTCCCGCGCTGCTGCTCACCGTGCTGGCGCAATCCGAACCGGCGGTGCTCTTCTCGACCCTGGTGCCCGTCTCGATGATCGCAGCGGTGAGCTGCTTCGTGATCGCCTCGCTCGTCGCGCGACTGGTCTGGCGTCGCGGGGTGCCTGAGACCACGATCGTCGCGCTCGCCTCGGGCTACGTCAACGCCAACAACATCGGCCTTCCGATCGCGCTCTACGTGCTCGGCGATGCCGCTCTCGCCGCCCCGGTCATCCTCGTGAATCTCACGATCTTCGCGCCCATCGCGCTCGCGGTGCTCGATGCCAGCACGAGCGGGACGACCTCGTGGGCGCGCATCGCGCTGCAGCCGGTGCGCAACCCGATCCTCATCGCCTCAGCTCTCGGCCTGCTCATCGCCGCGCTGCAGATTCCCGTGCCCGAGCAGGTGCTCGAGCCGTTCCGCCTCATCGGCGGAGCAGCCGTGCCGGTCGTGCTGCTGCTCTTCGGCATGTCACTGCACGGCGCGCGCGTGCTCGCCCCCGGCAGCGGTCGCCGTGATGTGCTGCTGGCGACGCTCCTGAAGTCGATCCTCATGCCCGTCATCGCGTGGGCGGTCGGCAGCTTCGTGTTCGCGCTCGGCCCCGAGGCGCTCTTCGCCGTCGTCGTGCTGGCCGCACTGCCCGCCGCGCAGCACGTGTTCGCCTGGGCGCATCGGTTCGACCGGCACGTCGCCATGGCTCGCGACGCCGTGCTGCTCTCGACCCTCTTCGCCCTGCCCGCGCTCATCATCATCGCCGCCGCGCTCTCGCCCGATCGCTGACGCCCGGGTCAGAGTCCGAGCTCGAGCAGGGCCGCATCCATGCGTCGGGTCATGAGCGCATAGCCCTCGTCGTTGGGGTGCAGGCCGTCGTCGGCCATCTCGCCGTCGCGACCCGCGATCCAGGTCGACGCGCCCTCGACGTAGTCGGCACCGATCACCGCCGCACCCTCGCGCACCCAGTCGATGATGATGCCGACCGACTCAGGCTGCTGGGCCGTGTACCAGAAGGGTTCGACCACGATGATGCGGGCATCCGGCACCCCGTTGCGAAGGCGCTGCAGGTCGGTCGTGATCTGCGCCTCGATCGCATCGGCGGCGAAGGGGAACGAGAAGTTGTCGTTGAGGCCCATCGTCACCATGATGAGGTCGGGCTGCTGCTCGATGATCATCGACGGCACGTCGCCGTCGCCGAAGAGCGTGCGGTTGTTGATGAAGCCGAGGCCGTTGACGCTCGGATTGAACTCGCGCCATCCCCGGCTCTCGGCGATGCGGGTCGACCAGCGCACGCTCGGGCTCGTCGCTCCCGTGCCAAGCGTGTACGAGTCGCCATAGAAGGCGATGAGCGGTGCGTCGGCGGGCAGGGTCGACGACGGCGCGGCGACGGATGCGCAGCCGACGAGCGCGGTGCCGAGGGCGAGAGCGGCTGCGGCGAGCGCCGCGCGACGAGAGATCATGGTGACCATTCGATGCCGAAGGGCTGAGGGTTCGCCCACAACGGTCATGACAGTGCGGCGGCGTCGACCGGTTCGAGAACCGGGCGCTTGGGGTCGCGGTCGTCGCCCGACGATCGGCCCGTGAGCCTTCGGCCGATCCACGGCAGCACGTAGCGGCGCCAGTACTCGGCGGTGCGAGGGCGCTCGAGCTCGTCTCCGGCATCGGGAGCCATCGCCGCACCGGCGATCGGCACCTCGAGTGCCGCGAGCACGTTGCTCGCAGCGATCGTGTGACCGTGCGAGTTCAAGTGCAGCCGGTCGACCGACCAGTACTGCAGAGCGGGCAGGCGCTCGTCGAACCAGTTGTCGACGTAGCGCACCTCGGTGCCGGCCAGCCGCGAGCGCACCGCCTCGGCCAGCGCGTCGCCACGACGCTCGAAACGCGCCCCGAGAGGGATGTGCCGCGTCGGGTTGCCGCCGCTCACGACGAGCGTGCGGATACCCGCGTCGCTCGCCTGCATCGCAGCGGCCACGAGCCGATCGGCGACGGCGGAGATGGAGACGCGCGGTCGAAGAATGTCGTTGCCGCCGCCGTTGATGGTCAGCAACTGCGGCTGCAGGGCGATGGCCGCGGGCACCTGCGTGTCGACGATGGGCGCGAGCAGGCGACCGCGGATGGCGAGGTTCGCGTAGCCGATGGTTCCCCCGGCCGCGTGCGCCAGCGCAGCGGCGACAAGGTCGGCCCACCCGCGCGGAGTACCGTCGGGCCGCTCATCGCCCATTCCCTCGGTGAAGCTGTCGCCGACCGCGGCGTAGCTCTCGACGGTGGCCCGCACGGCGACTAGCGGGTCGTGGCGAGCTCGGCGGCGACGAGCTCGGCGAGCTGCACCGCATTGAGCGCGGCACCCTTGCGCAGGTTGTCGTTGCTGACGAAGAAGGCGAGTCCGCGGCCATCGGGCACGCCCTCATCAGCACGAATGCGACCCACCAGAGACGGGTCTGCTCCGGCCGCATCGAGCGGGGTGGGAACATCCATCAGCTGCACGCCGGGCGCGGTCGCGAGCAGTTCGCGCGCGCGATCGGGGCTGATCGGCCGCTCGAACTCGGCATTGATCGCGAGCGAGTGGCCGGTGAACACCGGCACGCGCACGCAGATGCCGCTCACGAGCAGGTCGGGCAGCTCGAGAATCTTGCGGCTCTCGTTGCGCAACTTCTTCTCTTCGTCGGTCTCGCCGAGACCGTCGTCGACGAAGTTGCCGGCCTGAGGAATGACGTTGAAGGCGATGGTCTTCGGAAACTTCGCGGGCGGGGGGAACTCGACCGCGCCGCCGTCGTGTACGAGCCCGATCGCGTCTTGCACGATGACCGCGTTCGCCTGGTCGAGCAGCTCTTCGCCGCCGGCAAGACCGGCACCCGAGACGGCCTGGTAGGTGCTGACGATCAGACGGCGCAGCCCCGCTTCGGCGTCGAGCACCTTGAGCACGGGCATCGCGGCCATGGTCGTGCAGTTGGGGTTCGCGATGATGCCCTTGGGCGGGTTCGCGAGGGCGTGCGGGTTGACCTCTGACACCACGAGCGGCACCTCCGGGTCCATGCGCCAGCCGCTCGAGTTGTCGATGACGGTCACGCCGGCCGCGGCGAAGCGAGGCGCCTGCGCCTTGCTCGTCGTGGCGCCCGCGCTGAAGATCGCGATGTCGAGACCGGTCGGGTCAGCGGTGCTCGCGTCCTCCACCGTGATGGGGGTGCCGTCGAAGTCGATGGTCGTCCCGGCGCTGCGGGCGCTCGCGAAGAAGCGGATGCTCGCGAGCGCGAAGCCGCGCTCGACCAGCAGCTGCCGCACGACGGCGCCGACCTGGCCGGTGGCGCCCACGACGCCGAGGTGCACAGGGTTCACCATGATCATCGCCCCGTTCCTGCGTAGACGACGGCTTCGGCTTCGCCGTCGAGACCGAACGCCGTGTGCACGATCTGCAGGGCGTGATTGAGCACATCGGCGCGCATGACGACCGAGATGCGGATCTCGGAGGTACTGATCATCTCCATGTTGATCGCCGCGTCTTTCAGCGCCGTGAAGAGCTGCGCCGAGACGCCCGCGCTCGTGCGCATGCCGCCGCCGATGACCGAGAGCTTGCCGATCTGGTCGTCGTAGGCGAGCGACTCGAAGCCGAGCGCCGGCTGCGCGGCCCGCAGTGCGGTGAGCACCTTCTCGCCGTCGCTCTTCGGCAGCGTGAAGCTGATGTCGGTGCGGCCCGTGGTCGCGGCCGAGACGTTCTGCACGATCATGTCGATGTTCGCGCCCGTCTCGGCGACGACGGTGAAGATGTCGGCGGCCATACCGGGGGTGTCGGGAACGCCGACGACGGTGATCTTGGCCTCGCCGAGGTCGCCCGCGACTCCGGTGATGATCGGCTCTTCCATGACTTCTCCCTCTTTCGGGGTGACGACCCAGGTGCCCTCCGAGGGCGAGAACGACGAACGCACGTGCAGCGTTACACCGTGACGGCGCGCGAACTCGACGGCGCGGATGTGCAGCACCTTCGCACCCGCCGCGGCGAGCTCGAGCATCTCTTCGGTGGTGACCTGGTTGATCTTGCGGGCCTTCTTGACGACGCGCGGGTCGGCCGTGAAGACCCCGTCGACGTCGGGGTAGATCTCGCACACGTCGGCCTGGAGCGCTGCGGCGAGCGC
>SXMG01000006.1 GCA_005778835.1 Actinomycetota bacterium
GGCGACTACGTCTCGGGTCCGCGCGTTCTCGACGCGAGCGTCAAGGAAAACATGAAGGCCGTGCTCGCCGACATTCAGTCGGGTGCGTTCGCGAAGCGCTTCATCGACGACCAGGATGCTGGGGCCGTCGAGTTCATGGAGCTGCGCCGCAAGGGCGAGCAGCATCCGATCGAAGAGACCGGTCGCAAGCTGCGGGCGCTCTTCGCCTGGAAGCAGACCGACTCGGATTACGTGGATGGTTCAGCAGCGCGCTGATCGCTAGCGGGGCCCCGGAGCAGCACGCTCCGGGGCGTACTCGTCCTTCCACGCGACCGTCGGCTCGGCGCGCGGGCGGGGGCCCTTGCACCCGGTGGCCAGCCAGACGACCATCGCGATGGCGTTCTCGATGTGCGAGGCCAGGAACGCTCCGAGAATGAGCGGTGCGTACAGCGCTGCGAGGTAGGTGGCAGCACTGACGAGCCCTGCGGTGCGGCCCCACAGCACGGCGAGCGGCGCCGGAGCGAGCGCGAGAGCGAACCACCAGGGTGAGAGAGCGACGCCGAGGGCCACGGAGGCGACCACGGCGAGCGTGCCGACGGCGACGTGCGCGATGAGCAGCCACCCGCGCCCGCGACCGTGCCGCCACCAGCTCTCGAGCCCGACGGCGGCCCACATGACGCGAGCACGCAGGCGGTGCACCCCGTTGTCGATGAGCGCCACGCGGAAGAGCTCGTCGGCGTCGCGCCGCAGGGCGAGCCGCTGCTCGTCCGGCTCGCGCAGCAGCTGCCCGACGAGCGAGTCGTGCATGATCGCGGGCAGCGTCTGGGTGCCGTAGTTGGCGATGAGCCCCCACAGGAAGGGCGGCACCGAGGCGAAGTCGGTGCTGTTGCCGCTGTGCGGCGGCAGGTCGAGCTGGTGCGCGGGCACGAGCGTCGTGCTGCCATCGCGCGGGTTCAGGTAGACGAAGTCGGCGGCGACCTGAAAGTCGCGCCCTCGACGGTAGACGAGCGGCAGAGCGTCGAGCGGCTCGCCCGCGGTCGTGAGAAATGGCACGTGATCACCCCTCAACGATCGTACGTCGCCGCGCGGGCATCGAGCATCGGTCGAGGGCGTGCTCGGTAGGCTCAGAGCATGGCCCGCCCTCCCTCGTCTGACGACGACGCCGCACTGCGGTGGGACGACCTCGACGACCCGAGCTACTCCGATCCTTCGCTCGCGGCCCTCGCGCCCGAGCCGAGCGACGACGACGCGGACGATGCGGCGCCGGGCGGCTCCGACGGGGGCGCCGAGGGGGTGGATGCCGCTGCCGACCTCGAGCGAGCATCCGACGCCCGGTCACCGCTCGTGACGCTGCTCACGGCGCTCGCCGCCGCGGTCTACCTGGCCTACACCGTGGGGTGGATCATCGGGATCGGCCTCGTACCGCTCAGCGGCCCGACCCTCGTGATCGAGATCATGTACCAGTTCAGCGAGTTTCTCGCGATCATCGCGAGCCCGCTGTGGTTCGCCGCCGTCGTGTCGCTCACTCGCGACGGTCGGGCCGCGCATCGCTTCGGCTGGCTCGCGCTCGGCACGCTCGTGCTGCTGCCGTGGCCCTTCGTGCTGGGGCTTCTGCGATGACGCGGCAGGCAGCAGACGCCCCTGGTCGCATGACGCGCGCGCACTGGGGCGTCACGGCGCTGCTCTCGGCGATCGTCGGCTGGTTCGTGTTCGACGGCGTGAGCTCGCTCGTCGGCCTGCCCGCGCTCTACGAGCAGCTCGGCGTGGTCGAGCAGGTGCCGTGGCTCGCCCTGTGGCTCGGGGTGGCGCACCCGATCGTCTACTTCGTCGCGGGTGTCATGGTCGGTCGGCGCATGACACTGACGCGCTTCACGCTCGTGCTCATCGTCGCGATCGCAGCCAGCGCGGCCACACGGTTGACGATGATCGCGGTCGCGACCGGGTCGATCCTGCTGGTCTAGCCGCGAGCCACCGGCTCAGGCCAGCCCCACCCAGAGCACGAGGGCGATGAGGGCGACCTGCATCGCGAGCCGCGGCCAGAACGGCACGGCGACGGCGCCGAACCGGTCGCGATGCTGCGCGGCGTAGGCGTTGGCCGGAAAGACGCACACCAGGAACACCGCGAGCGCGATGCCCGCCGCAGCACGGGTCGGCTCGAACAGCAGACCGAGCCCGCCGGCGATCTCGGCGACGCCCGTCACCCAGACCCAGCCCACGGGCGAGAACGGCCGACCGTGGAAGGCCTGCGGCACCATCGCGGCCATGGTGCGCACGACCGTCGGCACGAAGTGGGTGATGCCGATGGCGACGAAGACCACCGCCGTGATGACGCGGGCCAGGTCGACAGGCGACCCTCCGAGGGGCACGAGCAGGGCATCCAGGGGCATGCCCGCCATTCTGCCCGTGCGGCCTGCGATACCCTGTGTGCACGGTCGCCCCCACCGCCGCAGGCCGCCGTCTACCACCGCGTCTCCTGCTGGTACCTCTCTGCGTTAGGACCTCTCACCGTGCCCAAGCCGGTCGTGCTCATTGCCGAAGAACTGTCTCCCGCCACTGTCGACGCCCTCGGGCCCGACTTCGACATCAGGCAGGTCGACGGCACTGACCGGCCGACCCTGCTCGCGGCACTCGCCGACGCGCACGCTGTGCTGATCCGCTCGGCGACGCAGATGGATGCTGAGGCCATCGCCGCGGGCAAGACCCTCAAGGTGATCGCGCGCGCCGGCGTGGGCCTCGACAACGTCGACGTGCCCGCTGCCACGAGTGCAGGCGTCATGGTCGTCAACGCTCCGACGAGCAACGTGATCAGCGCAGCCGAGCTCGCCATCGCACACTTGCTGTCGCTCGCCCGCTACGTGCCGGACGCGAACGCCTCGATGAAGGCGGGGGAGTGGAAGCGCTCGAAGTACACGGGCGTCGAGCTCTACGAGAAGACGGTCGGCGTGGTCGGCCTGGGCCGCATCGGCGTGCTCGTCGCGCAGCGTCTCGCCGCGTTCGGCGTCGAGCTCATCGCCTACGACCCCTACGTGCCGCCGGCGCGCGCGCAGCAGCTCGGCGTGACGCTCGTGACGCTCGATGAGCTCATGCAGCGCAGCGACTTCATCACGATCCACATTCCGAAGACTCCCGAGACGACGAACCTCATCAGCACGGCGCAGTTCGCGCTCGCGAAGCCCACCCTGCGCATCGTCAACGCGAGCCGCGGCGGCATCATCGACGAGGATGCCCTCCGTGAGGCGCTCGCCACCGGTCGCATCGCCGGCGCCGGTCTCGACGTGTTCGTCAACGAGCCGCCCGTCGGCTCGCCGCTGCTCGAGCTGCCCACCATCCAGCTCACGCCGCACCTCGGCGCCTCGACCGATGAGGCGCAGGAGAAGGCAGGCGTCTCAGTGGCGAAGTCGGTGCGGCTCGCGCTCGATGGCGAGCTCGTGCCCGACGCCGTGAACGTCGCGGGCGGCGTCATCGACCCGACCGTGCGCCCCGGCATTCCGCTCATGGAGAAGCTCGGGCAGGTCTTCGCGGCGCTCGCCGACGCCTCGTTCGCGAGCATCGACGTCGAGGTGCGCGGCGAGATCGTCGAGCACGACGTCAACGTGCTCAAGCTCGCCGCCCTGAAGGGCATCTTCAGTGCCATCTCGAGCGAGCAGGTGAGCTACGTCAACGCTCCGCTGCTTGCCGAGCAGCGCGGCGTCGCGGTGCGGTTGCTGACCGAGGCCGACAGCCCCGAGTACCGCAACCTACTGACGATTCGCGGGTCGCTCAGCGACGGCACGCAGCTCAGCGTGTCGGGCACCCTCGTCGGCGCCAAGCAGGTGCAGAAGATCGTCGAGATCAACGGCTACGACGTCGAGGTGCCGATGGCCGAGCACTTCATCGTCATGCTCTACACCGACCGCCCCGGCATCGTGGCGATCTACGGCAAAGAGTTCGGCGAGGCGAACATCAACATCGCGGGCATGCAGATCGCGCGGCACACGGCCGGCGGCCAGGCGCTCAGCGTGCTGACCGTCGACTCGCGCGTGCCCGATGAGCTGCTCGAGCGGCTGCGCACGGCCATCGACGCGAGCGTCATGCGCGAGATCACGATCGTCGAGCAGTAGGGCGCGCAGTCCGCTGCCGCGAGCATCATGCTCGCCGGCGCGTGACCACTGCGCGACCACCACGCGAAAGAGCCCCGTCCGAAGACGGGGCTCTTTCAGAAGCTGAGTGACCTGGTCTACTCGATCGGGTCGCTGGCGATCGACTCGCGGCGCGTGACCTGCTCGCCGCTGTTGGGGTCGACCTGCGTGCGCTGCGTCGTGACCGACGAGCGCTTGCGCGCCATCAGCACGGCGCCGATGACGATCATGACGGCACCCGCGACCATGAGGATGTATCCCACAGTCGTCAGAGCAACCCATTCGACGCTGACCTGCACGGCGAAGGCGAGGATGGCCCCGACCGCGACGAGAAATATTCCGAATCCAATGCTCATTGTGGGAGCTCCTTTCGATTCGTTGCACGACTCTAGG
This sequence comes from Actinomycetota bacterium, assembly GCA_005778835.1. Lineage (GTDB taxonomy): Bacteria > Actinomycetota > Actinomycetes > Actinomycetales > Microbacteriaceae > Microcella. Next base: position 4,491 of record SXMG01000006.1, read on the forward strand.
GGCGCACGTGCTCCGCGGTACCCCCCTTGACAAATGCCCCTCGCGTACCCGGCTACGCTGGAACCGTCGGGCATCCGCGTGTTCTCGGGCCTGTCGTCGCCTATCTGGGAGGTTTCTGTGAGCCGCACGCTCGATCTGGCCGTCATCGGCGGCGACGGCATCGGCCCCGAGGTCACGGCAGAGGCCCTCAAGGTGCTGCACGCGGCCCTCGGCGACGACGCCGTCGTGCGCGAGACCGCCTATGACCTCGGCGCTGAGCACTATCTGGCGACGGGCGAGATTCTCGACGACGCCACGCTCGAGGCGCTGTCGCAGCACGACGCGATCGTCTTCGGCGCCGTCGGCGGAGACCCGCGCGACCCGCGACTGGCGGGCGGCATCATCGAGCGAGGGCTGCTGCTCAAGCTGCGGTTCGCGTTCGACCACTACGTCAATCTGCGCCCGACCCTGCTCGCGCCGGGCATCGCCTCGCCGCTTGCCAACCCGGGCGCGGTCGACTTCGTGGTCGTTCGCGAAGGCACCGAGGGGCCGTACGTCGGCAACGGCGGCCGCTTCCGGCAGGGCACGCCGCACGAGGTCGCCACCGAGGTCTCGCTCAACACCGCCTACGGCGTCGAGCGCGTCGTGCGGTTCGCGTTCGCGCAGGCCGCCGCGCGCCGGCAGAAGCTCACGCTCGTGCACAAGACCAATGTGCTCGTGCACGCCGGGTCGCTGTGGCAGAGCACGGTCGACCGCATCGCGCCCGAGTTCGCCTCCGTCACCGTCGACTACCTGCACGTCGACGCCGCGACCATCTTCCTGGTCACCGACCCCGCGCGCTGCGAGGTCATCGTCACCGACAACCTGTTCGGCGATATTCTCACCGACCTCGCTGCGGCGATCGGCGGCGGCATCGGTCTCGCCGCGTCGGGCAACCTGAACCCCGACGGGGCCTTTCCGAGCATGGTCGAACCCGTGCACGGTTCAGCCCCCGACATCGCGGGGCAGCAGAAGGCCGACCCCACTGCGGCGATCTTGTCGATCGCGATTCTGCTCGAGCAGCAGGCGCTGACGGATGCCGCGGCACGGATCCGCGCCGCGGTGCTCGCCGACCTCGCCGATCGCCCGAGCTCGGCGCGCTCGACCTCCGAGGTCGGAGACGCGATCGTCGCCCGCCTGCGCTAGATCGCTCGGCGCCCCTGCCGCTCGACTTCGCTCAGTCGCCCAGCGCCCCTGCCTTCGGGCTGAGCTGACCCTCCGCGCCAGTCGCCTGCCATTGGCCTGAGCGCCCCCACCAGCGTGCAGAGTACGCTGAACCCACGTTCTCCCGGCGCCCGCGTGCTGCCGACGACCCTGCGAGGATCCACGATGACGAACCTGCTCCCGATGGCCACGCGCGACCTGACCTGGTCCGTGACGACGAACGACGCTGCGCGCTCGGTCGACGAGCGAGAGGCGGTCCTCGCCGACCCGGGCTTCGGCAAGCACTTCACCGACCACATGGTCGACATCTGCTGGAGCGAGACGGGCGGCTGGCACCGCCCGCGCGTGCAGCCCTACGGCCCGATCGCGCTCGACCCGGCCGCCTCGGTGCTGCACTACGGGCAAGAGATCTTCGAGGGGCTCAAGGCCTACCGGCACGCTGACGGCTCCATCTGGTCGTTCCGCCCCGACGCCAATGCGCGCCGCCTGCAGCGCTCGGCCAAGCGGCTCGCGCTGCCCGAACTGCCCGAGCAGTACTTCATCGAGTCGCTCAAGCAGCTCATCGCCGTCGACGGCGACTGGGTGCCGAGCGCACCCGAGACGAGCCTCTACCTGCGGCCGTTCATGTTCGCCAAGGAGGCGTTCCTCGGTGTGCGCCCCGCGCACAAGGTGGCCTACTACGTCATCGCCTCGCCCGCGGGCGCCTACTTCCACGGCGGCGTCACCCCCGTGTCGATCTGGCTCTCGACCGACTACGCCCGAGCGGGCAAGGGCGGCACGGGCGCGGCGAAGACCGGGGGCAACTACGCCTCGTCGCTCATCGCGCAGGCCGAGGCGACCGAGCACGGGTGCGCCCAGGTGCTCTTCCTCGAC
>SXMG01000065.1 GCA_005778835.1 Actinomycetota bacterium
CAGCGCTTCGGCGTCGAGCACAAAGACGCTCTCAAGAAACTCAAGACCAACGTCGATGTGCTCGCGATGTCGGCCACGCCGATTCCGCGCACGCTCGAAATGGCCGTGACGGGCATCCGCGAGATGTCGACGCTCGCGACCCCGCCCGAAGACCGCCACCCGATCCTGACCTTCGTCGGCCCGTACAGTGACAAGCAGGTCGCCGCGGCGATTCACCGCGAGATGCTGCGCGAGGGCCAGGTCTTCTACGTGCACAATCGTGTCTCGAGCATCCAGCGCGTCGCGAGCCACCTGGCCGAGCTGGTTCCGGATGCGCGCATCGCCGTCGCGCACGGGCAGCTGAGCGAGAGCGTGCTGGAGCAGGTGATCGTCGACTTCTGGGAGCGCAAGTTCGACGTGCTCGTCTCGACGACGATCATCGAGACCGGTCTCGACGTCGCGAACGCGAACACGCTCATCATCGACCGCGCCGACAAGTACGGGCTCTCGCAGTTGCACCAGCTGCGGGGACGTGTGGGTCGAGGGCGCGAGCGCGCCTACGCGTACTTCCTCTACGACGAGTCGAAGCCGCTCACCGAGACGGCGCACGACCGCCTGCAGACGATCGCGGCCAACAGCGACCTCGGCGGCGGCATGCAGATCGCGCTGAAAGACCTCGAGATCCGCGGCGCGGGCAACCTGCGCGGCGCCGAGCAGGCCGGGCACATCGCGGGCGTCGGGTTCGACCTGTACCTGCGCATGATCGGCGAGGCCGTGAGCGTGTTTCGCGGCGACGCGGCCGAAGAGCAGACCGAGCTGCGGCTCGAGCTGCCGGTCGACGCGCGCATTCCCGACGACTTCATCGAGAGCGAGCGCCTGCGCCTCGAGGCCTACCAGAAGCTGTCGACGGCGAGCGCGCCAGCGAGCGACGATGCGGCACTGGATGCCGTGCTCGACGAACTCGCCGACCGCTACGGTGACCCTCCCGCGCCGGTGCTCACGCTTATCGCCGTGTCGCGACTGCGCCGCCAGGCCCAGAAACTCGGACTCAGCGACGTCGTCGTCATGGGCACGACGCTGCGGCTCGTCGGGCTCGAGCTGCCCGATTCGCGGCAGCTGCGCCTGCAGCGCATGTACCCGGGGTCGAAGTGGTTCGCGCAGCAGCGGACGGCGACGGTGCCGATGCCGAGCGCCGCGAGCGACGACGACCTCGTGACCTGGGTCGGCCAGACGCTGCAGAACCTCTACGGCACCGAGTCGGTCGCGGCCCCTCGGCCTGAGCAGGCTAGGTGATCGTCTCGATCGCGTAGGCGTTCAGTCGTCGATCGCTAGTGATGAGCACCAGGTCGTCAGCGATGCACTGCGCGACGAGCATTCGGTCGAAGGGGTCGCGATGGTGCAGGGGCAGGTCGGCGAGCTCGATCGCGTGACGGTTCGCCAGGGGGAGCTCGCGAAAACCTTGTCGTGCAATCCATTCAGTGATGCCCTCGACGCCGGTCAGCTTGCCGATCGAAGTCTTGATCGAGATCTCGGCCACGCTGACCGAGGAGATGGCAAGGTCGTGCCGCGGGTCGAGCAGCACATCGCGTTGCGCCTCGCTCAGGCGGTCAGGGGCGCTGAGAGCCCACACGACGATGTTGGTGTCGAGCAACGCCCTCAATCGCCATACCAATCGCGTTCATCCTGCTCGGTGAAGTCGTCGAAGTCGTCGGCGATCCACACTTTCCCAGCAAGCACCCCCAGCTCGCGCTTCACAGTGATGCCACCTGCCGGCCCGAGTTCGGCGACGGGTCGGCCGTTGCGCGCGATCGTGATGCGCTCGCCGGCCTCTGCGCGGGCGACCAGCTTTGAGAGCTGAGTCTTCGCGTCGTAGATGTTCACCGTCTCGGCCATGAGGAGACGGTACGGCAGGGAATCAGATCTAGTCAAGTCTGACTAGGTGGCTCGAGCGAGGTCTCAGCTCTGCTCTCGACCTCCACCGCGGGCTCGACGGCGGGCGCCGCGATCGCGAGCGGTTTCGGAAACCGCAGGCTGCCGGGCACTTCGTGCACGCGGTAGACCGCCATCGGAATGACGACGAGGGTGCGCAGGTCGAAGAGCGCGTGCACGACCATGGCGAGCAGGATGCTGCCGCTCGCGACGTAGAGCAGCGTGAAGAGCAGACCCACGACGGTGGTCGCGAGCACGCCGACCCAGCCCTGGTAGGCGTGCAGCGCCCCGAACACGAGCGCGGCGAGCAGAAAGGCGCTGATCGGCTCGCCCGTGACGATGACGAGCAGCGCGGGCAGCGCGAGCCGGAACAGCCCTTCTTCGACGATGCCGGCGTTGACCGAGAGTGCGGCACCCCATCCGAGCTCCGGCCGGTTGCGCGGCAGCAGCGCGGCGATGTCGCCGACCATGATGATGCCGCCCTCGCGCCGGGCGCTGCGCACGCCGACGATCGTGAGTGCGACGAGCCCAAGGCCGGCGCCGATCAGCAGTCCGGCTCCGAGGCCGCCGGCGAGAGCATCCCGCAGCCAGGCCACGGCCGGCACTGCCTGCGTCACGGTCAGCAGCGGCGCGACCACCGGAAAGGTGAGAAGCAGCACGAGCACGGCGGTGCCACCGAACAGCGCGAGCGACTCGACCAGCCAGCGCCGCATCATCGCCTGCCGACGAGCGGTCGAGCGGTAGCGGCGGAAGCGCGCGTACTCGCGCCGATCTTTGCGAATCGCCCGGGCGACGAAGAGCGCGACGAGCCCGACCGCGAGCAGCGCGGCGGCGAGCCGCGGCATCCAGCCGAGTTCCGGGAGCATGGGGTTATCGTCGCAGACGTGACCACGACCTCCGCCGTGGGCCTGCGCTCTGAGCGCGGCCCCATCCTGCTCGCGATCATGGTCACGACGGCTCTCGTCGCGATCGACGCGACCATTCTCGCGACCGCGGTGCCGACACTCGTCGAAGAGCTCGGGTCGTTCGAGCTCTTTCCGTGGCTGTTCTCGATCTACCTGCTCGCGCAGGCGGTGTCGACACCGTTGTTCGCCAAGTTCAGCGACATGGTCGGCCGCAAGCCCATCATCCTCATCGGCATCAGCATCTTCCTGCTCGGCTCGATCTTGTGCGGCCTGGCCTGGAGCATGCCCGCCCTCATCGCCTTCCGCGCCGTGCAGGGCATCGGGGCGGGGGCGATCGGTCCGATGTCGATCACGATCGCGGGCGACATCTACTCGGTCGAAGAGCGCGCCAAGGTGCAGGGCTACATCGCGAGCGTCTGGGCTGCGTCGGCGGTCATCGGCCCCACGCTCGGAGGCATCTTCGCCGAGCTCGACGCCTGGCGCTGGATCTTCTTCATCAACATTCCGCTGTGCCTGCTGGCGGGGTGGATGCTGATCCGCTCGCTGCACGAGACCGTCGAGCACCGCCCGCACCGGGTCGACGTGCTCGGCGCGCTGCTGCTGGCCGCGTCGCTCGGGCTGCTGCTCGCCGGAGTGCTGCAGGGCGGCGTCACGTGGCCGTGGGCGTCGTGGCAGAGCGCCGTGGCCTTCGGGCTCGGCGGCACCCTGCTCGCCGCCTTCATCGCGGTCGAGCGCCGCGCCGCTGAGCCGATTCTGCCCGGCTGGGTGTTCTCGCGCCGGCTGCTGCTGACGACGACCCTGGTCTCGGTGGGGGTCGGGGCGATCTTGATCGGCCTCGCCTCGTATGTGCCCGTGCTGCTCGAGGCCTCGTTGGGCGTCTCACCGCTGGTGGCAGGACTCGCGCTCGCCGCGCTCACGATCGGCTGGCCGATCTCGGCCTCGCTCTCGGGCCGCCTCTACCTCACGCTGGGCTTTCGGGTCACGGTGCTCATCGGCATGGTGCTCGTGCTGCTCGGCACCGGCCTTCTCGCGGCGTTCGCCTCGAGCCCCTCGGTCGCGGTGGTCGCGATCGCCTGTTTCGTCACAGGCCTCGGGCTGGGTCTCGTCGCCACGCCCTCGCTCATCGCCGCCCAGGCGAGCGTCGCGTGGAACGAGCGCGGCGTCGTCACCGGCACGAACCTGTTCGCGCGCGCCGTCGGCCAGGCCGTCGCCGTGGCGATCTTCGGCGCGGTCGCCAATGCGCTCTACCGCGCGGCGGGAGGCGGGGGAGCACTGGGCGAGGGCTCGAGCACGGCCGTGGACGGGGTTGCCATCATCCCCGCCGCTCAGGCTGTCTTCGTCGGAGCGCTGCTGTGCGCGATCGTGATCGCCGCCGTCGCGACGGCGATGCCCGACGACCGGAGAACAGTTCGCGGCACAATGGGCGCATGACCGCCGCGCAGCCGAGCCCTGAGCTTCCCGCCCCGCAGCCGCACCCGCACCTCGACCAGCTCATCGCCGTGCTCGAGCATTTGCGTGCCCCCGGCGGCTGCGCGTGGGATGCCGAGCAGACGCACGAGAGCCTCACGCGCTACCTGATCGAAGAGGCGCACGAGCTCGTCGAGGCGATCGAGCACGGCACCCCTGACGACGTGCTCGAAGAGCTGGGCGACGTGCTCTACCAGGTGCTGTTCCACGCCGACATCGCCGCGGCGAGGGCGGAGCATCCGTTCACGATCGACGACGTGGCTGCGCGGTCGACGGCCAAGATGGTCGGTCGGCACCCGCACGTGTTCGGCGACGTGACGGCCGACACGGCCGACGCTGTCGCCGAGAACTGGGAGACCTGGAAGCGGCAGGAGAAGCCCGAGCGCGCGAGCGTGCTCGACGGTGTGCCGGCGGGGCTCACCGCGCTGTCGCGCGCCCAGAAGGTGCTCGACAAGGCCGAGCGGGTCGGCATCGAAGTCTCCGCCAGCGGGAACGTTGCCGATTCGGTGTACGCCGACGAGCAGGCACTCGGCGCGGCGATGCTGAGCATGGCAGCCGAGGCGCGGCGGCGCGGGCTCGACGCCGAGCGCGCGCTGAGGTCGGCCGTGCGCGCGATCGAGGCCGAGGTGCGCGCCACCGAAGCCGACGACACGACCGTGTGATTGACTCTCGCTCATGACTTCCTCCGCCGCGATCGCCGTCGAGGGCGTGGCCCGCTCGTTCGGCGACGTGCACGCCGTGCGCAGCGCCGACTTCGAGGCCGCGGCCGGGCAGGTGACGGCCCTCATCGGGCCGAACGGCTCGGGCCAGACCACGCTGCTGCTCATGCTCGCGACGCTTCTCCAGCCCGATTCCGGAACGATCCGCATCGCGGGGCATGATCCCGTCGCCGACCCTCGCGCCGTGCGCCGGGTCATGGGGTGGATGCCCGATGTGCTCGGCTCGTGGGCCTCACTCACCGTGCGGGGCGCCCTCGAGACCACCGGGCGGCTCTACGAGCTGAGCGCTGCCGACGCGCGCACCCGCGCGACCGAGCTCATCGAGCTCGTCGGGCTCGAGCCGCTCGCCGACCAGCCCGCGCGCGTGCTGAGCCGCGGGCAGAAGCAGCGCCTGAGCCTCGCGCGCGCCCTCGTGCACCGGCCGAGCGTGCTGCTGCTCGACGAGCCCGCCTCAGGCCTCGACCCGGCGGCACGTGTCGACCTGCGGCTGCTCGTGCGTCGGCTGGCGGCCGAAGGCTGCGCTGTCGTCGTCTCGAGCCACGTGCTCGCCGAGCTCGACGAGATGGCTGACACCGCCGTGTATCTCGACCAGGGGGCGACCGCGAGCGCCGAGCGCGTCGAGCGCAGTCGTGCCACCGCGCGCGACTGGCGCGTGCGCGCGCTCGACCCTTCCGCTCTCGCCGCCGCGCTCGAGGCCGAGGGCATTCCGACCTCGGGCACCGACCACCTCGGCGCCCTCGTGACGGTCAGCGGCGAAGCCGAGGCTGCCGCGGTGCTCGAGCGCCTCGTGCGCGCCGGCATCGCGGTGAGCGCATTCGGGCCAGCCGTCGGCGACCTCGAGCACACCTTCCTCGATCTCGCCCGCGGCGAGACCAACGAGCAACCCGATACGGACGCGACGGGAGACGCCCGATGAGCCCCTCGCTCGACGTGCTGGGCACGCTCGTTCTGCTCGAGCTCCGGCAGCGCATCCGCTCGGTCGCCTGGGTCGTGCTCGTGATCGTGGTCTTCGTGCTCGTCGGCATCGTGACGGCGCTGCTGTGGGCCTCGCTCGACGCGTTCGGCGGCAATGTCGAGCAGACCGCCGGGGTCTACTCGACGATCATCTTCTTCGTGCTGCTCGTGGGCACACTCGTCACCCCCGCGGTGAGCGGCGGTGCCATCAACGGCGATCGCGACGCCGGCACCCTCGCCACCACGCAGGTCACCCTCGCGACCACGGGGCAGATCGTGCTCGCGAAGTTCCTCGCCGCGTGGACGGTCGCGCTGACCTTCCTGGCCGCGTCGCTGCCCGCGATGCTCTTCACTGTGCTGGCCGGGGGAGTGCGCCTCGACACCCTGGCCGCGTCGCTCGGCGTGCTCGTGCTCGAGCTCGGCGTCGTCGCAGCCGTCGGCGTCGGCCTCTCGGGTGTCATCGCACGCCCGCTCTTCTCGGTCGTGACCACCTATCTCGTGGTCGCCGCGCTCAGCATCGGCACACTCATCGCCTTCACGCTCGGCGGCCTGGCCGTGCAAGACCAGCGCACGCAGACGTTCATCGGCATCGACTACTCGGTCGGCGGCGAGTTCGACCCCGAGACGGGCCTGCCCGAGAACATCGTCTGCCTTGAGCCCGAGACCTACAGCTATCCGGTGCCGCGATTCGACCTCGTCTGGGGAATCCTCGCCGCGAACCCCTACATCGTGCTCGCCGACGCGGCACCGACGACATTCACGAGAGATGGCTACCCCGAAGACCTCTTCGGTCAGATCGCGCTCGGCGTGCGCTCGGCGCAGCTGCCGATCGAGCAGGACGAGGTCATCGACGAGTGCGCTGCGGCCCTCTCGGGCGACTACGACAGCGTCTACGAGTTCGAGACGCCGCAAGAGATCTTCGACCGCACGGTTCCGAGCTGGTTCGTCGGGCTGGCGATCCATCTCGTGCTGGCCATCGTGGCGCTCGCGGCGGCCGTCGCGCGCACGCGAACGCCGGCGGGCCGCCTGCCGACGGGCAGCCGCGTCGCCTGAGGTGGTCGCCGGGCCCGCTCCGGCACCGTGACAGAATCGTGCGTATGGCCACCGCTGTGACGCCCCCTCGCGGCATGCGCGATTTTCTGCCCGCCGAGAAGGCGCGTCGGGAGCGCGTGCTGCAGCGCATCCGCTCGGTCTACCGCGCGCACGGCTTCGACGAGATCGAGACGCCCGTCGTCGAAGACGCCTCGCGCCTGCACGCGGGGCTCGGTGGCGACAACGAGAAGCTCGCCTTCGCGGTCATGAAGCGCGGTCTGACGATGGATGCTCTCGCCGAGGCCTCGACCCCCCTCGAGCTCGCCGATCTCGGCCTGCGGTTCGACCTCACCGTGCCGCTCGCGCGCTTCTACGCGAGCAACCGCGGTCAGCTGCCCAGCGTGTTCCGCGCGATCCAGATCGCGCCCGTGTGGCGCGCCGAGCGCCCGCAGAAGGGCCGCTACCGGCAGTTCGTGCAGTGCGACATCGACATCATCGGCGAGCCGGGCATCATCGCCGAAGCCGAGCTCATCGCGGCGACAGCCGCGGCGCTCGATGCCCTCGGGGTGCCGGGGTGCAGCATCCGCGTCAACGACCGTCGGCTGCTCAGCGCATGGCTCGCGGCGTTCGACGTGCCCGAGGCCCTGCGACCCGCCGCCCTGATCTCGATGGACAAGCTCGACAAGATCGGACTCGACGGCGTAGTCGCCGAGCTGCGGGCGATCGGTGTCGCTCGCGCGGGCGAGATGTTCGAGGGGCTTCACCCGGCCCTCGAGGGTGACGCATCGTGGCGGATGCTCGATCACGCGATCTTCGCCGACGAACCTGCCGAGGCCGACCTGCGCAGCCTGCGCGCCGCCGCGGGCGAGATTCCCCTCGTGTTCGACCCTTTTCTGGTGCGGGGCATGGGCTACTACACGGGCCCGATCTTCGAGGTCGCCCACCCCGACTTCGGGTACTCGCTCGGCGGTGGCGGCCGCTACGACGGCATGATCGGCCGTTTTCTCGGCACCGAGGTGCCCGCGTGCGGGTTCTCGCTCGGCTTCGAACGGCTCATCGACCTCGTCGAGCTCGGAGACGAGGCGGATGACGGGGCTGCGTTGCTCTACGAGCGCGATGCTGATCTCGCGGCCGTCATCGCGCTCAAGAACTCGCTTGTCGCGGAGGGAGCGCGCGTGCGCCTGCTCGCGCGCCCGAAGAACATGAAGGCCGCGCTCGAGCAGCTCGAGGCCGAGGGCTTCACGCGC
>SXMG01000066.1 GCA_005778835.1 Actinomycetota bacterium
CGACGCCCTCCGGCGGCTGGCTGCAGTCATCGCCGACGATCCCGGCTCTGGGCTTCTGCCTCGGCACGCGGTTGCAGATGACGTGGCTGGATGCTGCGTCTCCCTCGGCGCTCAGCCCGGGCATCCGCCCCCGCAGCACGTTGTCGCCGACGATGCTCATGCGCGAGGGGCGCGTGGTCGAGGCGCTCGGCACGCCGGGCGGCGACCAGCAGGACCAGTGGCAGCTGCTCTACCTGCTGCGCCGCATCGTCGGCGGCTACGAGCCGCAGCAGGCGATCGACGCGCCGATGTTCCACACGGATGCGATGGTCGCCTCGTTCGAGCCGCGCACGGTGCAGCCGGCGTCGCTCACTGTCGAGTCGCGGCTCGGCGACGAGGTCATCGACGAGCTGCGAGCGCGCGGGCACGAGGTCACGGTCATGGGCCCGTGGAGCCTCGGTCGCCTCAGCTGCGTCGGCATCGAACGCGACCGCGGGTGGATGTTCGCCGCGGCCAACTCGCGCGGCAACCAGGGCTACGCCGCGGGTCGCTGAGCTTCTCGGCCGATCAGCCTGCGTCAAAGGTATGATCTAACCATGCCCCATGGCTTTGAGCGCATCGTCGCGCACCCCCACCGGCCCGAGCACGCCCCCGATCGCCCTGGCGACACCATCGTGGTGAGCATCCGTCTTGACGGCTGGCACGACGTGAGCGTGCGCGTGCTGCACCCCTTCACGTGGGATGCGAAGTTCCGCGGCTTCCGCATCGACGAGCTCGCCGTGACCCCCGCCCGGCCGCGCACGCTTGTGAGCGGCGCGTACTCGGTCGCCGACGCGGCTGTGCTCAACTTCGACGACGCGGGCGGCACCCGCACCCCCTTCGACTTCCCCGAGGGCGACCGGCACGACGGCGTGCTCTACCGCACGGTCGGGCACTCCCCCGAGCCTCGCGAGCGGTACCAGGATGCCGCCGGCTGGTGCACGGTCGCCGCCACCGATGCCGACGGCCGATCGGTCGCGCTCGCGACGGCGCTCGACCGCAGCGACGCGGTGCTGCTCGACCTGCTCGCCGACGACCATGGGCTCACCGTGCAGGCTCGTTTGCCGTGGCAGAGCTTCCGCCCCGCCGAGCTTCCGGCGACGGATGCCCTCCCCGGCCTGCTCGTGCGCCACGGTCACGGCGACCACGAGTCCGCCGAGGCGTGGCTGCGCGAGCTGCTCGCCGCGACGGTGCCGAGTCGAGCATCCACCGCCCCACCGCCGCTCATCGCCGACACTTGGGGCTTCGGCACCGACATCGACGCCGACCGCGTGACGGCGTTCTTCGACGTCGCGGCCGACCTCGGCGTCGAGGTCGTGACGGTCGACAAGGGCTGGGAGGACCACGTCGGCGACTGGAACGCGCAGGCCGGCTACGCGGGCGGGGTCGCGGGCATCGCCGCACTCGCGCACGATCGCGGCATGCGGCTCGGGCTGTGGGTCGGCGCGGGCAACGCGGCCCCCGATTCGGCGGTCGCGGCCGCGCACCCCGACTGGCTCGCGACCTGGAACGGCCGCCACCAGATGGTGTCGCACCGCAACCACTCGCTGTGCCTCGGGCACGTGCCCGCGCGCGACCACGTGCTCGCGTGCCTCGACCGTCTCGTGCGCGACGGAGTCGACTGGCTGCTGCACGACTTCGAGACGATCAGCCGCTGCGACTCTGAGCACCACACGCACGACCCTGGAGCGGTCGAGGCTGCGGGCGTCACCGGCTGGTACCACGTGCTCGCGACCCTGCGCGAGCGGCATGCGAACCTGCTCATCGAGAACTGCTGGAACGGCGGCAAGCCTCTCGACCTGCAAATGATCGCGCACCACGACACAACGATCGGCGACGACTGGTGCCGGTCGGAGGAGAACCGCCTCGCGGCCCTCGGCCTCGGCGTCTATCTCCCCTCATCGTGGACCAGCAAGTACATGGGCGACGAGCCGCACCTGCCGCTGCGCGCGCAGCTCGCGCCCTACCTCGTCGGCGGCCCCTGGATCTTCATGGGCGACCTGCCCGGCTGGTCAACGTCGCAGCTCGCCGACATGCGGCAGGGAATCGCGATCTACCGCGAGTGGCGAACGGCGGCGCTGGATGCTCGCGCGATGCCGCCCGTGCTCTCGGGTGCTGCGGCAGGAGTCTGGGGTTCGGCGGCCGGGGTGACCGGCCTGGCGCTCACGCCCCGCCCCGACGGCGCGCAGCTCGCCACGTTCGCGGTCTCTGAGGCCGGGGTCGGACAGGTCGTGCGGTGGCATCCGGTGCTGGCGCCGCAGGTCGATGCGTGGATCGTGCGCGACGAGTGGAGCGGCAGCGAGCAGCGCGCCACGCGCGCCGAGCTCGAAGCGGGCATCCTGCTCGATACTTCGAGCGCCGACGGCCTCGCGCTCAGCGTGCGCCCCGCCTGAGCAGTGTGCCGCGCGCGGCACATGCCGCGGGAGGCACACGGCTCATGACGTGAGGTCGCGGCGACGCAGGGCGATCAGCGCGACGGCCAGCCCGACCACGGTCATGGCGAGCAGAATGATCGCCGCCACGACGTCGAACTCGACGACGGGCACGGCTGAGCTGTGGAAGAACGGGCTCACCGCCTGCAGCCACCCGGGCAGCTGCAGCAGCTCGCCGAACTGGCCGAGGAAGAGTCCGATCACGAGCAGCCCCCAACCTAGGGCGATGGTGACGCGGGGGACGAGGGCGAAGGCGAGCGCCGCGATCGCCACGAAGACGAGCGCGGCAGGCGCGTGGGCGAGTGCGGCCCCGGCATAGCGCAGCACGTCGGCGCCGTCGCCGCTCGACCGCGCGAGCACGCCCCCGGTCGCGACTCCGAGCGCGACGGTCACGATGAGCACCGACGCCGTGGCGACGAGAGCCGTCGCGCCCAACCAGCGCGCGCGTGAGACGGGGGTCGCGAGCAGCAGCTCGGCACGGCCCTCGACCTCTTCGGCGCGTAGCCGCAGCATCGCCTGCACGCCCGCCGCAGCCGCGAGCACTCCGCCGATGCCGAGCAGCGCGGCGATGAACACCTCGGCCGTATCGGCGGTGCTGCCGGGCACGAGCGAGCCGATGAGGGCCGCGAGCGTGTCGTTCTCGGCGACTGCTTCGGCGACCACAGGGCCGAGACCTCCGGCGATGGCTCCGAGCACGACGACTCCCGCGACCCAGCCCAGCACTGTCGCGCGCTGCAGCCGCCACGCGAGACCGAGCACGCTGCGGCCGCCGAATCGGGCGGAGGCTCGGCCGCTGCGCTCGGGGACGAGGCTCGACCCGAGGTCGCGGCGTGAGCGCACAGCGACGGACGCGCCCGCGAGCACGATGAACACGGCGAGTGAGAGCAGCAGGGGCAGCAGCGTGGGCTCGGTGTACGGCCGGGTCGCCTGCCCCCAGCCGATGGGCGACAGCCACGAGATCGGGCTCGGCGTCGCACTGAGCAGGTCGTCGCTCGGGGTGCCGAGTGCATCGCCGATGCCGCGCAGCAAGTACGCGCCGATCACGAGGGCCGAGGCGACACCGTTCGCCGACCGACCCGATGGCATCAGCTGCGCGACCAGTGCGGCGACCCCGACGAAAACGAGTCCCACCGCGCCGACGGCGAAAGCCGCCACGACTGACCCGCCGCCGTCGAGACCGCCTCCTATGTAGGCGAGCGACAGCAGCCCGACGAGCGCGACGTTGGCGAGGGTTCCGAGCACCAGTGTGGCGGCGAGCATCGTCGACCGGGCGATAGGCGTCGCACCCAGCAACTCGGCGCGACCTGCCTCTTCATCGGCGCGCGTGTGGCGCACGACGAGGAAAGTGCTCATGAGTCCGGCTAGCACGGCGGTGAACGCGAACCCCTGGAAGAAGGCAACGGCGCCCAGGCTCACGCCGTCGGGCAACCCCCGCAGGAACAAAAACGCGGGGTTGGCCGCCGCGATCTGGATGATCGCGGTGCGCTCCGCGTCGTCGGCGAACTGGGTCGTGATCGCTGTGGCGACACTGATGCCGAGCAGGCCGATGCCGCCGAGCCAGAACGTCAGCACCCACCGGTCTCGCTTCAGCTGGCTGAGCAGGATGACGCCGAGGCCGTTCATCAGCGCGTTTCGCTGTAGTGCCGCAAGAACAAAGACTCGAGCGAGGCCGGTGCGGCGGTGACCGCGTGCGCACCGCCCCCCGCGACGGCGGCCAGGACGGCCGGGATCGCGTCGGCATCCGCTTCGAATTCGACGGAGTCGCCGACCGCCACGAGGTCGTGCACCCCCGGAAGCGCGCGCACGGCCGCAGCATCGGCCATGCCCGAGACGCGGAAGCTCGTGCGGCTCAAGTGGCGCAGCTCGGCAAGCGAACCACTCTCAACCACCCGTCCTTCGCGGATGATCGTCACGCGATCGCACAACTGCTCGACCTCGCTCAGCACATGGCTCGAGAGCAGCACGGTCGCTCCCGCGGCACGCACGCGCTGCACCTGCTGGCGGAACACCGATTCCATGACCGGATCGAGGCCGGAACTGGGTTCGTCGAGAATGTACAGGCGGGCGGGCCGGGCGAAAGCGGCGATGAGCGCGACCTTCTGTCGGTTGCCCTTCGAGTAGGTGCGAGCTTTCTTGCGCGGGTCGAACTCGAACTGCTCGATGAGCTCAGCGCGCAAGGCTGCCTCCGCGCCCCCGCGCAAGCTCGCCAGCAGGTCGATCGCCTCGCCGCCCGTGAGACCGGGCCACAGACTCACGTCGCCCGGCACGTAGGCCACGTCGCGATGAATCGTCTCGGGATCCGCCCACGGGTCGAGCCCGAAGACGCTCGCCGTGCCGCTCGACGGCTTGATGAGGCCGAGCAGCACGCGGATGGTCGTCGACTTGCCGGCGCCGTTCGGGCCGAGAAAGCCGTGCACCTCGCCCTCGTCGACGTGCAGGTCGAGGCCGTCGAGCGCAGTGGCGCGGCCGAATCGCTTGGTCAGCGCAGACGTCGTGATGATCGGGGCGGTGGTCACGGCGCTGAGCCTAGACCTGTGCCCGTTCGCTGTGCCAGCAGAAGCTCCGCGACCCCAGCCTCATGCGAGCGAGGGTACGACCTCCGCGTCGACGACAGGCATGACGTCGCGCACGATCGCCTCGAGCAGGCGCGCGTTGAACTCGACGCCGAGCTGGGTCGGCACCGTCACGAGCAGCGTGTCCGCGGCCTGCACGGCCGCGTCGCGCGCAAGCTCGGCGGCGATCACGTCGGGAGCCCCGATGTACGAGCGGCCGAAGCGCGAGCGCGAGCCGTCGAGAATGCCGACCTGGTCGGTCTGCTCCGCCTGCGCCTGCACGCCGAAGTAGTACTGGGTTTCTTCGTCGATGATGGGCAGGATGCTCCTGCTGACCGACACGCGGGGCTCACGCTTCCATCCGCGAGCCGCCCAGGCCTCGCGGAACATCGCGATCTGCTCGGCCTGCAGCTCGTCGAAGGGCACGCCGGTGTCTTCGGTGAGCAGCGTCGAGCTCATGAGGTTCATGCCCTGCTCGGCCGTCCACACGGCGGTCGCGCGCGTGCCGGCACCCCACCAGATGCGGTCGTACAGCCCGGGCGACTGGGGTGTCACGGGCTGCGGCTTGTCGGTGCCGATCATGCGCGGGTTGCCCGGCGCGAATCCTTCGCCGTCGATGGCGCGGCGGAAGAAGTCGGTGTGCTCGCGGGCCATGTCCGCATCCGTCTGCCCTTCGGCCGGCACGTAGCCGAACGAGCGCCAGCCGTCGACGACGGTCTCGGGTGATCCGCGGCTGATGC
>SXMG01000067.1 GCA_005778835.1 Actinomycetota bacterium
CGAGGTCGGCCCAGAACCGCACGACGTCGAAGATCTCGTCGTGCACCTTGGGGTTCTCGAAGTTCAAGTCGGGCGGGTGCGAGAACAACCGGTGCCAGTAGAACTGGCGGCGAATCGGATCGAAGGCCCAGTTCGACTCTTCGGTGTCGACGAAGATGATGCGAACGTCTTCGTACTTCTCGTCGGTGTCGCTCCAGACGTAGTAGTCGCCGTAGGGCCCCTCGGGGTCTTCGCGCGAGGCCTGGAACCAGGGGTGCTGGTCGCTCGTGTGGTTGATCACGAGGTCGATCACGATGCGCATGTTGCGCTCGTGCGCCTTCGTGACGAGCTCACGGAACTCTTCGATCGTGCCGAACTCGGGCAGTACCGAGTTGTAGTCGGAGACGTCGTAGCCGCCGTCGCGCAGCGGGCTCTGGAAGAACGGCGGCAGCCAGAGGGCATCGATGCCGAGCCACTGCAGATAGTCGAGCTTCTGAATCAGCCCGCCGAGATCGCCGGTGCCGTCACCGTTCGAATCCATGAACGAGCGCACCATGACCTCGTAGAACACGCTGCGGCGGTGCCACTGCGGGTCGCGGGTCAGGCCAGGGAGTGTGATGGGAGCGGTGAACGACACCTGCCTAGACTAATCACGATGAGCACCCCGTCTCCGTACGCCGACGCCCTCGCGCGGGTCTCTGCGGTCGACCGCACGGCCGAAGTGCTCGGTGCGCGCACGCACTGGGTCGAGTACGGGCCTGCCGATGCCGAGCGCACTCTCGTGCTCGTGCACGGCTTTCGCGGTGACCACCACGGGCTAGGCCCGGTCGTGGCGCAGCTGCCCCACGTGCGCTTTCTCGCCCCCGACCTGCCGGGCTTCGGCGAGAGCGCCCCGCTCGCCTCGGGTGCGCACGACCTGGACGGCTACACCGCCTGGCTCGAGGCCTACCTGCGCACGACGGGCGTGCACGGAACCGCGGTGCTGCTCGGCCACTCGTTCGGTTCGATCGTCGTCGCGGCGGCCGTCGCCTCCGGAGTGCCCACGCCCCGCGTGATTCTCGTGAACCCGATCGGGCAGAACGCCCTCGCCGGCCCTCGCGGAGTTCTCACGCGCCTGGCGGTCGGCTTCTACCGCGTCGGTGCAGCCCTGCCTGAGAAGCTGGGCTTCGCGGCTCTGCGCAGCCGACTCGTCACCCGCATCATGAGCGTGACGATGGCGAAGACCGACGACAAGGCGTTGCGCCGCTGGATCCACGAAGAGCACGACCGCTATTTCTCGGCCTTCGCCACCCGGCAGAGCCTGCTCGAGGCCTTCCGCACGTCGGTCTCGCACGATGTGAGCGAGTTCGCGGCGAGCATCCACCAGCAGACCCTGCTGGTCGTGGCCGACGAGGACGACATCACGCCCCTGGAGGCCCAGCGCCGCTTGGTCACGCTGTTTCCGGATGCTGAGCTCGCGGTCATCGAGGGCGTCGGGCACCTCATCCACTACGAGAAGCCGCTCGAGGCGGCCCGGGCGATCGAAAAGTTCTTGCAGTGAAGATCGTCGTCGACTGCCGCTACCTGCGGTTTCCGCGCCACGACGGCATCAGCCGGTTCACGGCGGGCCTCGTGGATGCCCTGCGCACACAACTCGCCGAGACCGAGTCGCTCGAACTGCTCATCAGCGACGAGCGGCAGCTCGCCATGCTGCCCGCCGGGCTGCCCTGGCACCTCGTCAGCGGCCCCACGAGCCCGCGTGAGCCCTTCGTGGCGCGCCAGGTGAACAGGGTGTCGCCCGACGTCGTCTTCAGCCCCATGCAGACCATGGGGGCGCTCGGGCGGCGGTATCCGCTCGTGCTGACGCTGCACGACCTCATCTACTACGCGCATCCGACGCCGCCGCGCGATCTGCCGTGGCCGGTGCGCGTCGGGTGGCGGCTCTACCACCTGGCGTGGTGGCCGCAGCGGATGCTGCTCAACCGCGCCGACGCCGTCGTGACGGTGAGCGAGACGACCCGTGCGCTGATGGTGGCGAAGCGCCTGACGAAGCGCTCGATCACGGTCGTGCCGAACGCTGCGGACCGGCCCGCGACGGTCGCACCGCGCACGCGCCCTGAGGGCATCGAACTCGTCTACATGGGCTCGTTCATGCCCTATAAGGGCGTCGACACGCTCGTCGCGGCGCTGTACCATCTGCCGGGGGCACGCTTGCACCTCTTGAGCCGCATCCGGCCCGCCGAGCGCGAGCGATTCGAGGCGGCAGCGCCCGCGGGCTCGCTCGTCGTGCACGACGGGGTGAGTGACGACGAGTACGCCGAACTTCTCGACCGAGCGACGGCGCTCGTGACGGCCTCGCGCGACGAGGGCTTCGGCATCCCGCTCGTCGAGGCCATGGGGCGCGGTACGCCCGTCGTCGTGAGCGACATCCCGATCTTCCGCGAGATTGGCGGAGAGACGGCGCTGTACGCGGCTGCGGGGGATGCTGACGCCTTCGCCGCGCGCATCACCGAGCTGCTGGCGCCGGGGGAGTGGGAGCACCGCTCGGCCGCCGCCCCCACTGAAGCGGCGCGCTTCGACTGGGGCCGATCGGCAGCCGTGCTCCTCGAACTGCTGCGCGAGCAGGCCGCGCTGGGGCGCCGCTAGCACCCAGGGCCGCCCCACGCCAGCCCCCCTGAATCCCGGGGCTGAGGGTCATGATGAGCCTGTGTCCCCTTACTCAGCAGCACCCGTCGGTCGAGAGGGCTCTATTCTCGACGCGTTCGTCGACCTGGCGGATTCGCTCGTCGACGACTACGACCCGCTCGACTTCTTGTACCGCTTGCTCGACCACAGCATCCCGCTGACCGGCGCGGCGGCCGGGGCTGTGCTCTTGCACTACGAGGGAAGCCTGCACCTGGTCGCGTCGTCGGATGAAGATGCTGAAGCGGTCGAGTTGCTCGAGGTTCGGGAGGCCCCGGGCCCCGGCCGCGAGGCGTTCGAGACCGGCACGATCGTGCAGGCCGAGAGCATCGCGGCAACGGGCGACCGCTGGCCCGACTTCGTGCTGGCGGCCGAGCCCAAGGGCTGGTCGGCCGTCTTCGCCGTTCCCCTGCGGTTGCGGGAACGCACGGTCGGGTCCTTCATCGTCTTCTGGCCACACGACAGCGCCGGGCCGAATGACGACGACATCCGCATGCTGCAGGGCTTCGCCGATGTCGCGACCATCGCGGTACTGCAGCAGCGCGAAACTGAAGAGGTCGAAGCAGTCAATCGCCAGTTGCACACAGCGCTCTCGAGTCGCACGAGAATCGAGCAGGCCAAAGGCATGATCGCTCAAGCCATGAGCCTGCGCATGGGGGAGGCCTTCGACCTGCTGCGCCGGCACGCCCGGTCGACGCGCACGCGCATCGCCGATGTGTCGTCAGCGGTCATCGCAGGCGACCTCGCGATCGAGACTCTGACGACCGTCTGAGAGTGCCGCACCCGTTCGGCTAGCGCGAACCGATGTCGGCGAGCTCGCCGCCCGTCCACTCGACGAGCTGCTGAGGAGTGGCCGGAAAGACGTCGTAGACGCTGCCCGCGGCCGACCACACGGTGTCGAAGCGCAGCAGGTCGCGATCCACGACCGTGCGGACGGGTGCGGGATGCCCGAGCGGAGGAACACCGCCGATCGAGTAGCCCGTCGCCTGTTTGACGGTGTTCGCGTCGGCCTTCTCGATGCCCGCGCCGACCACGGCCGCGAGAGCGTCGAGGTCGGCGCGGTTGTCGCCGCAGACCAGGGCGAGCACAGGCTCACGGCTGTCGTCGCTGTGCACTGCGACGAAGACGAGCGACTTGACGATCGCGCCGACCTCACAACCGACGGCAGCCGCGGCCTCGGCGGCCGTGTGGGTCGAGTCTGGCATCCGCTGCGGGGTGATCGGCAGGTGCGCCGTAGCCGCGAGGAATCGTTCGGGGCCGCTCGCCATCAGAGGTCCTCCCGCGCAGCGAGGGCGTTCTGCTGCTCGAAATCGTCGGCGAACGGGAAGATCGACTGCTCATCGATGGGGTCGTCGAAGGCGACGAGCTCGAGGGCGCCGTCTGCGTGACGGAACGAGTGCACCGAGCCGTTCGTGATCATGCCGCGGTGGCGGCCGGGCTCGACCGATTCGAGCACGCTGCGGATCACACCGCCGTGCGCGACGACGATGACCGCTTCACCGGGGTGGCGCGCAGCGAGGTCGTGCAGCGCGGCGACGGCTCTCTCAGCGACGGCCTCGCGAGGCTCGCGACCAGGAACGTCGGCGCCGTCGGGAAACTTCAGGTCGATCTCGGCGCCCGTGAGCCCTTCGGCGGCCCCATAGTCGCGCTCGGCAAGCCGCGGCTCGAGCTCGGGCTCCGCCAGCCCGACGTGCTCGCCGATGAGGCGAGCGGTCTCGGCCGCGCGCGAGAGGGGTGACGCGACGAGGGCCGTCCAGCGCCTGCTGGCGAGTAGCGCGCCGGTCGCGCGGGCCTGTTCGCGCCCGGTGTCGTTGAGCGGAATGTCGGTCGAGCCCTGGATGCGCCGTTCGCGGTTCCAGTCGGTCTCGCCGTGGCGCACGAGTGCGAACACCGTCATGAGGATGCCTTTCTCAGGCCTCCGACGGTCGGCGGCCGATCAGGGCAGCAGAGCCTCGCGCAGAGCGGCGAGGGTCTCGGTGGTGCCCGCCTCGATCTTAAGGGCAGCGCGGCTGTCGGCCTTCGTCTCGCCGCGGTTGACGATGATGGTCGGGATGCGCTTCTTGGCCGCCTGTCCGACGAGACGGATGCCCGAGTTCACCACGAGGGACGACCCGAGCACGAGCAGCGCATCCGAGCGGGCCACGATGCCGCGGGCCTCTTCGAACTTCACGGGTGGCACGAACTCGCCGAAGAAGACGATGTCGGGCTTGAGGGTTCCGCCGCACACCGAGCACTCGGGCACCGCGAAGCGCGAGACGTCGGCGACCTCGGCATCGCCATCCGGATTCATCGTCGCGTCGGTCTCGCTCAGCCACGGGTTCAGCAGCGTGATGCGCTCGGCGACCGCGCCGCGATCGAAGGTCTGGCCGCAGTGCAGGCACGTGACGCGGTCCATGCTGCCGTGCAGGTCGACGACACGACGGCTGCCGGCGCGCACGTGCAGGCCATCGACGTTCTGGGTCACGACGCCCGTCACGATGCCGTCAGTCTCGAGGTCGGCGAGCGTCAGGTGGCCGGGGTTGGGCCGCGCAGCCGCGAAGCGCTCCCAGCCGAGGTGGCTGCCCGCCCAGTAGCGCTTGCGGTAGGGCTCGTCGGCGAGGAACTGGCTGTAGGTCATGGGCGTGCGCATGGGTGCGCCAGCGCCCCGGTAGTCGGGAATGCCCGAATCGGTGCTCACCCCGGCCCCGGTCAGCACGGCGATGCGGCGGCCCCGCAACAGTTCGACGGCCGCGTCGATCGCAGCGCGCGCGGCGTCGTCCAGCACGACGGGCGTTGCGGCGAGCGACGACATGGGGCCTCCGGTGGTTCTCTCGCAGACTAGAACGCTCTGGTTTCGGATATGTTTCCGGAGGCTGGCAGGGCGACTCGCGTCCGCCGGGCAGAGAGCGGGCATCCATGCGCATCGAGCACATCACGACGCTCGACGAGCCCGCCCTCGCCGACTACGCCCGCCTCACCGACGTGGCCCTGCGGCGCGTCACCGAGCCCGAAGGCGGCCTCTACATCGCCGAGTCGATCACCGTCATCGGCCGCGCGCTGCGGGCCGGACACCGACCGCGTTCGGTGCTGACGAGCGAGCGCTGGCTGCCCGAGCTGCAGGCCCTGCTGGGCGACCACGACGTCACCGTCTACGTCGGCGCGCCCGGCCTGCTCGAAGAGCTCACGGGGTTCCACTTGCATCGCGGCGCCCTCGCGAGCATGCACCGGCCCGAGCCGCTCGACCTCGCCACGCTGCTGCGGGATGCTCGTCGCATCGTCATCGTCGAAGACGTCATGGATCACACCAACGTCGGAGCCATCTTCCGCTCCGTGGCGGGCCTCGGCGCCGATGCCGTGCTTGTCACGCCACGCTGCGCCGACCCGCTCTACCGTCGCAGCGTGCGCGTGTCGATGGGCACGGTGCTGCAGGTGCCGTGGACGCGCCTGCCGGAGTGGGACGAGGCCGTGCAGGTGCTGCACGAGGCCGGCTTCACGATCGCCGCGCTCGCCCTCGCCGACGATGCGGTCGGCCTGCGCGAGTTCGCGGCGACCGCGCCCGAGCGCGTGGCGATCGTCGTCGGGGCGGAGGGCGACGGGCTCAGCAGGGCTGCCCTGGACGCGGCCGACGTCGTCGTGACGATTCCCATGGCGCACGGCGTCGACTCGCTCAACGTCGCGGCCGCGAGTGCCGTGGCGCTGTACGCGCTGCAAGCGCGACCATAGGCGCAGTGCGCTGCAGGCCTAGCGCGCCGCGCGAGGAGCGGCGCGCCAACAAGCACAGTTCGCTCTAGACCCGGTCAATGTAGGGCACGCGCCCGCAGCAGCAGGGCCTGCTCGGGCGCGAGCAGCGGCACGGGCAGTCCGAGCTCGGCGAGCAGGCGACCTGTGACCGTGATGCTGCCCTCGGCGAGCCAGGCCGGGGGAGCATCCTGCACCGAATGCGGAGCCCCGCCGACCGTCAGCGGCTCGATGCGATAGCGACGGTCGGGGTCGAGGCCCGGAAACCGGAGGGGCGGCGGCACGGCGACCGACGCGGTCGTGAGCGTGACGAGCGCGATGAGCGCCTCCGTGCCGTCGGGAGCGACGAGGCCGTGCACGTAGCGGTCGTCACCCGCTTCGTCGGTGCGCACCGTTCGGCCCGTCGTGAGCAGGGGGCGCACGAGCTTGACCGTCGCCACCCAGTCGCGCAGCGCGTCGAGGTGCGCGGCGTCGGCCGTCGTGACGTTCCACTCGATGCCCGCGCTGCCGAACAGCGCGGTCGCGAGGCGGAACGAGAGGTCGTGCGTGCGCCCCGTGATGTGCGCGCGTGGGGAGCCGACGTGGCCGCCCAGCAGCTCGGGCGGTATGAGCAGACCGCTGTAACGCTGGATGCGCTGCCGATCGAGGGCATCGTTCGTGTCGCTCGTCCAGAAACGGTGCACGCGGCGAGCCATGCCGAGGTCGACGCGGGCCCCGCCCGAGGCGCAGCTCTCGATCGCGACGTTCGGGAACCGCGCACGCAGGTCGTCGATGAGCGCATACACGGCGCGGGTGTGGGCGGCGGGGGTGCCCGCGTGCTGATCACGGTTGTGATCCCACTTGAGAAAGGCGATGGGGTACTCGGTGAGCAGTGCGCTCAGCGTCTCGAGCAGGTGGGCCCGCGCAGGGTCGACGGTGAGGTCGAGCGTGTGCTGAAAGCGCCAGGTGGGCGGGTGCGCGGCGTCGTCGATGGCTTCGGCCAGCATCCACTCGGGATGCTCGCGCGCGAGCCGCGAATCGGGGCTCACCATCTCGGGCTCGACCCACAGGCCGAACTCCATACCGCGCGCGACGACCGCGTCGGCGAGCGGATGCAGTCCGTTCGGCCACCGCTCGGGGTCGACCGTCCAGTCACCCAGCGCCCGTCGGTCGTCGGTGCGGCCTGTGAACCAGCCGTCGTCGAGAACGAACCGCTCGATGCCGAGGTCGGCCGCCGCGTCGACGAGCGGCAGCAGCGACTCGAGCGCGTGGTCGAAGTAGACGGCTTCCCACGTGTTGAGAACGACGGGCCGGTGGGTCGGGGGAGTCAGCGCGCGCACGAAGGGGTGCAGGCGGTCGCTGAGCCCATCGAGGCCTGCGTTCGACCACGCGAGCACCGTCTCGGGCGCCGTGTAGGTCTCGCCCGCCGCGAGCACGATCTCGGCCGGGTCGAGCAGCTCGGCGGCGAGCAGACGGCGGTGGCCGGTCGGTAGCGACTCGACTCCCGTCGTGCTGTTGCCGCTCCAGGCGTGATGGAGGGCCCAGACCTCGCCAGTGCGGAAGCCGAAACCCGGCGTGCCGAGCACCGTGAGGAAGGGGGCGTCGTGGCCGGGGCGGCCGCGGCGCTGATCGCGCAGGTGCAGGCCGTCGCGCACGGCACCGCGCTGCGGCTTCCGCTCACCGGCCCAGAGCCCGCTGAAGTCGAGCAGATCGCTGGCCCGGGCGGGAACCGGCAGGGTCGCGGCGAGCCGGTGCACCTCGACGCCTTCGGGGCACTCGGCGCGGGCATCCAGCGCGATCGTGACGACGCCTTCCAGCGAGAGGCGGGCGTGCCAGCCGATCGTCAGCAGTGGACCGTGGTCGTCGTGGGCGAGCAGCTCGATCGAGACCGACTGAGGATCGGGCTGCGAGAGGGAAGTGCGGCGGATGCGCATCGGCAGTCGCGCGGGGGCGGCACCGACGCGGTGCGCGACCAGTGCGGGGAACCCGCTCCAGCCCTCGGCGGGGCCGGCGAGGATCGAGGGGACGAGCGGCAGGTCGGGCGAGCTCGGCGCGATAGCAGGAAGAGCGGCCGCGACCTGCTCGAGCATGAGCGGCTCGACGTCGCCGAGGTCGTGACCCCAGTGCGTGAGCCGTGGCACGGCCGTGCCGCGGGCGTCGAGCACGAAGCTGACACCCGCGGCACGGAGGTGGAGAAGCGAGATACCTACTCCTTGA
The DNA here is from genome assembly GCA_005778835.1 of Actinomycetota bacterium. GTDB lineage: Bacteria > Actinomycetota > Actinomycetes > Actinomycetales > Microbacteriaceae > Microcella. The sequence continues at coordinate 8,554 of SXMG01000067.1, forward strand.
CGGGAATCGAGGCCGCCTTGAGGGCTGCGATCGTGGAGGCCTGACCGGCGGTCAGGGCTTCCAGGAGCGTACCGTTGCCCGAGACGGCACCGGAGAAGCCGTCAGCGACGTCGTTGTAGACCTGCGTCATCGTGGGGCCCCAGGTGAAGTCGGGGTTGACGTTGGCGCCAGCCTCGGCGAACACCTCGTAGATGTTCTGGCCGCCGTAGAACTCCACGCCCTCGCCGAAGACGGGCAGGTTGGCGCCCTCGATCGTCGCGGGGTAGATGTTCGCGGTGCGGTTCATCGCCGTCAGAGCATCGGCATCCGTGTTGAGCCACAGAGCGAATTGCGCGGCCTCGTACGGGTGGTCAGAGCCCTTCAGCACTGCGGTGGTCGAACCGCCCCAGTTGCCCGCTGCGTTGGCGCCGGCCTCCCACTGCGGCATCGGGGCGACAGCCCAGTTGCCGGCCGTGTCGGGTGCACCGCTCGCGATGGTGTTCGCGCCCCAGACGGCCGAGACCCACGTCCACAGCTCGCTCGAGTTGTAGGCGGCGTTCCACTCGTCGGTCCACGGCGGGTAGACAGCGACGAGGTCGTTGTCGATGAGGCCCTGCCAGTACTCGGCCACCTGCGTGGTCTCGGCACCGGTCAGGTCGACCGTCCAGCCGTCGGCGTCGTTCGAGAACCACTGGCCGTCAGCCTGCCACACGAGCCCGGCGAAGGCGTTGATGTCGCTCTGCGAGAAGTTGTTGATGTAGCCGCCCTGCTCGCGGATCTGCACCGCGGCTGCCTCGTACTCCTCCCACGTGGTCGGAACCGCGATGCCGGCCGCCTCGAAGAGGTCGGCGCGGTAGAACATGGCCATGGGGCCGGTGTCCTGCGGAATCGCGTACACCGCGTCTTCTTCACCGAAGGTGACCTGGCTCCAGGTCCAGCCCACGAACTGGTCCTCCGCCTCGAGGATTCCCTCGCACGCGGCGATGTTCTCGAGGCCGTCCTGCACGCGGAAGTTCGGCATCGCGTCGAACTCGATCTGACCGAGGTCGGGCGCGTTGCCGGCCGCGAGCTGGTTGAAGAAGTTCTGGTAGGTGCCGCCGTTGCCGTTCGGGCCGGTCTGCACCTCGACCTGGATGTCGGGGTTCTCGTCGTTCCAGATCGCCACGGCCTCTTCGACGCCGGGCAGCCAGCTCGTGAAGGTCAGGGTGACCGGTCCGTCAGAGGGAGCGCAGTCGCCGCTCGCGCCGGGGGCGTCGGTGCCGCCGGTCGCGCAGGCGGTGAGTGCGAGAGCGGAGATGGCCGCAACGGCCCCCGCACGCGCGAATCGCGTGATCGCCATGCTGTGTTCCTTTCGATTGGTGGTGCTGGTGGTGGTGGTGCTCCGCTCGACCGCGCCGCGGTCGAGGGTCTGCCGGCGGCTCACTTGAGACCGCCGTTCGCCAGCCCCGACTGCCAGAACCGCTGCAGTGCGAGGAAGGTGACGATGAGGGGGATGATCGACAGCAGCGACCCGATGACGACGAGGGCGCGGATGTCGGGAATCTGGCTGACTTGCGTGTTCCAGACGTAGAGGCCGAGCGTGACGGGGAACAGGCTCTCGTCGCGCAGCATGATGAGCGGCAGGAAGAAGTTGTTCCAGATCGCCACGAACTGGAAGAGGAAGATCGTGACGAGTGCCGGCGCCATGAGGCGCGTGGCGACGGTGAAGAAGGTGCGCACCTCGCCGGCGCCATCGATGCGCGCGGCCTCGATGATCTCGTCGGGCACACTCGCGGCTGCGTAGATGCGCGAGAGGTAGACCCCGAACGGGCTCACCAAGCTCGGCAGCAGCACCGCCCAGATCGTGTTCGTCGCACCCGCCTGGCTGAAGAGCAGGAAGAGGGGCAGTGCGAGAGCGGTCGCAGGCACGAGCACCCCGCCGAGGATGACGTTGAAGAGCGTCTCGCGACCCCGGAAGGTGTACTTGGCGATGGCGTAGCCCGCCATCGCGGCGAACAGCGTCGCGAGCAGGGCTCCGACTCCCGCGTAGAGCGCACTGTTGGCGAGCCACTGGAGGAAGACCCCATCGCGGTAGGTCACGAGCGCCGCGACGTTGTCGAACAGGGCGAAGTCGGCGAACCACAGCGGGTTCGTCGTCGTGAAGTCGCTGCGGGTCTTGGTCGACGCCACGAGCAGCCACCAGAGCGGCGTCAAGAAGTACAGGGTGGCCACGATCATGACCGCCATCGCGACTGTGCGCGACACGGCGCTCTCGCGAATGCCGCCGTCGCGAGCGGGCTTCTTCGTCCCCTGCGTGCGCAGAGTGCGGGTGTCAGTCGATTCGGTCATGATGCGGTCCTCCGCTGCGTGAGCTTGAGCACGGTGAACGAGAGCACGAAGGTCGCCAGTGCGAGCACGACCGACATGGCGGCGGCGAGGCTGATGTTCGGCACCGACGCCGTGGAGTAGATCGTGAGATTCGGCGTGAAGGTGCTGGTCACGGCGTTCGAGAAGCTCTGGAAAACCTGCGGCTCGGCGAGCAGTTGCAGCGTTCCGATGATCGAGAAGATGCCCGTGAGCACGAGAGCGGGCACGACGAGCGGGATCTTGATCGAGAACGCGATGCGGAACTGCCCCGCGCCGTCCAGCCGCGCGGCCTCGTAGATCTCCTGCGGAATCGACAGCAGCGCCGAGTAGATGATGAGCATGTTGTAGCCGACATAGACCCACGTCACGACGTTCGCGATCGACCACAACACCAGTTCTGCGGAAAGGAAGTTGACCGACGACGTCACCGCCGTGAAGGGCGACAGATTCGGGGAGTAGAGAAAGCCCCACATGATCGCGGCGATCACGCTCGGCACGGCGTAGGGCGCGAAGAACGCGAGCCGGAAGAACTTCGTGCCCCGCACGAGCGGAGAATCGAGCAGCAGCGCCAGGAGCAGCGCGACACCGAGCATGACGGGAACCTGCACGACGCCGAAGAGCAGCACCCGGCCGATGGACGCCCAGAACGGCTCGTTCTGGAACACGGCGATGTACTGCGTGAGCCCCCCGAAGACCTGCACAGCGGGCCCGAAGGTGCCCTCGCGCTCGACGGTGAGCAGCGACTGGTAGATCGCGTACAGGATCGGCACGACGTAGAACAGCACGAACAGCGAACCGAAGGGGATGAGGAAGACGGCCAGCGCCTTCTTGTGACTGACGGCGTTCGAGGCCTTGACGGCAGTGTCACGCGCCACGATCGCTCCTCTCTGTCATGACGACGCGCACCGAACCGCCGGCAAGCGGAGTGGCGTCATCGACTGTCTCGCCCGAGACCAGGTCGAGACCCGCGACCGGCACCGTGAGGGGCAGATCGCGATGATTGATGATGAAGGTGAAGTCGGCGGAAGGGGAACGTCGGGTCACGATGTCGACATCGAATCCCACCTCGACGATCGGAACGTCGGAGTCAGCGCACAAGCGGCGCAGCAGTGCGAGCACCCCGTCGTCGTCGAGCACCGTCGCGGTGTACCACGCGGCACCCGAGCCGACAGCCCGGCGCGTCAGAGCGGGGGATGCTGCGGCCGGCCCTTCGACGAAGGTCGCGATCACCTCGGCATCGACCACGCGCACCGACTCGCTCCAGATGCTGCCGCGCGCACCGGAGGAGAGTGCGACAGTTGCCTCAGCCGCGAGCGGTCGGAACTCGTCGATCGTGAGCCCGAGAAGCTCGCGGAAGGCTCCGGGGTAGCCGCCGGCGCGGATCGCATCGTTCTCGTCGACGATGCCGCTGAAGGGCGTGATGAGCACGGTAGCGCCGCCTGAGGCGGCCTGCGCGATCGACGCGGCCTCCGCATCCGTCAGCGTGTAGAGGGTCGGCACGACGATGAGGCTGTAGCGCGAGAGATCGGCGCCCGGCGCGACGAGGTCGACCGTGACCCCGAGGGCCCGCATCGCGCGGTGGTACCGGTGCGCCTCGGGCAGGTAGCGCATCAGCCTGCTCGGCTGGGAGTCGCCTTCTGCGGCCCACCACGCCTCCCACGAGAACACGAGAGCAGCGCGTGCATGCACGCGTGATCCGACGACGGGGGAGAGCCGATCGAGCACCGCGGAGAGCTCGACACTCTGCACCCAGCCCTCGCCCGCCGTTCCGCTGTGCGGCAGCAGTGCCGAGTGGAACTTCTCCGCGCCGCTGCGAGACGCGCGCCACTGGAAGAAGCAGATCGAGTCGGCACCGCGTGCGACATGGCCGAGAGCGGTGCGCGTGAGCTCGCCCGAACGCTTCGCGTGGTTCACCGGCTGCCAGCTGACGGCACTCGTCGATGTCTCCATGAGCATCCACGGCCCGCCCTGGGCGAGACCGCGGGTGAGGTCTGCGCTGAAGGCCAGTTCGGCAAGGGGATCAGCGAGCCGATGGTCGAGATAGTGGTCGTTGGCGATGAGGTCGAGCTCGGGGGCCCAGCTGAAGTAGTCCTGCGTCTGGATGTGTGCGGTGACCATGAGATTCGTGGTGACGGGAACCTCCGAGCGCTCGCGCAGCACGGCGGTCTCGGCCCGGTAGTAGTCGAGCAGCGCGTCGGAGGAGAAGCGCTTGAAGTCGAGCAGCTGCGCCGGGTTGCCCGCCGAGCGCGTGGCGCGGGGCGGCAGCACGTCGTCCCACGCCCCGAAGCGCTGGCTCCAGAAAGCCGTGCCCCACGCGGCGTTGAGTGCCTCGAGGGTGCCGTAGCGGACGCGCAGCCAGTCGCGGAACGCTCGCGCAGATTCATCGCAGAAGCAGAGGGCGTTGTGGCAGCCCAGCTCGTTGGACACGTGCCAGAGCATGACCGCCGGGTGTGCGCCGTAGCGGTCACCCATGGCCGTCACGAGCTCGAGCGCCTTCTCGCGGAAGACGGAGGAGCTGGGGCACCACGCCTGTCGGCCGCCCGGCCAGGCGATCGTGCCGTCGGCGGCCTGCGGCAGCGTCTCCGGATGCACGCGAGCGAGCCACGGCGGCGGTGACGAGGTGCCCGTGCCCAGGTTGACGCGGATTCCCGCGGCGTGCAGCAGGTCGAGGATGCGATCGAGTCGAGCGAAGTCGAACTCGCCCGGCTGCGGCTGCAGTTGCGCCCAGCCGAAGATGTTGATGGCGACGAGGTCGACGCCCAGCTCGCGCATGAGCGCGATGTCGTCGTGCCAGACCGTCTCATCCCACTGCTCGGGGTTGTAGTCGCAGCCGAGGGTGATCGTGCCCGTGGCCCAGCCCGGCACGAGCGGCTGCTCGTGGCTGAGGGTCAGGGGAGTGGTCACAGGCCGTCCTTCCAGGGCGGGTCAACATCGTCGTTGCTCCGAGCCTCCACCCCCTGGGAGCGTGCACAGATCAGTGTGACCTGTTCGGGGGACGGGTTTTCTGTGAGCGCTCACAGAGTAGGCAGACCATCGCGTTCCTGTCAACACCCGATCACCCGGCACGCGATCGAACGCGTCATCGTCGCCTGGCTACACTGAGCGCGTGTCCGATTCGATGAGCCGTCTCAAGCGCGCCACGATCTTCGACGTCGCGGCCGAAGCGGGTGTGTCGCGCGGCACGGTCTCCCGTGTGCTGAACGGCGAACCCTATGTCTCGGCGGCCGCCCGCGAAGCGATCGAGGCCGCGATCGCGAAGGTCGGATACGTGCGCAACACGGCCGCTCGCAATCTCGCCAAGCAGTCATCCGGGGCGATCGCGCTCATCGTGCACGAGCCGGACTCGGTCTTCATCGACGACCCGAACATCGGGGCCATCTTGCTCGGAGCGAACGCCGCGCTCTCGTCCGCCGACTACCAGCTGGTCTCGCTCCTGATCGACACCGACCGCGATTCGGCACGCGTCACGGGGTACCTCGGCGGCGGCTTCGTCGACGGAGCCATCATCGTCTCCGCGCGCGAGGGCGACCCCATCTCGCAGGCGATCTCCGACCTCCGGCTGCCAGCGGTCATGATCGGTCGACCCGACAATCAGCCCCAGCTGCCCTGGGTCGGCATCGACAACCGGGGCGCCGCGCACGAGATCACCGCGCGCTTGATGGCCACCGGCCGACGCCGCATCGGCATGATCGCTGCGGGTCTCGATCGCGACAGCGGCCGCGATCGCCTCGCCGGTTTTCAGGATGCCCTCGGCGCGCACTTCGATCGAGCACTGGTCTCGCAGCAGCGCTTCTACACCTACGCAGCGGGAGTCGCGGGAATGAGCGAGCTGCTCGAGATCGACCCCGGCATCGACGGCGTGTTCGCGGCGTCAGACGCGGTCGCGGCCGGAGCCATGGAGACCCTGAGGTCGGCGGGTCGCTCGGTGCCCGGAGATGTCGGCATCATCGGCTTCGATGACAGCTCGTGGGCGCATCGAACACAGCCCGAGCTCTCGACCGTGCGCCAGCCCGCAGGCCAACTCGGTGCGCGCGCCGCCGAACTCGTGCTCGAGCAGGTGCGCTCGGGCGCACCGACCGATCAGGGCGTGATGCTGCCCACGGAGATCGTCTGGCGCCACTCGGCGTGACGGTGCTCGACAGGCGATGACAGCTGCGCAGACGATCCGGCGTCGACGACGGGCGGGCGCGGCGGCGGGTGCGGCCGTCGCCGTCGCGATGCTCGCCGCGTCGACGTACACGGGCTTCGCCCTGCTGGCGCCTCTCGAGCCGATCGCGCCGCAGGTGCTCGAGCTCGAGAGCGTGGCGACGCCCGCCGCAGACATCGCGCTGCCGAGCTACGGCGGCAGCGCCATCGGCGATGCCGACAGCGACCACCTGTACGCGGGGGTCGACGTCGACACGCCCCGCCCCATCGCCTCGCTGACCAAGGTCGTCACGGCGCTCGTGGTGCTGCACGAGCATCCGATCGAGGCGGGAACCGACGGAGCGACGATCACCCTGACGGCGGCCGACAGTCGACTGGTGTCGAGGTACGCCGCCATCAACGGCACAACAGCGCCGGCCCCGATCGGCGGCACGATCACTCAGCGGGCCGTCATCGAGCTCATGATGGTGCACTCGGCCAACAACTACGCGGAGACGCTCGCAGTGTGGGCGTTCGGCTCCGTCGACGCCTACCTGACCGCAGCTCGCGGCTGGCTCGACGAGCAGGGTCTGACGGGCATCAGCGTGGCCGACACCACGGGATTCTCGCCCGAGAACCGCGCTAGCCCGCGCTCGCTGCTGCGGCTCGCGCGCGTTGCCACGGACGACCCGGTGCTGGCCGAAGCGGCCGCACTGCCGCGTGCGACCGTGCCGGGCATCGGCAGCTTCGAGAACCGCAACCTGATCATCGGCGTCGACGGCGTCTCCGGGCTCAAGACCGGCACCCTGCGCTCTTCGGGCTCGTCGCTGCTGTTCTCGGCCGAGCACGCGGGGCCGACCGGCGAGCATCGAGTCGTCGGCGTGGTGCTGAATGGCCCCGACGGACCGCGCGTGGCGGCGGATGCGCGCGCGCTGCTGCTGAGCGTTCGCGACGACTACCACGAGGTCGAGCTGGTCGCTGAGGGCACTCTCGTCGCCCGCTACACCTCGCCGTGGGGTGACACCGCCGAAGTGCGAACGGCCACCGGTGTCGTCGACGTGGTCTGGGGAGAGATGGCGTCGGTCGTGACAGCTCGGGCGCCCGACCTTCAGCCCGGAGTCGACGTCGACGACGAGCCGACCCTCGAGGTGCGCTACGGCGGTGAACGCGTGCGTGTGCCGCTGCAGTGGGTCGGGTCGATCGACGAGCCACCGCTCGACTGGCGCCTCGCGCAGCCCCTCAACGATCTCGTCGCGGCGCTCGGTCTCGACTAATCGGGAAGAGTCGGCCTCTTGGGCCGCACGAGATCACCCGAGGATTGATGGCGGATGCGCCTGACCACCCACGGCACCAGATACTCGCGCGCCCACCCCATGTCGTCGCCGCGGGCCGAGCGCCATGACCTGGCCGGCAAGGGTTCCGGGTGCATCGGTTCGAGGTCGTGCGCGACCCCGAGGGCATCGAGCACCGAGATCGCGATCGTGTGGTGCCCGAGGGGGGAGAAGTGCAGGCGGTCGGGAGCCCACATCTGCGGGTTCTTGAGCTGGCGCAGCGCCCACATGTCGGCGACGATCGCGTCGTGCTTGGCCGCGACGTACCGCAGGTTCTCGTTGTAGATGGCGACCTTGCCGCGCACGCGGCGCAGCACCGGGGTCATGCCGATGTCGGGGCCGTTGAACATGACGACCGTGGCGCCGTTCGACCGCAGCCGCCCGATGGTGTCATCGAAGAGCTCGGCAACCTGATCGGGGTCGGTGCCCGGGCGGATGATGTCATTGCCTCCGCCCGAGATCGAGATGAGGTCGGGGCGCAGCGCGAGCGCAGCATCCACCTGCTCGTCCGCGATCTGCTGCAGAAGGCGACCGCGAATCGCGAGGTTCGCGTAGGCGAAGTCGTCGGTGCGCTCGGCGAGCACCTCGGCCACGCGGTCGGCCCACCCGCGGGTGCCGCCGGGGCTCTGGGGCTCGGGGTCTCCGATGCCTTCGGTGAACGAGTCGCCGATCGCCACATAGCGCGACCACGGGTGAAGCTGAGGCATGCGCATAGCTTGTCAGACCTATCGCCCCGCACGCACGCTGTGCCACAGTGGAGGCCCCTACGAAAGGAGAAGCCCATGGGCTTCCTCGCATTCCTCCTCCTCGGCCTCATCGCCGGCGCCATCGCGAAGGCGATCCTGCCGGGCAAGCAGGGTGGCGGCTGGATCTCGACGCTGATCCTGGGCGTCATCGGCGCCTTCGTCGGCGGCTGGATCGGCAGCCTGCTCGGCCTCGGCTCAGTCGATGAGTTCTTCAGCATCGGCACCTGGCTGCTGGCCATCGGCGGCTCGATCCTCGTGATCCTCGTCTGGGGCCTCATCATCCGCAAGCGCTGAGTCCCACCCGCACCACGAACGCCCCTCGCGCGTCCCCCCGCCGTCAGCGCACGGTGACAGGATGACCGCGTGGGGCGTTCGTCATGAGCAAGCAAGACGGCAGCGGTCGGCTGGTCACCTCGACCCCGACCGCTGACCTCAGCGCGCACATTCTGCACCTCGACATGGATGCGTTCTTCGCCTCGGTCGAACTGCTCGACCGGCCCGAGCTGCGCGGTCAACCCGTCATCGTGGGTCACCGCGGTGCCCGATCGGTCGTCACCGCCGCTACCTACGAAGCGCGGCGCTACGGCGTCAACTCGGCCATGCCGATGGCGGTCGCGCTGAGGCGGTGCCCGCACGCCGTGGTGCTCGAACCGCACTACGAGCGCTACACCGCGGCGTCGAGCGCGGTCATGCGAATTCTCGGTGACGTGACGCCGCTCGTCGAGCCGCTCAGCATCGATGAGGCGTTCCTCGACGTGGCCGGGGCGGTCGGTCTCTTCGGGCCGCCGTACGCGATCGGCACGGCACTGCGTGCGCGCATCCGCGCCGAGACTGGCCTTGTCGCCTCGGTCGGCGCGGCGTCGACGAAGTTCGTCGCCAAGCTCGCCTCCAGCCGCGCGAAGCCTGACGGTCTCCTCGTGGTGCCCGCCGCCGACACTCTCGAGTTCCTGCACCCGCAGCCCGTCACCGCGCTCTGGGGCGTCGGCGCGGCCTCGGCTCAGCGGCTCGAACGGCTCGGGCTGCGCACGATCGGCGATGTGGCCGAGGCTCCGATCGACGCCCTCACGCGCGCTCTCGGGCCGGCCAGTGCCGGGCACCTGCACGCGCTCGCCCACGGGCGCGACCCTCGATCGGTGACGCCCGAACGGTCGGAAAAGTCGATCGGCCACGAGGTGACCTTCGAACGCGACATCACCGATCGCGCCACGATCGACCGCGAGCTGCTGCGGCTCGCTGACCGCGTGGCCGAACGACTGCGACGCGGCGGCTGGGTGACGCGCACCGTCTCGGTCAAGCTGCGCTTCGGCGACTTCGAGACGATCACGCGCTCGCAGACGGTCGCCGAGCCGACCGATGTCGCCCAGCGCATCGCGACCGAGGCGCGGGCGCTCTACGCGGCGTCGCCCGTCGTCGGTCGCGGCCTGCGGCTCATCGGCGTGCGCGCCGAGAACCTGGTGCCCACGGGAGCAGTCGCGCGCGGGCTGTGGGACGACGACGAAGGCTGGCGCGAGGCCGAGGGCGCCATCGACGCACTGGCCGAGAAGTTCGGGCGCGGAGCCGTGCAGCGGGCATCCCTTCTGCGCGACCCGTCGCCGAGGCGCGGAAGCGTGCCGAACGGCGGTGGCGACTGACTCGGGCCGCACGGCAAGGTCGGAGCCCTCGGCTAGCATCGAGGTCTCGTGACTGCTTCTTTCCGCCGTGCCCCGCACGTGGGCACCTTCGCTGCGGAACACCTGTCACCTGCCTACCCCGAGCGCGCCGCCCGCGGCACCGCTGATCGGCTTCGGGCGTGGCAGGCCGAAGCTCTCGATCAGTACTTCGAGACCGAGCCGCGCGACTTTCTCGCGGCTGCGACGCCCGGTGCCGGCAAGACCACCTTCGCCCTGCGGCTCGCGGCCGAACTGCTCGCGCGTCGCACGGTCGAACGGGTCATCGTCGTCGCACCCACCGAGCATCTGAAGCGGCAGTGGGCCGACGCGGCGCATCGCGTGGGCATCCGGCTTGATCCGGCGTTCCGCAACTCGTCGCGCGTGATTCCGCGCGCGTTCCACGGTGCCGCCGTGACGTACGCGCAGGTCGCCGCGCAGCCCTTCGTGCACCGCGTGCTCGTCGAGCAGGCGACGACTCTCGTGATCCTCGACGAGGTGCACCACGGCGGCGACGCGCTCAGCTGGGGCGAGGCCATGCGCGAGGCGTTCGACGGCGCCACGCGCAGGCTCTCGCTCACGGGCACGCCGTTCCGCAGCGACACGGCGCCCATTCCTTTCGTCAGCTACGTGCCCGACGCCGACGGCGTGCGCCTCTCGCAGACCGACTACCAGTACGGCTACGGCCGCGCGCTGCGCGACGGCGTCGTGCGGCCCGTCATCTTCCTCTCCTACGGCGGCCGCACGCGCTGGCGCACGACGACGGGCGACGAGATGGAGGCCGTGCTCGGTCAGGACGACACCGTTGACATCACGGCGCAGGCGTGGCGCACCGCCCTCGACCCCGGCGGCGAGTGGATGAGCGGCGTGCTTCGGGCGGCCGACACCCGGCTGACGGAAGTACGGCACGCGATTCCGGATGCGGGCGGCCTCGTCATCGCTACCGACCAGGCGACCGCCCGCGCGTATGCAGAGCTGCTGGCCACGATTGCGGGGGAGGAGCCGGTCGTCGTGCTGAGCGACGAGAGCGGCGCGTCTGCGCGCATCGCGGAGTTCGCCGAGTCGGAGGCGCGCTGGCTCGTCGCAGTGCGCATGGTCTCCGAGGGCGTCGAC
>SXMG01000068.1 GCA_005778835.1 Actinomycetota bacterium
GCCGTGCGCGTGATGACGGTCACGAGCGGCACGGTGGCCCCGGCGTCGGCGTAGAGCAGCTGGGCGCCGCGGCGGATCACGCCGGTCCACTCCTGGTCGGTTCCGGGCAGGTAGCCGGGAACATCCACGAGGGTCAGGATCGGAATCGAGAACGCGTCGCAGAAACGAACGAAGCGGCTCGCCTTCTCGCCCGCGTCGATGTTGAGGGTGCCGGCCATGGCGTTGGGCTGATTGGCGATGACGCCCACGCTGCGGCCCTCGACCCGCGCGAAGCCGATGACGATGTTGGGCGCGAAGAGCGGCTGCACTTCGAGGAACGATCCCTCGTCGACGACGTGGTCGATGATGTCGATGACGTCGTAGGGCTGGTTGGCGCTGTCGGGGATCATCGCGTTGAGCTTGCGGTCGCTGTCGGTGATCTCGAGCTCGACCTCGGCGGCGTACTGCGGCAGCTCGGCGAGGTTGTTGTCGGGCAGGTAGCTCAGCAGCGCCCGGGCGTAGTCGAAGGCGTCGTTCTCGTCGCTCGCGAGGTAGTGCGAGACGCCCGAGGTGCGGTTGTGCGTGAGCGCGCCGCCGAGCTCCTCCATGCCGACGTCTTCGCCCGTGACGGTCTTGATGACGTCGGGGCCTGTGACGAACATCTGGCTCGTCTTGTCGACCATGATGACGAAGTCGGTGAGGGCCGGCGAGTAGCCGGCGCCGCCCGCGGCCGGGCCGCAGATGATCGAGATCTGCGGGATCACGCCGCTCGCGGCCGTGTTGCGCCGGAAGATCTCGCCGTACTTGCCGAGGGCCACGACGCCCTCTTGAATGCGCGCGCCGCCCGAGTCGAGAATGCCGATGATCGGCACCCCGGTCTTGAGAGCGAGCTCCATGACCTTGATGATCTTCTCGCCGGCGACCTCGCCGAGCGAGCCGCCGAAGATCGTGAAGTCTTGGCTGTAGACGGCGACCTGCCGGCCGTGCACCGTGCCGGTGCCGGTCACCACGGCGTCGCCGTAGGGGCGCTTGGCGTCCATGCCGAAGGCGTGCGTGCGGTGCCGCACGAACTCGTCGAGCTCGACGAAGCTGCCGTGGTCGAGCAGGGTGTCGATGCGCTCGCGAGCGGTCATCTTGCCCTTGGCGTGCTGCTTCTCGATGGCGGCCTCGCCGCTCGCGGTGACGGCCTCGTGGTACCGCACCTTGAGGTCGGCGATCTTGCCGGCGGTCGTGGAGAGGTCGGGGGCGGCGGGGGCGGGCGCGTTGGCGTCGTCGGTCACAGTGTCAGCCTATCCACCGGTCGATGCCGGGTGCCGTTGGCGAACATCCACAAAACTGGCCACGAGGCTGTGTGCACCTCGCGGCTCGTCGCACGATCAGGCGGAGGCGGCGATCGTCGCGACGCCGATGAAGACGGCGACGACGCCGACCACCTGCACGCGCAGCAGGCGCTCACCGAGCACCCGCCAGCCGAGCAACGCCGTGACGACCGGGTAGAGCGACGCGAGCACGCCGACGACGCTGAGAGCGCCGGCCTGGCTCGCGAGGGCGAAGCACACGTTGGCGAGGTAGCCGAGCAGACCGATCGCGGCGATGCCGAGTGCGTCGCGGCCGCGCACGGGGTGCGGAAGCAGTGCGGGGCTCGCCACCTGGCCCGCATGCAGCCGCGCTGCCGCCGAGCGCAGACGCACGTGCACCCAGATCGAGAACGCCACGACGTAGAGCGCGAGCACGACCGCAGTGTTGACGATGAGGGTCGTCGTGATGCTCGTGGCGCTGCCGAGGGCCACCGAGACGTTGGCGAGGCCGAAGCCCGCGGCGGCGACGAAGGCGAGCACGATCGACTGCACGCGGTGGCGGTGCACCTCGTCGCCGCCCACGCGCGACCGCACCTCCGGCCCGCTGGCGAGCACGGTGCCGATGATGGCTACGGCGAGCCCGAGGGCCAGGATGCCCGTGACCGGGTCGCCCGACGCGACCCCCACCATGACCGGCACGATGACGGCGAGCGAGGTGATGGGCGCGACGACACCCATCGTGCCGATCGCCAGGGCGCGGAAGAGTGCCGAGACCCCGACGGCCGTTCCGAGCCCCCCGATGACCCCCCACTGCACGGCGTTGGCATCGTCGAGCGTGAGCGGCTCGACGAGCAGTCTCGTGGTCACGGCAAGAGCGGCGATCAGCTGCGAGCCGAGCAGAACGATGATGAGCGGAAGCCGTCGTGACAGCACCCCGCCCAGAAAGTCGGTGATGCCGAGCAGGCCGCTCGCAACGAGCGCGAGCCAGGTGAGCCCGGGCATCAGCCGCGTCGCCGACGTTCGTAGGCGTCGACGAAGCCGCTGGGGTCGACGGCCATCTCGCTCCAGCCCAGCACGCGGGCGAGCCGGGCGAGTTGCGGAGGCTCGACTGCCGCGGCCTCGAGCGCGGGCTGGTCGGCGAAGACCCGCGCAGTGGGGCCGTCAGCCCGCACGGTGCCGCGCGCCATGACGACGACGCGCTCGAAGTTCTCGACGCAGAAATCCATGTCGTGGGTGATCGCGACGACCGTGGTTCCGCGAGCCGTCAGGTCGTCGATGATGCTCGCGATGAGCCTCACCCCGTCTTCGTCTTGCCCGGTGGTCGGCTCGTCGAGCACGACGATGGGCGTGCGCATCGCGAGCACGGCGGCGATCGCCACGCGCTTGCGCTCGCTCAGTGAGAGATGGTGCGGGTGCACCTGGGCCTCGTGCGCAAGGCCGACCGCCTCGAGAGCCGTCATCACGCTCTCCGTGATCTGCTCGGGCTCGAACCCGAGGTTCTTCGGCCCGAACCCCACGTCGCCCTCGACGGTGCGCGCGAAGATCTGCTCGTCGGGGTTCTGGAAGACGTAGCCCACGCGGTGCGAGAGCTCGGCGATCGACTTGTCGCTCGTGCTCCAGTCGCCGATGTGCACGGCGCCCTCGGTCGGGCGCACCATGCCGTTGAGGTGCCTCACGAGAGTCGTCTTGCCCGCACCGTTCTGGCCGACGATCGCCACGCGCTCGCCCGGCGCGATCGTCAGGTCGACGCCCGCTACGGCTTCGACGCCGCTCTCGTAGGTGTGGCGCAAGCCGTCGATGCGGATGGTCAGATCGTTCATCGAGCCGCCCCGTTCTCAGCGAAGACCGCGGCGCCGTCGCTCACGCCCACGGGCAGCAGCGCGGTCACCGGCAGCAGCCCCCGAGCGCGGGCCTCGCGCGCGGCCTGCGTGATGCGCGTCTGGCCGACCCCCCAGGTGCTCAACCGGTCGTCGGCGAAGACCGTCGCGGGCGTGCCGGTCGACACGATGCGCCCGCTGGCGAGCACGGAGATCGCGTCGCAGTGCTCGTGCAGCAGCTCGGTCTTGTGCTCGATGATCACGACGGTCGTGCCGCCCTCGCTCAAGCGCGCAAGCACGTCGTAGACCAGCCGGGTTCCGGCAGGGTCGAGCTGCGAGGTCGGTTCGTCGAGCACGAGCACGGGCGGCGCCATGACCACCATGGATGCGATGGCCACGAGCTGCATCTGGCCGCCCGAGAGGGCGTAGGGCGAGCGGTCGAGCAGCGCGGTGAGTCCGAGGGTGTCGGCCACAGCATCCACTCGCTCGATCATCTGCGAGCGCTCGACGGAGCGGTTCTCGAGACCGAAGGCCAGTTCTTCGCGCACCGTGAACCGCGCGCCCGAGATCTGATTGAACGGGTTCTGCGTCACGAGGCCCACGACGTCGACCGCTTCGGTCAGGGTGCCCTCGCTCAGCACGGCGCCGGCGACACTCGCGGTGCCGCGGTAGGTGCCGCCCTCGGTCGACGGGATGAAGCCGGCGATGATCTTCGCGAGCGTCGTCTTGCCGCTGCCCGACGCCCCGACTATTCCCATGATCGTGCCGGCGGCCACGTCGAGATCGAGGTGGGCGAGAGTGAAGGCGGGCGCGTCTTCGTAGGCGAAGGCGACGTCGCGTAGCTCGATCACGCGATCACCCCCACGACAACGAGAACGATGACCGCGGCGGCCGCGGCAGCCAGCAGCCAGCGCCCGATGCGCTCGCTCAGCGGGTCGTCGACGACGGTGAGGCTCGTCGGGCGAGGCGTGGCGCCGAACGCGCGCGCCTCCATCGCCGTCGACCGCTCGTCGACGTCGGTGATCATGCCCAGCACGAGCGGCGCGATGAGCGGCAGCAGCGCTCGCGCCCGGCGCAGCGGGCCACCCGCGATCTCGAGGCCCCTGGCCTGCTGGGCGAGCAGGATGCTGCGCGCGCGCTCTTGAAAGGCAGGGATGATCTGCAGGCTCGCGCTGATGACGTAGGCGATCTTCGAGCTCATGCCCGCTTGAGTGAGAGCCGTCATGAGCCGTGCCGGGTGCGTCGTCAGCACGAAGACGAGCGAGCCGAGCACGAGCGCGCTCAAGCGCGAGCCGATGGTCAGCGAGAACACGAGGCCTTCGACGGTGAGGCGCGCCGGCCCCCACTGCCAGAGCACGGTCGTGCCGTCGGGGAAGAAGAAGCCCTGCACGATGAACAGCACCACGAGCAGGGGCAGCAGCAGGATCAGGAAGAGGCGGAGGAGCCTGCCGCCGACTCGAGCGAGCACGGCGGCAGGCACCACGACGAGCACCACGATCCCGAGCGGAATCCACCACTGGGGCACCGCGAACACGATGGCGATGATGGCGAGCAGCGCCACCAGTTTCGTCACCGGGTTGAGGCGGTGCACGGCAGAGGCGCGCTCGAGATAGAGGGTCGTCATGGTTCGATTCCTTCGCTGCTACGCCTTCGGCGCCTCGGGCTCGGCCGGCGCCGCCGGAGCCGCCGGAGCGGCCGGCTCGGCCGGAGCGACCGGCGCCACCTTCCCGAACACGTTGTACTGGCGCACGAACGGGAACCGGCCGCGCAATCGACTCGGCAGGGCGAACAGGATGATCACCACGATCGTGAAGGTGATCGTCTTGTCGAGCGGGTCGCTCAGCAGGCCCTGCAGCGTCGTCGAGGCGAGGAGCGAATTGCCCCACGCCTGGAAGGCCGCGACGATCGCGCCGGTGCCCGCGCCCGTGGCGCCGCCGAAGATGAAGGCGGCGATCGGGGCGGAGACGAGCGCGGCGACGATACCGGTGACGAAGCCGGCCACGGGCGCGAGGTAGAAGCGCCGGAACATGCCCCATCGCGCGGCGTAGCCCGCCAGCACACCGATGACGACCGCGGTCACCGCGAACGGCAGAGCGATCGGGCCGATGGTGAGGCCCCAGATCACGTTCGTCAGCGCGCCCGTCACGGCACCCGCTGCCGGACCCGCCAGAACACCGACCAGCACGGTGCCGATCGAGTCGAGGTAGAGCGGCAGACCGAGCACGGCCGTCAACTGACCGACCGCGATGTTGAGCACGATGGCGATCGGAATCAGGCTGAGGGTCGCCGTCGGCAGGCGGTGGATCGCCCCGGCTGCGATGAGTCCCGCGCCGATGAGGTAGCCGGCGAGAGCGATCAGGGCTGAGGTGCCGAGCCCGCCTTCGGCGAGCTCTTCGGGCTGAGCCAGGATCAGGTACAGGTACGTCGCCACGATGACGAGCGTGCCGAGAGCGACGAAGATTCGGTTGCGCGTTCGATTCGCGTCAACCGCAGGGGTGGAACCACTCATGAATGCCTCCTTGCACTCGTTTGTGTCTGCGGCACGGTGCCGCTGGGGTGTACGGAGAGGCGCGCGCGTCAGCGCACGGCCCCCTCCGCGGCCTCGCCGACACGTCTCGCCAGGGCGGAGACGCGGTCGATGAGGTGGTCGAAGAATGCGGCCGGGTCGGTGTCGACGACGATCGCGGCGTTCGGATCGCGACCCCAGAGGCCGGCGTAGTCGGCGATGGTCTGACCGCGGCTCAGCGTGCCGCCGAGCTCGACGTCGACGGTCGCCGGCCGAAGCGTCACGAACTCGGGGTGCAGCGCGACCGCCGCCGCGAACGGGTCGTGCATGTGCGCGAGCCACCCCTGATCGTGCGTGACATGGAACTCGAAGTAGAACCGCACGGCGTCGGTGAGGTGCCGCAGCACGGGGTTCTGCGCCTGCGATCGCGAACCGAAAGGGCTGTCGGCAGTGAGCGCGGCATCCTCATCGCCGATGGCGGCAGCGATGCGCTGCAGGTGCTCGGGCTTCATCTCGATGCGCTCGGTCACGTCGAGCGCGCAGACGATCGGAGCGCGTTCGGGGGGCAGGCCGCTGAACGCGTCGAACACGATCTTGGCGCTCTCGGGGTCGACGGCGATGTTCCACTCGCTCACGGGTGTCGTGTTGCCCGAGTGGTGGAAGCTGCCGCCCATGATGACGAGCCGCTTGAGCAGTCGCGGCAGCTCGGGGTCGATGCGCAGAGCCAGCGCGAGGTTCGTCAGGGGGCCCGTGACGAGTCCGATGACCTCGCCGGGCGCGCTGCGCACCGCGTCGATCCACACCTGCGTGGCATGGCGATCGCTGATGGCGGTGCGAGGTGCGGGCAGCTCGGCGTATCCGATTCCCTGGGGGCCGTGCGTCTCTTCCGTCGTCATGAGAGGGGCGAGCACCGGAACCTCGCTGCCGAGAGCCACTTCGATGCCGTCGACCCCGCACAGCTCGAGCCACGCGAGGTTGTTGATCGCCACCTGGCGGGCCGGAACATTGCCCGCCGTGCAGGTGATGCCGAGAATCCTCGCCTCCGGAGAGGCGAGCAGGTAGAGCAGTGCCAGTGAGTCGTCGATGCCGGTGTCGACGTCGAGAATGAGGGGGATGGTGCGCGTGTCGTCAGACATGGAGCCTTCTCTCGCAACGTTCCGTCGCGTCATCGCGAGGGAGCAGGGACCAGATGGTCAGGAGGGCGTGGTCGACCGTGTCGCAGGGCGGGGGCCGACCTATCCAGTCAAGACAAGGGCTCCGTTTCATCGGTTCGGCGAGTCGGGCTGAGCCCGGTGCGGGCAACCATAGCGCCGCGCTGGCGCGCGTGTCCAGAGCGCGGCGCGCGTGTCCTCCTGCGGGCGCTTCTAGGCTGAGGGGATGCTGCTGCCGCTGAGCCGCGCGATCGCGCCCGACCTCGACTGGCGCGAGCGATGTGCGTCGACCAACACCGAGCTCGTGGCGCGCGCGGGCTCGAGCCGCGACCTCACGGTCATCGCGACCGACACGCAGACCGCCGGGCGCGGACGCCTCGACCGCGTGTGGTCGGCGCCGAGCGGCACGGCGCTCGCCGTGTCGGTGCTCGTGCGGCATGACGGCGGGCTCGGCGCCCCCGACCCGCGACGGCTCGGATGGCTGCCGCTCATCGCGGGCGTCGCCATGACCCGCGCCGTGCAGTCGCTCGGCGTCGAACGGGCCGGGTTGAAGTGGCCGAACGATGTGCTCGTCGACGACCGCAAGCTCAGCGGCATCTTGACCGAGCTCACGGGCGTCGGCGTCGTGATCGGCGCGGGGCTCAACCTCTCGATGACGCAGGCCGACCTGCCGGTGCCGACCGCGACCTCCCTGGTCATCGAAGGGGTGAAAGCGGGGGAGTCCCTGACCGACCGTGCCCTCGCCGCGTACCTCGGCGAGCTGCTGCCGCTCATTGCTCAGTGGCGGGCGGCAGAGCTCGAGCTGCTGCCGTCGCTCGTCGTGCCGCACCTGCAGACGCTCGGTCGCGCCGTGCGGGTCGAGCGCCCCGGCCTGCCGGTGACGCTCGGTACCGCGGTGCGCCTCGACGACGACGGGCGGCTCGTCGTGCAGCCGTCGGCTCAGGGTTCGGCAGTCATCGCCGTGGCAGCCGGAGACGTGACGCATCTGCGGTATGAATAGGGCATGACGGGGGAGAGCCGCCAGCCCGAGCGGGCCGTGTCGCGGTTGCGCCCGCACGCTCGCGCGCTCGTGCTGCCGTCGATCGTGCTGGTCGTGGTCGCCGGTGCTGCGTCGTACGGCGCGTTCGCGCTCGACGAGCTCTGGCTGCAGTTGGCCGCGCTCTTCGTCGGGCTCGTTCTGATCGGGCTGCTGTGGCTGCTGCCGCTGCTGAGCTGGCTGAGCACGCAGTACCTCATCACGACGCGCCGCATCGTGCTGCGGCGCGGGCTCTTCGTGCGCACTCGGCAAGAGGTGCTGCTGAGCCGGGGGAACGACGTGACCGTGCGCCGCGCAGGGCTGCAGTCGGCGTTCCGGTCGGGCGATGTGCTCATCAACACGGGGCTCGACCGGCCGATCGTGCTGCGCGATGTGCCCCGCGCCGACCTCGTCGCCGAGGCGCTCACCGACCTGCTCGAGGCCAGCACGACGTCGATCGCGGCGGTGCGCCGGCCGCTCGACGACGAGCCGGCGGCCGCGCGTCGCTCGCGCTCAGCGCGCTAGCCCGCCCAGCCCAGCCTGCCCGCTCGCCCACTCAGCCCGCTTGCCAGCCCGCCCCGCCCGGCCCCCCCCCCCC
>SXMG01000069.1 GCA_005778835.1 Actinomycetota bacterium
ACCAAGATGGAAATCTCCAATCCCGCCCGTCCCGCCGTGGTTCCCCCCAAGGCGGCCGAAGCGTCGGCGGCCCCTTCGCAGCCCGTATCCACAGACGGATGGGTGGCGCCTCCGGGCGCCGCGCCGGCGGCCGCCCCGGCGCCGACGACAATAGGCACAGGTCGGGTGCTCGGGGAAAACGCGACGTCAGTCTCCCCTGACCTTCCGCCGCTCAGCCTCGACCTCGACGAGCTGCTGCTGGAGGGCGCGGTGCCGCTCGGGGTCGTCGGCGGCGTCGGTGCGCTGCAGCGCGCCGAGCAGCTCGGTCTTGCGCCGCAGCAGGTCGCGGTCGATGAGCGAGGTCGTGACGCCCGCGCAGTATTCGGCGGTGCGGCCGTCGCGCATGGGCAGTGGGGCGATCGCCAACTGCGTGACGAGCGGGCTGAACGCCGGCGGAGCCTCCTCGGCGACGCGACGGGCCCAGTCGGGCGTGGCGTAGGCGTCGAGTGCCGCGAGCACCGCGTCGCGCACGGTCGCGAGCGCCGGCTGGGTGAAGGTCGTGTGCAGCGCCCGCTTCGCCGTCTCGATCGGGATCTCGCCCGGATGCTGCAGCAGGGCCATGAGCAGCTCGCGCTCAAGCCGTGTCACCGGGTCGGTCGGCAGCTGAGCGATGCCGATGGTCGGCACCGACTCGGCTGCCATGGCCGCCGCTGAGTCTCCCGCGGCGATCGGGGCGCTGCCGGGTGCGGTCTCTCCCCCGCCCTGCTGGCCACGGCCCGCGGATGCTGTGCTCGGGCCGCGCGCCGGTGCGCGCCGCGCGGCCCGCACGGCCTGGGCGACCTCCGTGGGGTCCATGCCGATCCACCCGGCGAGTGTGCGCGTGTAGCCGATCGACAGCGATTCGTCGCGGATGCCCGCGACGATCGGCGCTGTGGCCCTGAGCGCCGCGACTCGCCCTTCGACGGTCTCGAGATCGAGCGCGTCGAGCTGCCGGCGCACCATGAACTCGTACATGGGCTTGCGGCTCTGGATGAGCATCCGCACCGCATCGTCACCGCGCTTCAGACGCAAGTCGCACGGGTCGAGACCGTCGGGCGCGACGGCGACGTACGTCTGCGCAGCGAACCGCTGCTCGTCGGCGAAGGCGCGGCTCGCCGCCTTCTGGCCAGCCTCGTCGGGATCGAACGTGAACACGACCTCGCCGAGCTGATGCGAGTCGCGGTTGTCGATATCGCCCATGACCCGGCGGATGATCGTGATGTGGTCGGCGCCGAAGGCCGTGCCGCACGTGGCGACGGCGGTCGTGACCCCGGCGAGGTGGCAGGCCATGACGTCGGTGGAGCCCTCGACGACGACGACCTGCTTGCCGCGGGCGATGTCGCGCTTGGCGAGATCGAGGCCGTAGAGCACCTTCGACTTGCTGTAGACGGGCGTCTCGGGGGTGTTGAGGTACTTCGGGCCGTTGTCGCTCTCGAGCAGCTTGCGCGCGCCGAAGCCGAGCGTCTGCCCGGTGACATCCTTGATCGGCCAGACCAGCCGGCCGCGGAAGCGGTCGTAGGGTTTGCGGTCGCCCTGGCCCTGCAGCCCCGAGGCGAGCAGCTCTTCAGGGGTGAAGCCGAGCCCCCGCAGATGCTCGCCCATGGCGTCGTACGAGTTCGGCGCGAAGCCGACCGAGAAGCGCTCAGCCGCGTGCGAGTCGAAGCCGCGGTCGCCCAAGAACTGCCGTGCCGGCTCGGCCGCCGCGGTGCCGAGCTGCTCGCGGAAGAACTGCTCGGCGGCCGCGTTGGCGGCAAGCAGGCGGCTACGATTGCCCTGGTCGGCGGCCTTGGCGCCGTCTTCGTAGTGCAGCTCGTAGCCCAGCCGGCCGGCGAGGCGCTCGACCGCTTCAGAGAACGTGACGTGGTCCATCTTCTGCAGGAAGGTGTAGACGTCGCCGCCTTCGCCGCAGCCGAAGCAGTGATAGAAGCCGACCTGCGGTCGCACGTGGAAACTCGGGCTGCGCTCGTCGTGGAAGGGGCAAAGGCCCTTCATCGATCCGACGCCGGCGCTCTTGAGCGTCACGTAGTCGCCGACGACATCGGCGAGATTCGTGCGCGACCTGACTTCGTCGATGTCGCTGCGTCGGATCAGGCCTGCCACAGGGCCGATTCTAGGCCCGGGGTGCTGGCCGCGATTCTCAGCCGACGAATCGCTCGTGCCAGATCATCGCACCCTGGTCGGTGAGGGAGGCGACCTGGTCGACGATGACCCGGCGACGTGCAGCGTCGTCCGGCGCTGCGGCGAAGTCGTCGGCGAACGGACGGTCGAGAGCGCTCGGGCCCGCCTGCCAGAGCGCGTCGGCGAGCTCGACGAGCAGGATGCGCTGGCGGGCGTAGAGCGGCTGCCGGGCGTTCGTCGACATGACGAGCGTGCCGACGATGCCCTTGAGCACGGCGATCTCGGCCCGCGTCTCACGAGGAACGATCACGGTGCCGCCGAAACGGGCGAGCGAGACCGAGGGATGCGCCGCGCGCGTCGCGTGCACCGCTTCGTGCGCGAATCGCCCGATCAGGCGGCTCGTGAGGTTCTTGAGCCCTGCGAGATCTCGGCGCGAGCCGCTCCAGTTGCTCACCCAGGTGTCGATGGCCGCGAGCCGCTCGAACGCCGCCTCGAGCTCGTCGAGGGTCACGGCGTCGCCGCTCCACTGCAGCACGCCCGCGAGCAGGGCATCATGTTCGCCGCGCGAGGCGATGAGCGCAGCATCCATGAGTCCGCCGACGATCGCGTCTTCGAAGTCGTGCACGCTGTACGCGATGTCGTCGCTCAGGTCCATGACCTGCGCCTCGATGCTCGGCACGCCGACGGGCGCGCCCTCGCGCATCCACTCGAAGGCCGGGCGGTCGTCGTCGTACACGCCGAACTTGCTGCGCCCGCTCGGGTCGTCGATGCCGTCTTCGCGCGGCCACGGGTACTTGCAACTCGCGTCGAGGCTCGCGCGCGTCAGGTTGAGGCCGTAGGTCGCACCGTCGGGGCCCATGACCTTGGGTTCGATGCGGGTGAGCAGACGCAACGTCTGCGCGTTGCCCTCGAAGCCGCCGATGTCGCTCGCCCACTCGGCGAGCGCGCCCTCGCCGTTGTGGCCGAACGGCGGGTGGCCGAGGTCGTGCGCGAGACACGCCGTGTCGACGACGTCGGGGTCGAGGCCGAGCGCCGTCGCGAGTTCGCGGCCCACCTGGGCGACCTCGAGCGAGTGCGTGAGGCGGTTGCGGGCGAAGTCGACGCCCGTGGTCGGGCTGAGCACCTGCGTCTTCGCGGCAAGCCGTCGCAGCGCGCTCGAGTGCAGCAGGCGCGCACGATCACGGGCGAAGTGCCCGCGATTCGTCGAATGGACCTCGGGCAGTCGCCGCTCGGCGTCACGTGAGGTGTACAGGGTCAGCCTCCACTGTCTGTCAACCGCCCGAGTGGTGCAGTTCGGCGGCGGTGACCTCGGCGCGGCTCGCACCGGTGAGCTCGCGGCTCTCGAGCCAGCGGTCGGGCAGCGACGGCTTCTTCGGCGTGCCAGCGCGCCCGCGCTGGCCCTCGGCCGCCTCGCCCGGGTAGGGCGCGTCGCGGTCGAGCTCGCCGAGCAGGTCGTCCATGTGCTGCAGGCTCTCGACGGCCGCGAGTCGCGCGCGAAGCTCGCCGCCGACCGCGTAGCCCTTGAAGTACCAGGCGACGTGCTTGCGGATGTCGCGGCAGGCCTTGGCCTCGTCGTCGAAGAACTCGACGAGCAGCTCGGCGTGGCGGCGGAACGCGTCGGCGACCTCGCCGAGGCCCGGCTGGATGCGCACGTGGCGGTGAGTGAAGGCAGCGGAGAGATCACCGAAGAGCCACGGGCGGCCCAGGCAGCCGCGCCCGACGACGATGCCGTCGCAGCCTGACTGCTCGACCATGTGCAGGGCATCCTCCGCCGACCAGATGTCGCCGTTGCCGAGCACGGGAATGCTCGTGATGGTCTGCTTCAGCGTGCCGATCGCATCCCAGTCGGCGTTGCCGCTGTAGAAGTCGGCGGCCGTGCGCGCGTGCAGCGCTACCGCGGCGACGCCAGCACCCTCGGCAGCTTTCGCCGCCTCGAGGTAGGTCAAGTGGTCGGCGTCGATGCCCTTGCGCATCTTCACCGTCACGGGAATATCGCCCGCGGCCTTCACGGTCGCCTCCACGATGCGACGGAAGTGCTCGAGCTTCCACGGCAGGGCGGCTCCCCCGCCCTTCTTGGTGACCTTGGGCACCGGGCATCCGAAATTCATGTCGATGTGGTCGGCGAGCCCCTCGCCCGCGAGGAACGCCGCCGCCTCGCCCGCGGTCGTCGGGTCGACGCTGTAGAGCTGGATGCTGCGCACCGTCTCGCTCTCGTGGTGCGTGATGAGGCGCAGGCTCTCGGGCGTGCGCTCGACGAGCGCACGGCTCGTGATCATCTCGCTCACGTAGAGCCCCGCGCCGTACTCGCGGCACAGCCGCCGGAACGCCGTGTTCGTGATGCCTGCCATGGGCGCGAGCACGACGGGCACGCTCAGCGGGATGGGCCCGATGCTGAGTGGTGCGGGCAGAGTGGCGGTCGACATGGTTCCCCTAGTCTCCCAGGTCGCGCTGGCTAGTCGCGTAACGCGGGTTCTGTATCCGGGCTTGTGGGGGAAACTCGGACCATGATCGAAAAGAAGACTGCTCGCTTGGGCTTTCTCGAAGTGCCGAACCAGCCCCATTGGGGCGACGTCTCGGTGAGCCGGCGAGCCCCGACCGTGGACGGGGTACCGCTCGACATCGTGCTGGAGCCGATCCATTCCCAACGCCATCAGGAAGATCTCGACATCGGGTTCCCACTCGTGGACACCCTCGAGCTTGCCGAGCAGTTGGCGTGGCTTCACTCCCTTCAAGATGGCCCGTCTCTCACCATTCTCGAGAACGGTCGGGTCGCACTTGCATTCTGTCCCGGGTGCTTGGACGACAGTGATGGCTGGGTGCTCGCATGCCGCATCGCCATCACCGACGAGACAGTCACCTGGGATCGCTTCGGCATCGACAACGACACTGACCTGTACCAGCGATATCGGAAGTTCGGCACGGTCACACCCCCGCCAAGCAGATGGTTCGAAGAGTGCTTCGACGATGAGTTCGCCATCGTTTTCGACCGAGCGCAGTACGAAGACGCCATCAATAGTGAGCGCTCCCGACTACAGAACCTCCCGCAGCCGTAGCCGCTACTGACCGCTCATCGCGTGCGCCTGCTCGATGATGCGCACGGTCTCGAGGGCGTGGCGGGCATCCACCGGCACCGGGGCACCGTCGCGGATGCTCGCCGCGACCTGCGCGTAGAAATCGGGGTAGCCGCCGGCCTCGGTGGGCACGGGCACGAGAGGCTGTTCGCCGTTGTCGATGCCGAGCAAGCCCCACTGAGCCTTGGGGGTCTCACCGTAACCTTCAGCGCCCGGCCAGTGGCCGACCTTGAGGTCGGGCTCCTGCCCGTCGAGCCCGTAGACGCTGTAGCCGCTCTCGTCGCCGAGCACGCGGAACCGCGGACCGCTCTGCGCGGCGACTCGGCTCATCGTGAGGTGGCTGCGCACGCCGTTCTCGTGCAGCAGGGAGATGAAGGCGTCGTCTTCGCTGCCGAGGCCGTCGCGCACCGCGCGCAATTCGGCGACCTCGAGTGTCGCGGGGCCGAACAGCGTGAGTGCCTGGTCGATGAGGTGGCTGCCGAGGTCGAAGAGAATTCCGCCGCCCTGCGCCGGACTGATCTGCCCCTGCCACTGGTCGCGCTTGGGAGCCCCGAAGCGCTCGAACGTCGACTCGAAGCGGTGCACGGTGCCGAGCGCGCCGCTCTCGACGAGGCGGGTGACGGTGCGGAAGTCGCCGTCCCAGCGCCGGTTCTGGAACACCGTCAGCGGGCGCTTCGCTGCCTCCGCCGCGGCGATGATCGCCTCGGCGTCGGCGACCGTCGGCACGAAAGGCTTGTCGATGACGACGGCGGCCCCTGCCTCGAGCGCCGCGACTGCTTGCTCACGGTGAACGTGCGGCGGCGACGCGAGCACCACCAGGTCGAGGTCGGCGGCCTGCGCGAGAAGAGCATCCGTCGTCATGATCTCGGCAGCCGGATGCGCGTCCTTCGCCTGGGCGGCCCGATCGCCGTCGCTCGTCGCGATCGCCGCGATCGTGAAGGCCGGGTTCGTGGCGAGGAAGGGGGCGTGGAAGACTCGACCCGCGAGTCCGAAGCCGATGATGCCCGCCTTGAGTGGTGCGCTAGAGGTCATGGGCTCAGCCTAAGCGCGAGGAGAAATCATGGCGGAACTGTCAGGGCGGGAGCGGGTGGCCGCCGACGCCGCCGCGCGCGGGCTCGCTGTCGAGTTCATCGATCGGATGCGCGCCTCATCGCTCGAGGAGGCCGCATCGATACTCGGCATCACCCCGGCCGACATCGTGAAATCGCTCGTCGTCAAGCGCAGCGACGGCACGTTTCTCTTCGCGTTGATCCCCGGCGACCGGCAGATCTCGTGGCCGAAGCTGCGCGCGCTCGTCGGCGTGAACAAGCTGCAGCTGCCTTCGCCGGAACTTGCGCTCGAAGCCACGGGCTACGAGCGCGGCACGATCACGCCGCTCGGGTCGACGACTGCGTGGCCCGTGTATGCCGATGCGGGCATGGCCGGGCGGCGCGTGTCGATGGGTGCGGGCGAGCACGGGTACTCGCTGTTCGTGCAGGCCGATGATCTCATCGCCGCCCTCGACGCGACCGTCGCCGACATCAGCGAACCGCTCGCGCCGCGCTGACCTCTGCTACTCGGAGGCGGCAGGGGTTGTCGGCGGGGCGGGGATCAGGCAGGCGTCACCCTCGCAGGCCTCGGCGGCGGGGTCGCCGAGCATGGCGAAGGGCTTCGGCGCAGCATCCGTCGTCATGATGCTGTGACCGTCTCGCGTTCGGCGGCCGCCTGCTGCAACGCGGCGAGGAAGGTCGTGCTCTCCTGCGCCCCCGAGATGCCGTACTTGTCGTCGATGACGAAGAACGGCACGCCCTGGATGCCGTACGCGACCGCTTGCGCCATGTCAGCCTTCACGTCCGCGAGGTGGGTGTGCTCGGCGAGGGCGGCAGCCGCGGCGCTCTTGTCGAGCCCGACCTCGGCCGCGAGCTCGGCAAGATCATCGGCGCGGCCAATGTGGCGGCCCTCGGTGAAGTAGGCGAGCAGCAGGCGCTCCTTGAGCTCGACCTGCAGGTTGTGCGCTTTGGCGAAGTGCAGCAGCTCGTGCGCGAGCACGGTGTTCGTCTGGTGGATGCGGTCGTAGTGGTACTCGAGGCCCACCGACTCGGCGATGCCGCTGACGCGATCGACCATCTGCTGGGCCTGCCCGGGGGTGACTCCCTTGCGCTGGCTGAGGTAGTCGACGGGCGAGCCCTCGAAGTCGACCGGCGTGTCGGGCGCGAGCTCGAAGCTGCGGTAGGTCACCTGCACCTCGCCCTCGAACTGCTCGACGGCGGCCTCGAACTTGCGCTTGCCGATGTAGCACCAGGGGCACTGCACGTCGGACCAGATCTGCACGTCGATGGGGGTGCTCATGCTGAATCCAACGCGACGGCGAGCCCGGTATTCCCGCCTCACCCCGCGCGCGCGGGTCTCCACAATTCAGGAGCCGCGGGCCGTTGCAGGCCTGGCGGAGCGCTCTCACGGCGTGTCGCGGGCCTTCCGACCTGCGCGACTCCTGAATTGTGGAGATCGACGAGGATGCCCCGCTCGCGCAGCGCGCGCACCAGGGCCGCCTCCACCGCGGGCCAGCGGGTGTAGACCTGCCGAGCGCTCGGCCGCACCGAGTGCAGCCCGACTCGCGTGATCGCGAGATCTCGAGCGCGATCTTCTTCGAACCTCTCGCGGTGATGCTCGTCGCCGTCGACTTCGACGGCCACCGTGCCCTCGAGCACGAGATCGATCTTCTCGAGCCCGTCGGTGAACACGACCTGCGTGCCGACGTGAACACCAGCCGCACGCAGACGAGTGCGCGCAAGACTCTCGGGCAGGGAGTCGCAGTTGTCGATGCTCGCGTCGACCAGCCAACGGCACGGCCCCAGCCGTTCGCGCAGCTCGGCGAGCTCGATGCGATCGAGCCGGCCCGTGCGGCGCACCCAGTCGAGCACGGCGATCGCCTGCTCAGCGGGCTCGGTGCGGCAGATCAGCTCCAGCGCCTCGGCCAGGTCGACCATGCCCGTCGACGAACCCCGATCATGCGCAGGGCTGACCCAGTGCACGACGACGCCGTCATCGCGAGCATCCGTCCGGCGACGATCGCGACGCCACTGGTTGCGCAGGCGGGCGGCGTTGGTCGGCACCGCCACGTGCAGTGCAGGCCGACCGAGCACCCAGCCGCCGAGCGCGGCGACCGCACTGATGCCGGTGAGCCGCCCGCCAACGCGCATCGCCCGGAACCGCGGATCTCGCTCGGCCCAGGTCGAGTACCAGCCCCGGCGCGGGCGGTTGAGCGTGCCAGCCTTGAGCGCTCGACGCAGATCGTGGTCGGTGGCGCCGAGCTCGTGCAGCCGGCGCCGGTCGAGTGCGCCGCCGTGACGGGCGACGAGGTGTGCAGCATCCATCGCCGCAGGGTGGCGCACGTCTCGGCGCTGAGGGGCCAGCGGCTCCGGATCGTGCAGCGCTGCCCCGCGCGTTCGCCTGTGAGGGACGCCCCGACGCCGGCAGGCCTCCACAATTCAGGTGCGGGTCACCTGAGCGAGGCGCGACACGCCGACACAGGGCCGTGGATGCCCTTCCGCACGCCGAGACTCCTGAATTGTGGAGACCGCTCGGGCGGGTGAGGTGGGCGGCGCACGCCGCGACTAGGAGCCGAGCAGCTCGCCGGCCAGGTAGGCCTCGAGCTTCTCGAGCGGGATGCGCTGCTGCTCCATCGTGTCGCGCTCGCGCACCGTGACGGCCTGGTGTTGCGCGATGTTGAGCGCAAGACGACCCAAGCGCAGGCGGTGCAGCGCGATTGGGCCCTAGAGCGGGCGCGGGCGGAATATGAATTGGAGTTAAAGACGAATCTCGGCGTCAGTATGGCTGAGACCC